>NZ_CP032695.1:1938694-2261810 GCF_003627755.1 Rhizobium jaguaris | reverse complement strand
TCAAACCACTCGGCCTATCAAATCGTGACGCCGGCGGGAACGATCGGTGTGCGCGGAACAGCGTTTGATTTCTATGTCGGCCCCAACGGCACGACGGCGGTAGTTCTGTTGAACGGCGCCGCTCAATTTTGCGGCGCGGGCGGCTGCAGGCAATTGAAAGCGCAATGCGACTGCGTGGTCGCCAAACGCAATGGCGAGATAAGTGATCCGCGCCGGGTCAATCGCGATATTCTCAAGACGCTCGGCAACCAGCGCGCCCTACCGTTCCTGTCCGGCGATCAAAGGCTTTCGGGAAGAATGGCTTTTGCCGGCGGCGGCGATTGTGGCCTATCGACCGCGATGAGAGACCGGCCAAACGGTACACCCCAACGCAGCGCTCCAGCCACTAGTCCCGCTCCGTCACCGCCCGACACTCCTAGTGCCCCCAGTACACCGAGCGCACCTGAATCGCCACGTGCCGAGGCGCCGGCCGCGCCCAGTACGCCCCAAACACCTAGCACACCGGACGTTCCAAGCCCGCCGAGCACACCTGACAAAGACGACGGCGATGATCATGATCATCACGGTCACCATGATCATCGCGGTCATCATGACAGCGACGGCCATGACGGCGATCATGGCGACAATGGTGGCGGGGATCACCATAGGTAGCCCAAAGCTATCTGAGCCCCGAAATCCTGTCCGCTTTCAATGATTGCGGTTACGGGCACTGGTTGCAAAATCAGCTAGAGCGGTTCAGCGTTTCGCGGAATCGCTTTCCCGCTCTATCCCTTTGTTTTTACGCATTCCGGACGGAAAACCGCTTGTCTTATGACTTTGTCTTGTTTTGAGGCGACAATGGATTGCCGCCTGTGGGCCTGAACACCCACAGACGGCGGGAGGGGTGGGATCGAGAAACCGCTGGTTTGACAGAACCGTTGCGCAGTAGGATCGCCCCTTTCTTTTCCATGAGGCCTGAACGGATAGCCGGGCTTTGACGGCCCGCATGACAAGCATGGGACACGGAAAAGATGGCTCATACGATAGCACGAACCCTCGGTATCGACATCTCGAAAGATCGCCTCGATGTCCATCTCCTGCCGGACGGCATCGACAAGCAGTTCCCCAACGACGCCAAAGGGCTGCGGGCATTGATCCGCTGGCTGTTGCCTTACGCGCCCGAGCGCATTGTCTTCGAGGCGACCGGCGCCTACCATCGGCGCCTCGAACGCATGCTGGCAACGGCGGACCTGCCCGGCGTCAAGGTGAACCCGCAGCGCCTACGCGCCTTCGCCAAAGCCTGTGGCCGGCTGGCCAAGACGGACCGCATCGACGCGCGCGTCATGGCCCGGTTCGGCACATTGATGGCCCCGGACATCCGGCCAATGCGCAGCCAAGTGCTTGATCTTCTCGCCGAACTGCTCGCCGCTCGCCGCGCGCTCGTTAAGGACCGGAACGCTCTCCTGCATCGGCAGAAGAATGTGACCATCCCCCTGCTGCAGCGCCAGGCCGAGCAACGGCTGCGGCAGGTCGACGCCCAAATCGAGGCTGTCGATGCCGAAAGCCGTCGATTGATTGCCGCCGAGCCGCAATTGCAGCGCCGTCTCGACATCCTCACCAGCATTCCCGGTATCGGGGCAACCTGCGCCCTGGCGCTGATTGCCGACATGCCGGAACTTGGAACACTGGCCAACAAACAGGCCGCCAGCCTGGCCGGTCTCGCGCCGGTCGTGCGACAGTCCGGCCAATGGAAAGGCAAAAGCTTCATTCAAGGCGGCAGGACCCAGCTTCGCCGCGCCCTCTATATGCCGGCCCTCGTCGCCATTCGCTTCAATCCACCCCTCAAGAGCAAATACCAGCAACTCACCGCCGGCGGAAAAGCCGCCAAGGCCGCCATTACCGCCATCATGCGAAAGCTCGTCATTCTCGCAAACGCACTCATCCGAGAGGATCGATTTTGGACACCTGAACACGCTTGACTAAGACGGATACTGCGCACTTTTCCTGGAATTGCTCTAGGTATCGGCATGATCGGCTCTATCTGCATGCTCATCGGCGAAGTGCGCGGCTCTGTGCGAGATATGGCCATAGAATTCCTGCAGCAACCCTGCTGCCGCGGCCTGCGCCTTGAGTTTTGCGGCGCCGATCAGTTTGCGGGTGCCCGTCGAGTGTGTTCGCAAGGCCTCGACAAGCCGCTTGTGCTCTGCGTGAAGTTCAACAAATTCGCCGGATCTTGCCAGACGTGCATCACCGATCACCGCAAAGAGCTTGGTTCGCATGCTCTTCCCCTTCAGCATTAGCGCTCCCGCTTCGAGCAGTGCGCAATCGGACAGCAGCTTTGCCGTGGGTTCGGACACCAGAACGTCGAAACTGATGTCCTTGCAGGCGGATTCGATTCGCGCGGCAATGTTCACGGCATCGCCGACTGCAGAGTAATTGAAGCGGGTCTCCGCACCCATATTGCCGACGCAGGCAAGCCCGGTATGTATGCCGATCCCTATCGCGACTTGTCGCTCATCTCCGAAGCCGAACGCATCGCTGCTGTTGAGGCGAGCAAGCGTCTCACGCATGCCCAGCGCCGCGCGCACGGCCTTGCCGGCATGGTCTGGCACATCAATGGGAGCGTTCCAGAAGGCCATGATCGAATCCCCGATGAACTTATCGAGCGTGCCGTCATTCGCGATGACATGGTGGCTCAGCGCATCTAGCAGCGTGTTGAGAAATGCGACCAAGGCGCTCGGCGTCATCTGCTCGCTGATCTGCGTGAAGTTTCGCACATCGACGAACATGACGGTCAATTCGCGCTCGTCTCCCCCGAGACGCAGGGCATTGCGCGTATGCTCGATGCGATAGAGCAGGGAAGGTGAAAGATAATGGCCGAAGGCCCGCCGCACGTCGCGCCGTTCCCGGTCTGTCACGAGAAAGCGGAATGCCGTCGCAGCGAAATGCGTGATCGATCCGGCGACGATCGGTGCCAGCGGGTCGAAGAGAAGGCCTGCGTAGAGAAAGGCGGTCCAGG
Source organism: Rhizobium jaguaris (assembly GCF_003627755.1). Classification (NCBI taxonomy): domain Bacteria; kingdom Pseudomonadati; phylum Pseudomonadota; class Alphaproteobacteria; order Hyphomicrobiales; family Rhizobiaceae; genus Martinezella; species Martinezella jaguaris. The sequence continues at coordinate 2,258,812 of NZ_CP032695.1, read as the reverse complement.
AGGCGACGAGGGCGAGAAAGGTAATCAGCAGACCGCAGGCGAGCGCGACTGCCGGAGTGACGAAGGTGGTCAGGATTACCAAAAGGCTGCCCAGCACGGCGATGGACAGGATTTCCAGACCGTCTGCCCAGTCCGGTCGGGAAAGGAAGCGGCCTGAAAGGATCTGCTCGACGATCTGCGCGTGCACGGAGACACCCGGTACGTTTTCGTCCAGAGCGGTCGTGCGGATATCCTGCAGGCCAGCGGCAGATGTCCCGACGAACACGATGCTGCCTTCGATGGCGTTTTTGATATCGGCGGAGACGTCTCCTGTCGCGAGCACTTTGCTTGCGGAAATATATCTTTCTTTGGTGTCGGGGCTGACATAGAGCCAGAGCTCGCCCGCCGCGGTTACCGGCACCACGAAATCTCCGATCTTGACCCGCGTTATGGTGTTCGGCGCGTCTGACGCACTGTCCAGTATGTAGGTGGAGGCTCCCTGCGCAACCCGGAGTGCCTCGATCGCAAGGTTGGGGTAAAGCTGCTTGCTGTCGCTGAGGAAAAGCGGAACCGCGCGCACCACCGCGGACGAGGCGCCCGGATTGAGGCTGATATGCCCGATGCCGGCGGCGTTGGCTTCCAATTGCGGCTGCAGCGGTGTCGCGGCCTTGATCGCGGGCGGCGCACCGAAAGGACTTGCGCCAGTGTAGGCAAAACCGGCTTTGACAGGCGGCAGATAGTTTCCTTCGTTGGAGAGGCCGAAACCCAGCACCACAGGCCGTCCGGACAGTGATTTGGCAAATATCTCATCATTGTCAGGCAATTGGCCAAGCAGCGCCGGATCAACGCCAGGGACGTCGCGAACGACATTGCGAGGCGACAGGCGATCGGGCTCTGCGAAGAGCACATCGAAAGCGATAGCGGATGCACCCATGCCGGAGAGCCTGTCGACAAGGGCGGCAATCCGATTTCTTGGCCACGGCCATTGACCGAACTCGCGCAGCGATGCTTCGTCAATGTCGACGACCCGCACAGGCAGGTTCTCGAAGGTCCGGGGCACCAGGCGCTGATACTGGTCGAATGTCAAATTACGGGCGAGCCTTAGAAACTGGGGATCGCTTGCCCGCAGGATTGTCAACGCCGCGACAATCGCCAAGCCGATAACGACGCCAATCTGCTGCGCGCGTGTCACCATTACGATGTCGATCCCCTTCGTGCCAGCGTTCCTGGCGATAAGTAGCATGCGAAAGAAATACTAAGGTCTATTGGCCTGCCGCCGCGCCAATGAAGAATATGCTGCCTTGTTCCTGTGAATGACGCAATGATCAAAGTATCGAGGAGGTACAGACAAGGCTTCTGTGTGATCATGTCTAGCATGCGTCTCGCAGGCGCGCTCGCACGGCCTCCGATCTGTCGCTATCGATCAAGCCGATCTTTGAAATAGAAGTGACGGTGCCTGGATGGGGTCGGCGGGCATATTGCCGTAGCTCCTCGGTAGAAGCAGGTCACATGTGGGATTCACAGCGCCGGGCGCGCTTACGGAATGAGCCCTGTCTGCCGATAGGTCTGTACCGTCCGGTCGTAGATCGCGATGTCGCGACATCCGCGGGCGATGAGCTGTGCTCCCTCAATGGCCGCAAAAATCGCCATCGCGTGTTCGTTCAAGACATGCTCGGCCGCGTCAGGGTTTGCCAGTTTCAAAACGCGCGCGAGCCAGGCGACGTTCATGGCAGCGAAATTATCGACCTCGCTTCTCACCTCTGGGGGTAGATCATCCAATTCCGCGCTCATGATGCCGCACAGGCACATGCGATTTTCATTGGCGAGCGCCGCGCGAAAAACTTCAGCATATCGATCCATGCACCATTTGGGATCCTGGGATTTGACCAGCAATTCATCGAGATAGGTGGCGCCGTCCTCCGTATAGCGCCGCGCCAGTGCAGCCCCGAGAGCGCCCTTTGTCGGAAAATGATAATGCACGCTGGCGCTCTTGATACCGACATCCTTTGCAAGCTCGCGAAAACTCAGCGCGTTATAGCCGTGCGCCTGCACCGCCGCCTTTGCCACCGCCATGACCGCTTCGCGCATATCGGATTTCGTCTTCGCCATCATTGGTCCTCTGTCTATCACCCGATAGATAGTTATTGACTACGAAAAAGGGAAGCGATAACTACAGCGCTGTAGTCTATCTATCGATAGATAAAGAAAGGCAACGTCATGAAAATCTTCGATCGCCCCGGTTTTCCCAATCCGGCTCGTATTCGCATCGTTCTGGCAGAGAAGCAGCTCGAACCGCAGGTGGAGTTTGTTTCCGTCGACCTCATAGCCGCCGAGCACAAGCAACCTGCTTTCCTTGAGAAAAACCCCTCCGGCGTTCTGCCCGTGCTGCAGCTTGATGACGGCACCTTCATTGCCGAATGCACGGCAATTACCGAATATCTCGACAATCTCGATGGCGACCCGAAGCTGACTGGAAAAACGCCAAAGGAAAAAGCTCTCATCCATATGATGCAGAAAAGAGCCGAAACCGAACTGCTTGATGCGGTCGGCAACTATTTCCACTACGCCACGCCCGGCTTAGGCCACGACCTGCAGACGTTCAAGAGTCTGGAATGGGCCGGCCGCCAGGAGTGGGGCAATCGTCAGCGCGACAAGGCGCTCAACGGCATGAAATATTTCAATACGGTTCTCGAGAGCCAGCCATTCGTTGCCGGCGACGATTTCTCGATGGCTGACATTACGGTCTTTGCGGGCCTGATGTTTGCCGACGCCGCCGGCGTCGCCGTGCCGGAAAGCTTTTCGCCATTAATCATCTGGTGGGCGAAAGTCGCCGAATTGCCGAGCGTCAGCAACCGCAGCGGCCAGATGTTCGTTGCGGAGGATTTGCGCCGGCTCGGCTTTTGATGCACGCAATCTCGCAGGCCAAATTCCAGGTTGCGTCCACTATTGCTTGCTCTCCCACAAAGGCGCCGCTTTAAGCGGCGCCTTTGCTCGTGGGAACGATACTCTCATGAACGACCCCGCCACCGTCGCGTCGCGTCAAAAACTGCCTTGCGCTAAAAATTTAATTAGGTAAGTTACCTAACGAAAGCGAGGCGAGCATGATCGTTGGAATAGACATAGGCGGCACGAAGACCCACCTGATGGGCGAAGACGAACATGGCCGCATAGGGGAGCGGACGCTTGCCACTTCGGAATGGCGCGGAAGGCGGGAGGCCGAGCGCGACGCGTCGATGCTCGTCTCCCTCATCAACGGCATGGTTGGAGATCGTACGCCGGCGGCCGTGGTCGTCGGCTCGCACGGTTGTGACACCGATGAGGAGTGCTCGAGCCTGCAGGCGCAGCTTGCCGGTCAACTCTCCGGCACAGTGCTCGTTTTGAACGACTCCGAACTGCTTCTGCCGGCGGCCGGAAAACCAGACGGCATATCCGTCATTTCGGGGACGGGCTCGATCGCGGTTGGCCGAAATCGAAATCGCAAGATGATCGCTGCAGGTGGCTGGGGCTGGTATCTCGGAGACGAGGGGAGCGCGAGCGGTCTCGTCCGCGAGGCGGCCCGCGCCGTCCGCGGGTCTCTCGATGCCGGTGGGGCGCTCGATGGCCTTGGGCGTGCGCTGATGGACGCACTCGCCATCAAGAGCCCGGTCGAATTCGGGCGCGCGCTCAGCGACATAGGCTCTGCCGCAGGCATCGGTGAGCTTGCTCCAATCGTCTTTCAGGCGGCGGATGACGGTTCCTCCCTTGCATCTGGCGTGATCGAATATGGCGGCGAAACGCTTGCCCTGCTTGCCGCACGGCTGATTGCTCGGGGCGCGAAGGAAAGCGACGTGGTCACCGGCGGCGGTGTCATCACGCGGCAGCCGCGCCTCTTTGAAGCGTTCAGCAGAGCACTCGCGAACAAAGCCCCAAAGCTCAGTCTCACCCTGCTGAAAGAGCCCCCAGTCAAAGGGGCGATCCTCCTCGCGCGCCGGCTGGCGACCGGTGAACGCCCGGCGTCGCTGCCGTTGCCGCATGTCGCGGGCAAGGTTGAAACCACCGATGATGGGAGAGCAGCATGACCGCGCAAAAGATCATTCCCGCTCGCAACTGGGGCCAGAGAGCTGCTGCCACGCTGCTGATCCTAGTGGTTGGCCTGCTGGTCTTCATGGTTGCTACGAGCCGTCACATCAACTGGTCGGCCATACCGCAATACATCTTCGATGAAACCATTTTGGACGGCATCCGGCTGACGATCCTGTTCACTGTGCTGTCGATGATCATCAGCATCATCGCCGGTGCGATACTCGCGACGATGCGGCTGGCGTCCAATTCCGTCCTCTCAGGCTTTGCGAGCCTCTATATCTGGTTCTTCCGCGGGACGCCGCTGCTCGTCCAGATCATCTTCTGGTTCAACATCCAGCTATTCATTCCAAGCATCGACATAGGTTCGTTCCATCTGGACACCAACGCCATCGTGACGGCTTTCGTTGCCGCGCTGTTGGCGCTCAGCCTCAATGAGGCTGCCTACATGGCCGAGATCGTCCGCGGAGGGCTTCTGGCTGTCGACAGCGGCCAGCATGAAGCCGCCAAGGCGCTTGGCTATACCCCCGCGCAGGCAATGCTTCGCATCATCTTTCCGCAGGCGCTGCGGGTGATCATCCCGCCGATCGGCAACCAGACGATATCGATGCTGAAAACAACCTCGCTCGTTTCCGTCGTCGCTGCGCAGGATCTGCTGACGCGTGCGCAGAATATCTACGCCAAGAATTTCCTGATCATCGAACTGCTGCTGGTCGCCAGCATCTGGTACCTCGTGATGACGACGATCGCATCCTGCATCCAGTACGTCATCGAGCGACGGCTTGGCAGATCCACCCATCAGACACCAGTCGGGTGGCGCAATGCCCTACGCCTGATGCGCGCCGAAGGGAGCAACGGATGAGCGCCCCCGAAAACACCTTGTCGCCACTGATCGTCGAGGCAATCGATGTTCACAAATCCTTCGGCGTGCTCGACGTGCTGAAGGGGATCAATCTTTCCGTCCGCAAGGGCGAAGTCGTTTGCCTGCTCGGTCCGTCCGGCAGCGGAAAATCCACTTTTCTTCGGTGCATCAATCACCTGGAACGGATGACGAGCGGACGGATTCTCGTCGATGGTCAGCTCATCGGCTACCACGAACGGGGCGGCGCGCTTCACGAGATGAGCGGAAAAGAACTTGCCGTCCAGCGTCGCGACATCGGCATGGTCTTCCAGCGCTTCAATCTTTTCGCGCATCAGGACGTGCTGACCAACATTTCTCAGGCGCCCGTTCTCAACCGCGGCCAGCCGCGCAATGAGGCGCTTGCCCGCGCCCGGCAACTCCTCAAGATGGTCGATCTCGAAGGCCGGGAGGGCGCCTATCCCTACCAACTGTCCGGCGGCCAGCAACAGCGTGTCGCGATTGCCCGGGCGCTCGCGATGAACCCGAAGCTGATGCTCTTCGACGAGCCGACCTCGGCCCTCGATCCGGAGCTGGTCGGGGAAGTTCTCAATGTCATGCGCAAACTCGCGGCTGATGGCATGACCATGATCGTGGTCACCCACGAACTCTCCTTCGCGCGCGACGTCGCAGATCGCGTGGTCTTAATGGACCAGGGCATCGTCGTGGAGGAAGGACCGGCGCGCGAGGTTCTCGACCATCCAAAACACGAGCGAACGCAAGCATTTCTCAGGCGGATGCACTGACCGGTCGGCAGGCATTGGCTCGAAAGGCCGCACGTCCTCCACGTGCATCAAGAAAAGGGGAATGACATGAAAGCGAAGTTCATTTTGACAGTCATGGTTTCGGCTGTCGCAATCCTTTCGGCCGGCGTGGCGTCGGCGGCCGGCCTGGACCAGAAATTGCACGACATGCTGCCCGAGAAGATCAAGTCGGCAGGCGAAATCAAGGTCGGCACGGAGCCGCAGACGCCGCCCTATGATTTCTATGGCGACGACAACAAGACGATCATCGGCCTGGAGCGTGAGCTGCGCGACGAAATGGGCACGCGCCTCGGCGTGAAGTTCACCGATATGCCGGCCCAGTTCGCCAGCATCATTCCGGGCATTCAAGCTGGCCGCTTCGATATGGGCATGTCTGCCTTCGGCGATTTCGCCGATCGCGAAAAGATCGTCGATGTCGTGAACTACATGCTCGAGGGCACCAGCATCATCGTTCTGGATGGCAACCCGAAGGGCGTCCATAAACTGAAGGATGCCTGCGGTCTCAATGCTGGCGCCGTGCAGGGCTCGATCCCGCTGCAGCTTCTCGACAAGCAGAAAGGCCTTTGCCCGGCGGACAAACCGCTGAACGTCATGCAGTTCCCCTCCAACGACCAGATCAAGATCGCACTTCAAAGCGGTCGTGCCGATCTGTCGATGGATACGACCGGCGTTGCCGCCTACAGCCTGCAGCATCAGCCGGAAGGCAATAGGAAGCTCGAGCTGGTTGGCGGCGCACAATACGCCGTCGGTTATCAGGCGATGCTCGTCAGCAAGGAAAGCCCGCAACTGCGCGACGCGCTTGCCGCCACCATGCAGTCGATGATCGACGATGGCACCTATGCCAAGATCTTCGAAAAATGGGGCCTCGGCGAAAACAAGCTCGACAAGGTCACCATCAACGATGCCGCGCGGTTCGCCGACTACATGAAGCTCGACGATTAAGACGCAGGATCTGCAACGACGGCCGGAGGTTCCTCATCCGGCCTCTTTTTCTTTGGTTCAAGTACGGACGTAACAATGACAGACAGAGTGCCATACCGCGAAGCGATCGCCCTGCAGCCCGCAGCGCTGGATGCGTGCCTCAAAGCCGTGTCCAGCCGCCTCGAAACATTGGATGTCGCACCATTGAAGAGCGGACCGGTCGTTCTCGCCGGCATTGGTGCCAGCCTCTATGCCGCAGCCGTCGCGGCCGCACAGATGCGCAGTCAGGGCATCCGGGCCTTCGCCCTGCCGGCGACCGACCTCTACGAAGCGTCCGTTGATGCCGGCGGCGCCTACATTGCCTTCTCCGCCTCCGGCCGGAGCGAGGAACCCGCCCATGCGATGGAACTACGCCCCGCGGCTGCCACCTACGGCATCGCAAAGGCCGACGGCACGCCGCTTTCCCGTGTCGTCAAACATATGATCGCAACCGACAGCGGAACGGACAGCGGCCCGAACACGACGAGCTATCTGGGGTCGCTTCTGACGGCGGCTTTGCTTGCCGATAAAGTCGGCAAGCCGTCCGGCGTGCGTTGGTCTGAGCTTTCCGCACGTGCGGCAGCAACGCTCGATCAGACACGCAGGCAGGCGGACAAGGCCGCAAAGCTCCTGGCCGGCAAGAAATCCATCGATTGCGTCGGCGCCGGCTGCGCCTACGGCACTGCAGGCTACGCCGCGCTGCTCATCCGCGAGGCCGCGCGCGTCGCCGCGCAGGACTGGGATAGCTTGAACTTCCTGCATGGACCTATGGAGTCCAACGACAAGGACAGTGGTGTCCTGTTGTTCGGCGACGGCCGAGAAGTCAAGCTGGCGAAAGATCTCGCCGCTTTCGGCATCCCGTCCGTTCTCGTGACCTCGCGCACGGATGTCGACGACCAGGCCAATCTCGTCGTTATCCATGTGCCGGGCTTCTCGAAAGGGATTGGCGACGCTATTCTGCAGGCCATTCCAGCGCAACTCCTGATTGGCACGCTTTCGGAAGACGCGGGTCTTCCGGTCTGCAATTTCCGCTATAGGCAAACCGACACCAAGCGGGATATCTGAGCGCTATCGGATATTGATGAGATCGGCCGTCAGCGCGCCGGGATAGAGGAAGGCGGCTTTGCTGTCCTCGCCAAGCAGCCTTGCCATTGCGAAATCGATGGCAAGGCGTACCGCGCCCAACACGGTTGCCTGGTTCGACAATTGGCTGACGACCACCTCGACAGGCCAGCATAAATCGCAGATGGCCTTCGCCACGCCGGGCAGCAGAATGGCATTTTGGCCCACGCCCCCGCCCAACACGATCAGTTGCGGATCGAGGATGCTGACGCAGGCAGCGGCCAGATTTCCAATATCGCCCGCATGTTTCTCGACGATCTTGCGCGCCGTCGCGGACAAATCGACAAGCGCGAACAGCTCGCTGGCGCTTGCAGGCGGATTTCCTTCCTGCGGCGGCCATTCCTGCGCCGCGCGCTCAAGCAATGCCGCCGAGCCGAGATATGTTTCGACATGCTGCCATCTCGGCTGCTCCCGTTCGGACCAGGGAAATGGCAGATGCCCGACTTCGCCCGCCGCGCCTCTAAAGCCCCGGAAGAGCTTACCCTCGAGAACGATGCCAACACCCACTTTGACGCCGATCTGCATATAGATGGCGAAGGAATGCTGTTTCGCGGCCCCTTCGTGGTATTCCGCAAGGGCAGCACAATTGACGTTGTTCTCAAGCAGGACAGGAACGCCATAGCTGTTCTTCAGCCGCTCAAGGACGCTTATGAACGCGTCCCGATCGGGAAGCCGCTCGAGCGATGGCGAAATGATGTTCGGCAAGGCGATGGCGATTGCGCGTAGAGGCGTTGCCTTGCCCGCACAATCCGGCAGAAGCTCGGCGATCACGGTTTCAATGGTTTGGAAACGGTCCCTTCCCGATTTGTCATCCAGGGGATGGGCGACTTCGGCGAGTTTCGAGCCGTCCAGCCCGCGGGCAATCGCATGCACCTGCGTCGTGCCGCAGTCGATCCCGATCACGTAGCCCGCATTGGGGCCAAGACCATAGGAAACTGATGTTCGCCCCACTTGTCCACGGTTCACGCCCGTCGGCGCGAGCAGCCCGTAACGCTCAAGCTCAGTGACGGCGGCCGACATCGTGGGTTTGGAAAAGTGCAGCAAGGCGCTGAGTTGAGGACGGGTGGCCGGACCGTTCACTGCTATGGTCTTGAGAACGGCGCGTGCGCTATCCGTCAAAGTCGGGGAACTCGGTTCGGCAGTGGACCAGACAGGATTCAAGAAAACTCTCGATGCTCGGATTCTATTCGTTAGGCTGCCTTACCATTGGCCGTGCGAAAACTCAAACCGCTACCAAATTGGCAGGCCAGCGGGCGCGTGCGAGTAGCGCTTGCGCCTCTGACAAAGTACGGCCAATCCGCGTCAGCGGATGATGCGAACGCACATCGGCGTGCCGACTTCAATCGCATGACCGGTATCTGAAAGCGCACCCGTCGCGATATTCCGCTCAAAGATCGAAATGCGATCGGAATTCTGGTTCGCGCAGAACAGATGCCAGCCGGACGGCGTTAGTGCGAGATTGCGTGGTGTGATGCCGCCACAGGGAAAGAAGTTGACGAGCGAAAGCTTGCCATCTTCCGGATCGGCTTCGAACGCCACGATGCTGTCATGGCCGCGATTGGAACCGTAAACGAAGCGTCCGTCGGGCGAGATCTGAATGTCTGCGCAATGGTTCTGCGACCGGGCTTCTGCGGGAACGGCCGGTTGTACGTCACATAGCGTAAGCGGGCCATCTGCGGCGTTGATCGCGTAGCTTGCGACGGTCGAGTCGAGCTCGTTCATCACAAACAAAAACCGGCCATTCGGGTGGAGGGCGACGTGACGAGGACCGCTGCCCGGCGCCGTCTTCGTCTCCGTTAGCGGCTCCAAAGCGCCTTCCCGCGTCAGCCGATAAGAGGCAAGGCTGTCGGTTCCGAGGTCGGCGACGATGACGATATCCTCGGCGATTTGTGTGACGCTATGGGCATGGCTGCGCTCCTGTCGCTCGTTGTTTGGCCCGGTGCCTGTTCTTGCGGCACTAGCGAGGGGCGGCGTTAGGCCGCCGTCATCGCGGAGCCCGTAGACCACAACCGCTTGGTCCGGGCCGCTGGAGCCCATGGCGTAGTTGACAAGGAGCAGTCTGCGATCGTCCCTTGTTACAGTGTTCTGGGCGGTGATGCTGCCGAGTGTCGGCTGCGTGTTGATATAGGTAAGTGTGCCGGCGTCGCGGTCGAAGCGGAACGCAGTGACCAGGCCTTCTTTCCAGCCGAAGACTTCAGAATTCGCATAGATGTGATTTCCGCCGGCAGCTACGGACAGGAATGTCGGATTTTCGATCTCAGGCGCATTTGCGAGCTTCTCGATCGCAAGTGTCTCCTCATCGAAACGATAGGCTGACAGGCCTTCGCCCCGGGCACCTTGAAAATAGGGCGCTTCGCGATTCAGCGTTCCGACGAAGACCAGAAATTGCATACCCATCGCATTCCTCCTCTGCAGCCGATATCCCTGCGCGCGACCCCCGCTTCCGCCGCGCTCAAACCAACGTCCGAACGATATACTGCCGGCTGGGGAACGAAGCGAGCGCCTTTCATCCTACTTGCCAAATTATTCCATATGTGAAAAGACTATTCACCTAAGAAGATGTATCTGCTCAGGAGGATGGCAGTCGAAGCTTCACGATCGCCTGCCGAGCGCGATGCGCCTTTTTCCAAAGATCATTCTTGGGAGTGCAAGGGAATCGAGCCGGCGTGGGCTGGCTTAACATGTGGAGGAGAGCGATTATGAAACGAGTTCTGACCGGTGCGGCGGCGATCGCCGCTGCCCTGTCGATCGGTGCCCAAGCGCATGCTGCAGATGTGGCTTCGGTGGTCAGCGGGCTACCGGACCCGCTCAAAGCCCAATACGACGGCGCGCCGCAGAAGATCCTGCCCTCGGCGTGGGACAACTGGACCCCGCCGCCGAAGCCCTGGAAGTGGTGCCATTCGGAATCCTATCAGGGCAATCCCTGGCGTGTGACGGTGACCAAGGAGCTGAAGCGCCTGGTCGACGGACTGATCAAGGATGGGGTCGTCTCAAGCTTCGAGGTGTCGGATTCGAACAATGACGTCAGCCAGCAGATCAACCAGATCCGCGCCTTCATCGACAAGAAGTGCACCATCATCACGTCTATTCCGGGTTCTGCCACCGCGCTCGACGACGCCGTCGATGCCGCTGCCAAGGCAGGCATCCCCTTCATTACCGCTGCCGGTTCGGTCACAAGCCCGAATGCGATCAATGTCGATTCCAACTATGCCCGCTGGGGCTATGATATGATGTCGGCCATCAACAAGTCGCTTCCGAACGGCGGCAACGTGCTGATGGTCGAAGGCATTGCCGGTCATCCGATCGTTGCCCAGGAACGCCAAGGTGCCGACAAGGCGCTGGCGGAGGACAAGAAGCTCAAGGTCGCGCGCAGCGTCAACGGCAACTGGACGGCCAACGTCACCAAGACCGTCGTCCTGCAGGCGATCGCCACCAACCCGGCCAAGATCGATGCCGTCTGGTCGACGGGCAGCGAAAGCCGTGTCATCGCCGAAGCCTTCGCCCAGGCCGAACGCCCCGCGCCTCTGATCACCGGCTCGCTTACCGGCGACGCGCTCGGCTATTGGAAGGCGAATCCGAACAAGTACCGTTTCGAAGGTCATGCGCTGCTGCCGCACTGGACGGCTCAGACGCTCTTCCGCGTCGGAGCCCGTATGCTGGACGGCCAAAAGCCGAAGCTCAACACGCTGATGATCCCGATCCCAGCCGTCCATGAAGCCGATCTCGGAAAATGGTATAAGGACTGCATGACGCCGGATGCCGTCTCGATCTTCCCGGTCCCGCCGACCGATCCGATGCCGGAAGACCTGCTCGACGCCTATTTTGCGGGTGCCAAGCCAACCATCGGCTGGGATTATTCGAAAACGCCGGATGCCTGCGCAAAGTGATCAATGTGGGATCGCAGTCCTCGTACCTGCGATCCCTTCCTTCACGAGTGAGAAATGCTGGAAATCGAAAACGTCTCGAAGCGTTACGGCGAGACCGTGGCCATTTCAGAAGCCACGATCACCTTCCGGGCGGGAACGGTGCACACGATCCTGGGTGAGAATGGCTCGGGAAAAAGCACGATGGTCAAGCTGCTGTCCGGCATCGTTCAGCCGGACGGCGGCATGATCCGCCTCGACGGGCGGCCGTTTGCCGGCAATGCGCCGGCCGATTTCCAGAGGGTAGGTTTTGCGACCGTTTTTCAGGAGGTGCTGATCGCTCCTGACCGGACTGTCACCGACAACATCCTTCTTGGCCTGGACGGCCTGATCAGCCGCCGTATCCCGCGGGACAAGCGGCGGGAAACCGCTGCTGCGGCTCTTGGCCGTTTCGCGGTGACGGAGGTTCCGCTTGATGCTGCTGCCGGCTCGCTGCCGCTGGCGGCACAGCAACTCATCGTGCTGGCGCGCGCCGTGGTGCGAAAACCGCGGATTCTGATTCTGGACGAAGTCACCGCGGCTCTCGACTATGCCGATCGCGAATCGGTCTTCAAGCTGATGCGGCAATTGGCGGCTGAGGGATGCCTGCTGCTGTTCATCACCCATCGCATGGACGAGGTCATGTCCTTGTCCGACCGCATCTCGATCCTGCGCGGCGGCAAGGTCGTCAAGACGGAAGATTGCGGCGTGTCGACGCCCGCCGACCTGCTCAAAGCCATGGCGCCGCAGACCGCAGCGGAGCTTTCCGATGCCTGACCGTATCTCGCTTGAAACCAAGGGCGTCGTCATCCACCAGGGTGCAACGCCGATTTCGCAAACGATCCATCCCGGCGAGATCGTCGGCCTTGCGGGGCTGGACGGACATGGGCAGGAGCGTTTCCTTGAGGTGCTCGCAGGGTTGCAGGCGCCTTTTTCGGGTGAAGTCTTACTGGACAAGGCCGGCCGCAGTACGGCGATCGGCGGTTTTCGCAAGGCCGTCGCCAACGGCGTTGCCTATCTGCCGCGCGACCGGCGGGCGACAGGCATCTTTCCCACGCAATCCGTGCTCGACAATTTTGCGATTTCGACCGTCGGGCGTGACGCCCGTCTCGGCTTGATCAGCTTCGCCAGCCGCCGTCGCCGCTACGAGACCTATCGCGAAAAACTGTCGATTTCCGCGCCGAAACCGACCGCTGCAATTACCGCGCTTTCCGGCGGCAATCAGCAGAAGGTGCTTCTGGCGCGCGCGCTGGCGCTGGAGCCCGGTGTGCTCTTGCTGAACGATCCCACCCGCGGTGTCGATGTCGCGACACGCCATGTTCTTTACGATGTCTTCCGGGAGCTGGCGCGAGAAGGCATGGCGCTCGTCATTCTGTCCAGCGAAATCGAGGAAATCCTTCTGCTGTGCGGGCGCGTATTGGTTTTCCGGGAAAATCACGTGGCGGCGGAAATGAGCGGAGAGACCATGACGACCGAAAACGTCATCGCGGCCATGTTCGGACGGGCGGCATGACCATGAGGCCCTTGTCGACCCTATCGACGATCCTGCGCAGCGCCGGTTTTGCGCTCGTTCTGCTGATCGTGCTTCTCGCCATCAATCTCTATCTCAATCCGGCGCGTTTCGCGCCTGCCGCCTGGGGAACACTGATCGGTCTTGCGGCGCCGCTGATCGGTGCTGCTCTCGCCTCCGCGCCGGTCATCCTCGGCGGTCGCGGCGGTATCGATATTTCCGTCGGGCCGCTTATGGGTTTCGTCAACGCGATTGTCATCCAGACGCTGTTTCTGTCGGCGGGGATCTCCTCGCCCTTCGTCCTCATTCCGGCAGCACTTGTCGTCGGCGCGTCCATCGGCGCGATCAACGGTTTCATGACGACCGTCGTTCGCATCCAGCCGATCGTTGCCACGCTCGGCACCTATCTGGTGCTGACGGGTGTCACTCTGACGATCCTTCCGGCGCCCGTCGGTCCGGCTCCGGACTGGCTGAAAGCCATGTCGAGTTCCTATTCGGTTCTGCCATTAGCCGTCATTGCGGTTGCCTGGTGGCTGATCCGGCGATTGCCTTACTATGATCAGCTGATGGCGATCGGCAGCGATGACCGCGCCGCTTACACTGCCGGGGTGGACGTCACCCGCGTGCGCTTTGTCGCCCACGTCATCACCGGCGTCTTTGCCAGCATCGCCGGGCTGATGCTGACCGCGCTGATCGGCTCCGCAGACCCGAATATCGGACAGACCTATACGCTGATCGCCATCGCCGCCGTCGCGCTCGGCGGCATCAGCCTCGCGGGCGGTCGCGGCGGCCTTGTCGGTGCGGCGATCGGTGCGATCGATATCTTCCTGCTGCAGAGCGTGCTGACATCGTTCAATGTTTCCACCTATGTCCTGCAGATCGCTTACGGCGCCATCCTGGTGGCTGCGGTCGTTTTGACGGCGATACAGGAACGCGCCGTCAAGGGGAGCGCGCTATGACCAGCTTGAAGAGCTTTATCGGCAGCACCGGCGGCAGGATTTTCGGCGCCTTCGTGATCGCGGCACTATTGCATCTGGCAGGCACGGTGCTGATCGACGGCTATTCCTCCTCCTTTTCGATCCGCGCCATGCTCGTCATTGCTTCGCTGCTGGCGGTGGCCTGTGTCGGTCAAACGCTGGTCGTGATCCTCGGAGGCATCGATCTTTCCATTCCCTTTGTCATCGGTTTCGCCAACGTGACGGCCGCGCAGCTCTATGGCGAACAATGGAATTTTGGCGTCGTCTGCCTCATCGTGGTGGCAATTGCGATCCTGATCGGTGCCTTCAATGGTTATGTGGCCCGTAGGCTCGAGATCCATCCGCTGATCGTCACCCTCGGCTCGGGTATGGTCGTCCAGGGCTGCGTGCTGTTGTGGACGGCCGGTTTTCCCTCCGGTTCGGCACCGCGGGCCGTTTCGGATTTCGTTTCGATCGGTGGTTCGGTCGGTCCCCTGCCGTTTCCCTGGATTGTTCCGGCAATTCTAGTACTCACGATCTGCATCATCGCGGTGCTCGCCCGATCGCCTTACGGACGCAGGCTCTATGCACTCGGCAGCAATCCGGGCGCGGCGCCGCTCGCTCTCATTGATCCGGTCCGCATGTGGGTCGTAACCTTCGCAATCAGCGCCGTTTTTGCGGCTGTCGCCGGCGTCCTGTTGCTCGGCTTCACCGGTTCGGCCTATGGCGATGTCGGGCAGCCCTATCTGTTTCAGACGATTGCCGCCGTGGTAGTCGGCGGGGCTGCCCTAGTCGGCGGGCGCGGCAGCTACCTTGGCACGATTGCCGGTGTGCTGGTGCTGACCGAGATCAACACGCTGCTGATCGGGCTCGGTCTGCAACCTGCAGCCGTCCAGGCCGCCCTGGGCTTCATCATCGTCGTTTTGGTCTCGTTCTACGGGCGTGAGCGCCATATCCGCACGACGATCTGACACGATATTCAATGAAGATGGCGCGCATTCCCGCGCGCCGATTGTTTTCGCGTTTTTTTTCAAAGCGCGGCCATCGGATGCGGCGATCCGTCGTAAGCACCCCAGACCGACTGGTCGAAACAGATAACCGAGCCGGTCATGAGACCGGACTCGGCCGACGACAGATAGGCGCAGGCGCGGGCCACTTCTTGCGGGTCGACCAGACGGCCGAAGGGCTGGCTCGCTGCCGCCTTTTCCAGCCAGTCGGCGGGCGCATCGTGATATTCCCGCTGGATCCGGTCTTCGCCTTCTGAGGCCATCCAGCCGATGTTGAGGCCGTTGACGCGGATACGGTTGCGCAGCAGCGCGTAGGCGGTATTTTTCGTCAGTGTTTCCAGCGCGCCCTTGGAGGCGCAATAGGCAACGATGAAGGGTTGGCCTGCTTTGGCCGACATCGAGCCGATATTGACAATCGTGCCTTCGATCTTCTCGCGCCGCATGACTTTGACGGTTTCCTGCATCAGGAAGAACGGTGCCCGGACATTGACGGCGAACATGGCGTCGAAAAGCTCGGGACTGGTGTCTAGAATTGTGCCGCGATCGGTGATGGCGGCGGCATTCACCAGCGCATCGATGCGACCGAAGGTCCGGTCACAGACGTGCACGACATTGCGCGCATCCTCCACCTTGCCGAGATCGGCTTTGACGTAAACGACTTCGGCGCTTGTTGCGGCCGAAATCTCCTGCGCCTTGGCTTTGCCCTTCGCCTCGTTGCGGCCGCAGATGACGATGCCTTTGGCGCCGCGCTCGGCAAAGAGGCGGGCAATTGTGGCGCCGAGCCCCTGGGTACCGCCGGTGACGATTGCGATCTTGCCGTCGAGACGGCTGTAGTCTGTGCTCATGTGGTTTCCTCCCGGAATGGTCTGATGCGATATGCGGAAAGCCCCTCGCGATACGAGAGGCTTTGGTGTGGTGGATGGCCGGTGCCTTTGGCGGTCGTCAGGTCAGTTTCTTCTCGGCCTGTTCCGCGAGGGCTTTCGTGAAAGCTTCGTCGCTCCAGCTTTCTTGTAGCGCCTCATGCATCAGTTGAGCCTGCGTCTTCGGGGCAAGGCCGCCGAGGGGTGGGTCACGGTCGAGGTTGGTGGGGAAGGAATAGCCTTCGGCGCAGGCGGCAATTGCGTTCGACACTTCGGTCTCGGAGAGCTTGCCTGCCGATTTCAGCGCTTTCAGCGCCGGAAACAGCCGCACGCTCATGCGTTCGCGATTGACCGTCTCCATGGCGCGGCCGAAGGCGGAGGAAACCTGCAACAGATTTGCCACGCGCTTGATATCCGCCGAGCGGTTGTTGCCGGCCGCATGGAAGAGAGCGGGATTGAAGAAGACGACATCACCTTTTTCGAGCGGAAGCTGGATATGGTTGCGATCGAAATAGTCGCGGAATTCCTGACGCTTCAGTGCGAGATAGCCGGGCACGTAAGTCTGGCTGTGCGGCAAGAAAAGCGTCGGCCCGCTTTCGAGCGGCATATCGCAATGGGCAACTGCGCCCTGCAACGTCAGAACGGGCGAAAGCCTGTGCACATGGGCCGGAAATTGCTCGATCACCTTCGACGACTGAAAACCGAGATGATAGTCGCGGTGAGCGGATTGTGCTGCACCACCCGGATTGACGCGATTGACCTGCGCGGTCATTTGATAGCTTGGCCCGAGCCAGGCTTCGCTTGCGATGGCGATAATGGCATTGCCGTAATATTCCGCGAAGTTTTCGGGATCGGCGAGGCAATGTTTTTCCAGCGAATTCCAGATACGGTCGTTGGCGCCAGGCTTGGCGAAATGATCCCCGCCGCCGGTGGCCGTGCGGTGCTGCTGCTCGATGATATCGTCGAAAATCGCGCTGGCGCGATCAATGACGGAGAGATCCTCGTAGGCACGTTTGAAGACGACGACGCCCGGGCCCTCGCCAAAGGCCTCACAGATTTCAGCGAGCACGGCGCGACGACCTTGTGGGATCGCAATATCAGCCAGAACCTTGCGGCTGTCATAGATCAGGACATTTTTCTCGACGCGATCGGCGGTTGGATAGTCGGAAAGCGAGGTGGTCTTTTCAGCCAGCGCTCGGAAATCGCCAAGGTCGCAGGCGTCCTCGGTCAGCCAGACGCGGTCGGCACGCTGCTTCTGAAGATTGTCGGTTTTCATCAGATGTTCCTCCATCTCTGATGAAGCCACTATACGGCAGATGCCGGTGTGTTATAGATCACGAATCCATCAAAAAACCATCAGAATGAACCTCGTGTCACATCCATTTCTCGTCAAGGACATCGCTTTCCAAGCCGGGCTCAGCACCGCCACTGTCGACCGGGTGCTGAACGGACGGGCAGGCGTGCGGCGGCAGACCGAGATGCGGGTGAAGGCGGCGATTGCCGAGTTGGAAAAGCAGCAGGCGGGTGTCACAGCGAGCGGACGGACACTGGCGATCGATATCGTCATGGAGACGCCGGAGCGTTTTTCCGACGCCGTGCGTGCCGCCTTCGAAGCAGAAGTGACGACCTTTCTGCCGACGGTTTTTCGCTGCCGGTTTCATTTCGCAGAAATCATGAAGCCCATTGAATTGGTGCAACTGCTTGATCGCATCCGGCTGCGCGGCACCCATGGAATTGTGCTGAAGGCTCCGGATATTCCCGAGATTGCTGCTGCGGTCGAGCGCGCGACCAAAACCGGCATCACCGTCGTCACACTGGTGACGGACCTGCCGAATTCTTCCCGTGCGGTCTACGCCGGCGCCGATAATCGCGCGGCTGGGGAGACGGCGGCCTACCTTATCGGCAACCGCTTCGATGGAGCCGCCGCCAGGGTGCTTGTGACACTGTCGAGCGGCCGCTTTCGCGGCGAGGAGGAGCGGGAGATAGGCTTTCGCCGCGTTCTTCGCGAGCGCTATCCTGAGATCGGCGTTGCCGAGATCAGCGAAGGTCACGGCGCCGATGCCGCCACTGGGATCCTTGCCGCTCGTGCCATCGCGGCGGATGCGATGATCAATGCGGTCTATTCCATCGGTGGCGGAAACAGGGCCGTGCTCGCCGCCTTCGAAGAGGCTGGGAGGGAAATCCGCATTTTTGTCGCGCATGATCTCGATGCCGACAATCGCGCACTGCTTGCTGCGGGCAAGATCGGTTTCGTGTTGCATCACGACCTGCGAACGGATGCGCGTTCGGCATTTCGGGCAATTATGAGCGGTCTGGTGAAAGAACGTGCCGCGCCGGCGGTACTATCCGCAGTCGAAATTATCACGCCGTATAATATGCCCGCGAACAACTGATTTGGCGGCGCTTTCGTCGTTTAGCGCCGCCCTCCCACTTCGTCGATGTGATAGAGAAGGTCGGCCGGATCTTCGTAGACGCGGATCGCCCTGGCGTCCTTGAGTTCTTCCCGGCCATAGCCACCGCTGAGCAGCCCGACCCCGAGCGCCTTGCAGCGCGTCGCCGCAAGCATGTCCCAGATGCTGTCTCCGACGACGACTGAATTTTCTATCGCAACGCCCAGAGCTTCTGCGGCCGCAATAAACAGGTCCGGGTCGGGCTTGGCATATTTGACCTTGTCTCGGGTGATGATCGGAAAAGCTTCCGGGTCGATCCCCAAGGCAGCAATATTGACCGCTGCCGTCTCCATGCGGCCACTTGTGGCGATCGCGAACGGGATCCCGGCGTCCGAAAGCCATTGCAGAAGTTCGCTTGCGCCGGGAAGAGGGCGTATCTGGGCGCCGAGGCGGCGATAGGCCTCGGCGTGAAGTTGCCGCAACCGCTCATTCGTGTCGTCGGTTATCGACATACCGGTTTCACGAAGCAACTGATTGGTGAACAGCCCGCCACTCATGCCGATTTTTCTATGGATACGCCATATTGAGAGGTCTATGCCCTCGGCGTCCAAGGCCTCTTTCCAGGCAAGCACATGCTGATAGACGCTGTCTACCAACGTGCCGTCAAGATCGAATAGAAAGGCATGTTCAATGCGCATCGAGCTCTCCATGGTCCAGATCTAGAGGCAAGAGGATAGGCATCAATGGGGAAGTGTAGAAGAGGCTTTTCTGCTGTTGCCGTCAAGTTCGGCGCCGATGCTACGCCACGAGCGAGAGCCTGGCGTAGCATCGGCTACCTGCAGCTTCCGATGCCTCTACGAGGCGATATTCGCCATGTGGTCCAGCTCCTTAGCGGCGTCATCAGGTAGCACCAGTGCGGCGGCGGCGAGATTTTCTCGCAGATGACCGACGGACGAGGTGCCGGGTATCAAAAGGATGTTTGGCGCGCGGCGCAGCAGCCAGGCGAGCGCCACTTGCATGGGCGTGGCGCCGAGGTGTGCGGCGACCTCGGACAAAGTGGACGATTGCAGTGGGGTGAACCCGCCCAGCGGAAAGAACGGCACGTAGGCGATGCCGTCGCGGGCAAGATCGTCGATCAGCGCATCGTCGGCCCGATGCGCGAGATTGTACTGGTTTTGCACGCAGACAATCTCGGTGATCCGACGACCTTCGGCGATTTGTGTGGGCGTGACGTTGCTCAGCCCGATGTGACGGACCAGACCTTGCCGTTGGAGATCGGCCAAGACCGTCAGAGGCGCTTCGATCGACCCTTCGGCAGGGCCATGCACGTCGAACACGATGCGAAGATTGACCACCTCCATCACATCCAGGCTCAGATTGCGGAGATTGTCGTGCACCGCCTTTGTCAGTTCTTCGCGGGAGAAGGCCGGGTTCCATGATCCATCCGCGCCGCGCCGTGCGCCGATCTTGGTGACGATGACCAGATCGTCGCGATAGGGGTGGAGCGCTTCGCGGATGATTTGGTTGGTAACATGCGGGCCGTAGAAGTCGCTGGTGTCGATGTGGTTTACGCCACTCTCGACCGCTTCACGCAGCACGATCAGCGCCGCTTCATGATCCCGAGGCGGGCCAAACACACCCGGCCCCGCAAGTTGCATGGCGCCGTAGCCGAGCCGCTTCACGCTGTGCTTGCCGAGGGTAAACATGCCGGATTGATCGATTGTGGACATGAGCTAACTCCTTTCAAGAGATGACAGCAAAAAGATAGGCGTTGTCGCAATGCATGAAAATTGGATACAACCGGTACAGGTTGTGCGGAATGGCGAACAATGAAGGTCGATCTCGGTGATCTCAATGCCTTTGTGGCGGTAGCGCGTGCAGGCGGCTTTCGCGAGGGAGCGCGTGCAAGCGGTAGCAGCGCCTCCTTTCTCAGTGAAGCGGTTCGCCGTCTCGAAACACAGCTGGGCGTCAGACTGTTCAACCGCACAACGCGCAGTGTCGTCCCAACTGAGGCGGGCAAAGGTTTGCTGGAGCGGCTCGGCCCGGCTTTGATCGAGGTGGAGTCGGCCCTCGACGTCGTCAACCGATTTCGCGACAGGCCGGCAGGTACGTTGCGTCTTAATGTGCCGGTCAGCGCCGCGCGGTTGGTGCTCCCCAGCATCATTCCTGCATTCCTTGCCGCCTATCCCGACATCCGACTCGAAGTAATCACCGAGGAGAGCTTCGTCGACGTGCTGGCTGCCGGCTGCGACGCCGGCATCCGATATGACGAGCGGCTGGAGCAGGATATGATCGCGGTGCCGATCGGACCGCGCTTCCAGCGCTTCGCCGTCGCAGCCTCCCCGGCCTACCTCGATTGCCATGGTCGGCCGCAGCACCCGAGCGAGCTGCTCGGCCACGCCTGCATCTTGGGTCGCTTCTCCAGCGGTGCGATGACGACGCCGTGGGAGTTCGAGCGCGGAGGCGAGGTGTTGCGGGTCGATTGCACTGGGCCACTGATTGTCCGGTTGGGTGGCGCGACCGATCTTGCGGTCGATGCGGCGATCGCCGGGACGGGGATCGTCTACCTCTTCGAAGACTGGTTGCGTCCGTTTCTTGACAGCGGCGCACTCGAGCCGATCCTCGAACCATGGTGGCAGCGCTTCTCGGGGCCGTTCCTTTACTATCCCGGACGGCGCCTCGTGCCCGCGCCGCTAAGGGCATTCATCGACTTCGTCAGGGTATCGGCTCAGCGGGCTTGACGTCCGTCGGCGCACGGTATGCCGTCTCAGCTTTGACGGTAGAACAACATATTAGGATCGCCGTTCCGGCGTGATCACATATTCGGCCGCCTGCACGGCGCGCGTCACGATGAAGTTCACCGTGAGATAGATGGCCGCAGCGCAGATGAAAACCTCTATGGGACGATAGGTTTCGGCGATAATTCCGGCCGCAATGCCTGTGACTTCCATCAGGGTGACGGTCGAAGCGAGTGACGATGCCTTGACGATCAGGATGATTTCATTGCCGTAGGCCGGCAGAGCCTGCCTTAAGGCAAGAGGGGCAATGATATGGCGAAATGTCAGGGATCGTGACATGCCGCAGGCCCGCGCAGCCTCGACCATTCCCTTCGGTACCGACAGGAATCCGCCGCGAAATACCTCACTCGCATAGGCCGCAGTGTTCAGCGAAAGAGCCAGTGAGGCGCACCAGAAAGGATCGCGCAGATAAGGCCAGAGAATGCTTCTGCGCAGTTCCGGAAACTGGCTAAGACCGTAATAGATCAGAAAGATCTGCACCAGCAGAGGAGACCCCCTGAAGCAGAAAATATAGAAGCGTGCCGGCCAGTCAAAAAAGCGATTGGAAGACAAGCGCATCGCTGCCAGGACAAGCGCCAGTATCAAGCCCGCGACCGTCGCAATTCCGGTGAGGGCAAGTGTCAGCGGCATACCGCCGAGTAGTTGGCGAAAGGTATCAGCAAAAAACGCGAAGTCGATCATCGCCGGGCCACCCCGCGATAGGACCGGGTCTCGGCAAGACGGAAAGCGCTGCTCGAGGCTGACGTGATGACCAGATAAAGTGCGGCAGCAACGACATAGAACAGAAAGGGCTCTCGCGTGCTGCCGGCGCCGATCTGCGCCTGACGGATCAGTTCAACAAGGCCGGTGACAGAAATCAGCGCAGAATCCTTCAGCACGAGCTGCCAGATATTGCCGAGGCCCGGCAGGGCAAAGCGCAATATCTGCGGTGCCAGCACAAGGCGAAACGTGTGCCATCGGGACAGGCCAAGGGACTTGGCGGCTTCCGCTTGTCCGGTGGAAACGGCGAGATAGGCTCCGCGCAGCACTTCTGTCTGATAGGCGCCGGCGACGATGCCAAGCGCCAGCGTTCCGGTGAGAAAGGCGGGAAGTCCCAGGAACTGGCTGGACCCGAAGAACCGCGCGATGGAGGTTAGGAGAACGCTGCCGCCGAAATAGAAGAGATAGATGATCAGCAGATCCGGCAGGCCGCGCAGGACCGTTGTGTAGACATCCGCGGACGTTCGAGCCCAACGACGCCTGGAGAGCTTCGCACGTGCGCCCATTATGCCGAAGACGGCACCAAGGGCAAAGCCGCTAAGCGCGACCGCAAAGGTAACGCCGGTCGCCAGCAGCAGTGCGAGCCCCCATCCGCGGGGTCCGAAGCCGATAATTTCCATGATGGAAGGAATATGCGCCTGCATCGGTATCAGTGAGCGTCAAACTTTGAATTGAAAGCCGTCGACGACGAGAGCTTGCCCGGTCATGAACAGCGGTTCGGACGTTGCCAGGAAAACAACGAGGTTTGCCACGTCGTCGGCACAGCCAAGGCGACCCAACGCAATGCCCGATACGGTTTCCGCTTCGCGCTCACCCGTAAAAAGCGTGTCGATCTCGGTCTGGATGACGCCGGGGCAGATCGCGTTGATGGAGATGCTTGGTCCCAGTTCCTTGGCCAGCGCCCGCGTCATTCCAAGAATACCGGCTTTGGCCGAGGCATAGGCAAACTTGCTGACCGCGGCCGTCACTCCGCCGGAGAGTGCGTTCAGCGAAGAGATGCTCGTAATCCGGCCACCACCTTGGGCGAGCATAATGGGGGCGGCATGATGAATATAGTTGAAGCAGCTCTTCAGATTGATCGCAATCGTTCGATCAAAAGACGCCTCCGTGATCTCCAGGATGCCGGTCGGGTTCGATGCGCCGGCGTTATTCAGCAGAAAGTCGACGCGACCGAACGCCTTCTCCACATCTGACACGATCTCACCAGCACGAGCGAAATCGGAAACATCCGCCTGATGGACGATTGCACGGCGACCGATGGCCCGAATGGCCGACGCCGTCGCCTGCATCTCTGGCTCAAGCAGATCGACAAGCGCAATGTCGAAACCGGCTTTGGCCAACCCGATGGCGCAAGCCTTGCCAATGCCTCTTGCGCCACCCGTCACGATTGCGGTCCGATCCATTTGCATTCATCCTTTCGATCTCGATGTCGGCCATTCAGCCCTTGACATTGGCAGTGTTATCGATTGAACTTCATTCCACAATAGAAATATGGTTCACATACATGAACAATGACGTTAAATCGGCCGGCCGTATACTGGAGCTTCTGGAGCTGCTGGCGCGCGCGAGCGAACCGCTTACGCTGCGCCAGATCGTGGCGGAACTCGATTATCCCAAAAGCAGTGCATTCAACCTGCTTCAGACGCTCGTGTCGCGTGGCTATGCCGTGCGTGAGGAACCGGAACGTTATCGCCTGAATGAAGCTTGCCGCAGCGGGCCAGGTTGGACGTCCGGAAGAGATGCGCAGCTCATCGCGATCGCACAGCCCATATTGCAGAAGCTGAGGGATGATACCGGCGAGAGCACCTTCCTCGGCGTTCCTTCACCCGGCCGGCGGGTGAAGACGATCGCCAAGTGCGTCAGCAAACAGACGATCCGTTACGATTCCGAGCTTGCCGGCTCTTTCCCGTCCTATTGCAGCGCCATAGGCCGCGTACTCCTTGCCGCATTGGAGCCGAGGCTGATCGACGAATATCTCGCATCCGAACGCCTTGTGAAACATACCGACTACACGGTTGTCGATCGCGGCGAGATCAGGCGGATCATCGCCGAAACGCGCAGTCTGGGCTATTCCATCAGCGATCAGGAAGTCGAAATCGGCGGCTCCGGGCTGGCGGCGCCGGTCCATGATTTGACCGGCAAGGTCGTGGGCGCCCTCAATGTCGCGGTCGTTACGGCACGCTTTGCTATGAATCGCGACAGGATCATCGACGCGCTTCTTCAGTGCGCCAGAGAGTTCGATCTGCGCAACGGCTTCAAGGGTGAAATTCCGGCGATCGAACAGAGGTGAAGGGGATATCTCAAATGCACATCGACTTTGCGGGCCGCACCGTTCTGATCACCGGAGCCGCGCGCGGCATCGGCCACGGGATAGCAAGGGCGTTTGTCGAAAGCGGCGCCAATGTCGTCGCGACCGATATTCTGCGTGAGGAGATCGAAACGATGGTCTCGAGCGATGGCGCCGGCACATTGAAAACCAGCTTTCTCGATGTGACCGACAGGGCAAGCATAGACGCGGTCGTCGGCAGTATCGAAGCCGAGCAGGGAGGCGTGGACATTCTGGTCCATGTCGCCGGAGGCGTGCTCGGACAAAGACATCGACCCGCCGAAGAGGTGCCGCTCGAAGATTGGGATGCGATCTATGATGTCAACGTCCGCGGAGCTTTTTCGGTTGCGCAGGCCGCAATCCCGGGCATGAAATCCCGAGGCTATGGCCGCATTATCGCAATTTCCAGCGGAGCCGGCCTCGGCGTTAGCATGACAGGCATTCAGGCCTATGCCAGCGCGAAGGCGGCGCAATTGGGCCTCATCCGGCAACTTGCCCATGAACTCGGTCCCTGTGGCATTACGGCCAATGCCGTAGCACCTGGCTTTCTGCGCACCAGTCCTGACTACGAGCGCCAATGGGCATCCTATGGCGAGGAAAAGCAGCAGGCGGTGATCCGTTCGGTTGCGCGCCGACGGCTCGGAAAGCCCGAGGATATCGCGGCCGCAACCCTCTTCCTGGCGTCCGACGCAGCGGACTGGATTACCGGCCAGGTCCTTTCGGTCGATGGCGGCCATTTCTGAAAATCGGAGTGTGAAATGACATATGATGCGGCAAGCCCCGAAGCCAAGGCGCTGGAACCCTGGCAATGGCCGGAGGAACAATGGCGCAAGACGGTCGGAAGAGTTTCTGCCGGACGCAGGCTAGCGCCTGAAACCTGGCCCGATGGAGCGAAATGCGCCGTAGCTCTCTCGTTCGACTCGGACCATGAAACATCCGAATTGAGGGACGGCGGTCAATCCACCAGCCGCCTGTCGCAAGGTCAGTACGGTCCGCGGCAGGGCATTCCCCGGATTTCCGGCCTGCTGGAGAAGCACGCGGTTTCCGCGACCTTCTTCGTACCGGCCGTCTCAGCGCTGCTCTATCCCGATGAGCAGCGTGCGCTCGTCGCAGGAGGGCATGAAATCGGCATCCACGGATGGATCCATGAGCGCAACACAATCCTGCCGGTTGAAGCGGAACGCGATCTGCAGATGCGCGCGGCCGATACCCTGGAAAAGGTGACCGGCAGGCGACCGGTGGGCATCCGCACGCCCTCCTGGGATTTCAGCCCCAACACGTTGCAGATCACCCGTGAAATGGGCCTTCTCTACGATTCCTCCCTCATGGCCGACGACGATTGCTATGAATTGCTGATGGACGGAGAGCGGACGGGCGTTGTGGAGCTACCCGTCGAATGGATTCGCGACGACGCTGTCTATATGGACATGAACCGCTGGACGGGCTTGCGCCCCTATACATCGCCTGAGGCGGTCTTCAACATCTTCTGGCGCGAATTCCAGCAGGCGAAAGCCGAAGGCGGCCTTTTCCAACTGACGATGCATCCCGACATCATCGGCCACCGTTCGCGCATCTGGATTCTGGACGAGCTCCTGACGCGCATTCGTGCCGAAAAGGACGTCTGGTTTGCGACCCACGAACAGGTCGTTCGTTACGTCGGGAAGGACGCCGGCCTTTAAGGCCGGTTTGCAGGTACGCAAAAGCCGGCCGCGTGAATGCGGCCGGCTTTTCCAATGAGTGCGCCTGTATTCAAGCTTTCGGCTTAGGGCTCACGTCGATCTTGAACCACTTCATAGAAAGCTTCTTGAGCGTACCGTCGGCAACGGCTTCACCGATGGCTTTGCTGAGGATAGCTTGCAGATCGGAATCGCCCTTGCGGACCCCGAAGCAGACATCCGTCGCCATGACGCCGCCCGTAAAGAGGGGGCCGACGATCGCGAGGTCCTCATTGCCCGGCTTGGAAACGACGCTGTTCAGATAGACGATATTGTTGAATTCGGCGTCAATGCGGCCGGAGGCGAGATCGAGGTCCGTTTGCTCAGACGACTTGTAGGTGCGTACCTGAATGACATCGCCGAAGGTCTGTTCCATGAATTGCTGCTGGCTGGTCGATAGCGGGGCGCCGACGATCTTACCGTCCAGAGCCTTGTGCAGCTCATCAATGATCGGCTTTGCGGAGCCATCATTGACGTTGACCGCCTCGCCGCCATGCGGCAGCGACCCAAGCGATCCGGATTTGGAAACCAGGAGCGCGTTCGCCGTAACGGCATAGGGAACAGTGAAATCGATGACCTTGCGGCGGCTCTCGTTCGGTCCCATCGTCAATACCGCATCGAATTTGCCGGCGTTGAGGCTCGGAATTTGGCTATCCCAGTCCTGCGCGATGATGTGGCACGTCAGGTTTGCGCGCTTGCAGACCTCGTTGGCGACATCGATGTCGTAACCGCTGAGCGTTCCATCAGATCCCGACATATTGAAGGGCGGGAATGCTCCTTCCACGCCAATATTGACTTCCTTCCAGTCTTTGGCCTCAGCGCCAACGGCGATCAGCACGCAGAGGGCGACCATCGCACTTTTGGTAACGGTGGAGAATTTTGTCATCAGTCTTCCTTTCTCTGGGGGCGGGCCGGTTACGCGTCGCGCTCCGGCATCATTGTCGAACTTAGCCGCCTCAACTGTCCGATTAGCCCTGGCGTTCGTCAAGAAGAATTCGGTTCATATATATGAACAAAGGCGAGCTAGATTGGCCCTATAAGCCATAACTTCAATGCTTTATTCGCAGCCGTGCGGGCTCTTCGCGATATAGCTTTTCGCGGAATGAGATCGGTTGCAGATCTATGAATCCGGCTCAGGTCGCCGGCGCGGGCCGATGGCAGTGCAAGCCGCTGGATCTGCCCTCTAGCGTGCCGTTTCCAGGACCTGCAACATGGCGGTAATGTAGCCATAGGTGAAAGCGAAGGCGGTATTTTCCGGATCTCGCCCTGAAATGCGCGGCACGTGGTCCGGCATGATCATATATTGGTATCCGACTTCGGCGTATGTTTTCAGCGAACCCCACATGTCCATGTCGCCTTCCTCCGGAAAGGTCTCCATGAAGGAAAGCTTGCCGCCGCGGATATTGCGAAAGTGGACGTTGAAGAGCTTGCCCCGCTCTCCAAACCAGCGGATGACGTCGAAAATTTCCTCTGCCGGATTATCGAGCATCTCGCCGACCGTGCCCTGGCAGAAGTTCAGACCGTGATAGGGGCTTTCGTGCATCTGCACGAATTTCTTCAAGCCTTCGACGCTTCCAAGAACGCGCGTGACCCCGCGATAACCGGGCGGCGTATAGGGATCATGCGGGTGGCAGGCAAGCCGCACTTTGCAAGCCTCGGCAACGGGAACGACGCGCGACAGGAAATAATCGATGCGCTCCCAATTCTCCTCCTCGCTGAGAATGCCGGCGATCGAGGGCGGTGCATCGTGATCAGCCTTTTCCCACCGAAATGCTTCGTTCTTCGATCCGCCGCGGCCAGTTTCCAATGCGGTGCGGGGAATGCCGATAATATTGAGATTGTATTTGACAGAGGGTATGCCGGCAGCGGCGGCATTCTCGATCAGGCGGCAGATGGAGTCGACCTGGCGGTCGCGGTTCGGTCCGGCTGTCAGGATGTCCGGACTATATTGCTGCTCGATCACGCGCGAGCTCAGCGGGAGCTGGATCATATCGAGATTGAGGCCAAAGCTTTCGATATGCTCGCGGTGGGCTTTGAGAATATCCAGCGTCCAGTCGTGTGGATTGCCTGCCGGATCGGCATTAACATGCTTGATCCCCAACTGCGACATGACGCGATAGTCATCATCGTCCCGAGCCTGGAACTGCGTGCCGACATACATATGAAATCCTCTCCTCGAATCTCTTGAATGCTAAGCACCGGGAGCGCGAATTCATCCCCGCAAACGCATTCGCGGCAATCCGCCGCGGCTGCGCAGGCGAACGCTTCAAGACGCAGTCGGAGGCGGTGCAGCCACGGATCCACGCTGGATCAGACTTGTTTTGACGGTCGCGCGCTCCACGGGCAGTTCCTTGCCGTTCAGCCGGGAAATCAGTCTTTCGGCCGCCTTTTTTCCCATCTCGTATACCGGCTGGTCGACGACGGTGATCGGCGGCGTGGTGACCGTGGTCCAGTCCGCATCCAGGAAGGAGATCATCGATAGGTCTCGGGGGATGGACAGGCCGAATGATTGGAGTGACCTGAACAATCTGAGCCCGATGAGACTGTCTGAGGCCACCAGAGCCGTTGGCGGCGATACTTCTTCAAGCAGGCGTTTCAGGACCGCATCCGTCCGTTCCTGGTCGGTGGCGCCGAGCCTTACATAATGCTGCGCATTCTTTAGTCCTGCATCCGTCAGCACGCTCAAAAAACCTTCCACGCGCTCCCGCACCGCGGAATTCGAAAGCTGGCGGCTGTCCGTGATTTGGTCGTTATCGGCATCGAGCGCGGATATATAGGCAATACGGCGGTGCCCCACCTCCAACAGATGTCGTGTCGCCGCTATCGCGGCGTCGCGGTCGTCGCCGGTCACCGAGTCGACCCCGAGCTCCGGAATACTTCTATCGAACAGAACCAAGGGGACGCCCACGCGGCGAACATCCTGCAGGTGCTCCATCCGGTCACATCGCGAAGGCGTCACGATGAGGCCGTCAACGCGTTTGCCGATGAGTAGGTCAACGGCCGATTTCTCGGCATCCAGCTCTTCTCCCGAATTTGCGATGATGACATTGAAGCCGGCCACGCGAGCGACGTCGCTGATGCCGCGAACCGCGAGACTGAAGAACGCATTCTCGATATCGCCGACCACGACTCCGATAATGCCGGATTTTCCGGTGGTCATGCTGCGGGCGAGTTCGTTCGGCCGATAGTCGAGTGCTGTCGCTGCGGCCATCACCTGTACTCGGATCTTGTCGCTGACCACACCATAGCCGCCCAGAACACGGGCGGCGGTGGCCTTTGAGACCTTTGCCGCCTTTGCAACATCGGCGACGGTGACTGAGCGTTTCGGAGCGACGAAATTTTCCATACGGCGACGACTACAAGAGTTGTTGACGGGAGGTCAATCTCAAGTTAACAAATGTCAATTGAGACCGGTCTCTTTCTATATGAGACCGGTCTCTTGTTCAAATTATTCCTTCGGCGTTGTTCGACGAAGGACCGGACAAACATGCATTAAATGCCGATAAGAGCACCCCTTCAGAGCGGAGAACGAACATGAACAAAACTGGCATATTCGCGGCCTTCATCGCTCCCGTGCGAGCTGGCGTACTGGCGTATTTTCTTGCGGCTGGCATCGGGTCTGCAGCCGCAGCCGACAATCCCTACAATCTCATCGATCCCCAGGTCATCAGTGTAGGCACGATGGGAGATTCCAAGCCCTATACATTTGCGACGGCCGACGGCCAGTTCACCGGTTTCGACATCGAACTTTTCTTGAACGTAGCGTCCCGCATAGGCTTTCCGAAAGATAAGGTCACCTTCACCGGCCAGGAATTTTCGGCATTGCTGCCATCCGTCGCCAACGAGCGGTTTGACGTAGCAGTTGCCGCGATCGGAACCACCGAGGCGCGCAAGAAAACGGTGGATTTCTCGGACGGCTATCTCGCCGGTTATCTTTCCGTTCTGACGCCGGATGCCGGCATCAAGGATGCCGGCGGCCTCAGAGGCAAGCGTCTCGGCGTTGTCCAGGGTACCTTACAGGAAGTATACGCCACCAAGAACTTTGCCGGCACCGATCTCGTAAAATTCCCCGATAACAATTCGGCGGTGGCCGCACTCAATAACGGCACGATCGATGCGCACTTCCTCGATTACGAAGCGGCAAAGCAATATGGCGAACGTTATCCGGCGCTGAAAGTCGCCGTGAACATTCCCTCCTTCGATGCGCCCGCCGGTTTCGTGGTTAAGAAAGGAAATGACGCCTTCCGCGCGGCGTTGAATACCGCGCTTCATCAGGCGATGCAGGACGGCACCTGGAAGACGCTCTATGAAAAGTGGTTTCCCGGCTCGCCGATGCCGGACCAATATCTCCCCAAGAAGTGAAGCTGCGAGCCGCCCGCGTTTGTCGGGCGGCCCCACGGTGGCATTGCTGATTTCCGGCCGGACAGCCGCATCTGCATGCCCGCAAACTCATGGGGAACTGGATGAATTGGCTTGAAAATCTCCGCCGGAGCTTCCTGGATTGGGATGCCATGGCGGACGTGTTGCCGAGCATGATCAGCGTCGGCCTGAAGAACACGCTGATCCTGGCCGCCGCTTCGACGGTGCTTGGCGTCATCATCGGCATGGTGCTGGCCGTCATGGGCATATCGCAATCGCGTTGGCTGCGCCTGCCGGCACGCATCTATACCGATATCTTCCGGGGTCTGCCGGCCATCGTGACGATCCTGATCATCGGTCAGGGCTTCGCGCGCATCGGGCGCGAAATATTCGGTCCGTCGCCATTTCCGCTCGGCATCATCGCGCTCAGCCTAATTGCCGGCGCCTATGTCGGCGAAATCTTCCGTTCCGGCATTCAAAGCGTCGAACGCGGTCAGATGGAAGCCTGCCGTGCGCTCAGCATGAGTTACGGACAAGGGATGCGGCTGATCGTCATCCCGCAAGGCGTGCGGCGTGTTCTGCCCGCTCTCGTCAATCAGTTCATCGGAAACGTCAAGGATTCCAGCCTTGTCTATTTTCTGGGGTTACTTGCCTCCGAGCGCGAGATTTTCCGCGTCGGGCAGGATCAGGCCGTCGTCACGGGAAATCTGTCGCCCTTGCTGCTTGCGGGCGTGTTCTACCTCGTTATCACCGTGCCGCTCACTCATTTCGTCAACTACATCGACGCGAGGCTGCGGCTTGGACGGCAGGGGCGCGGTTCCGGCGCTGCCAGCGGGCTTGTCGAAGTGAGCGAATTGCAGGCTGCCTCCGGCACGCAGACCGCGACCGACGCCGTTAACACCAGCCATGGGCCGCGCTTCAAGGGAGGCGCCCTCAAGATCCGTGATTTGAGCATGGCCTATGGCGATCTCGAGGTGCTGAAGGGGATCGATCTCGACATCGCTCCCGGCACAGTCACCTGTATCATCGGGCCGTCGGGTTCGGGCAAATCAACGCTTCTGCGGTGCCTGAACAGGCTGGTGGAGCCTAGGCGCGGCGATATCCTGCTCGATGGCGAAAGTATTCTTGCGATGAAACCGGAAGGCCTGCGCCGCCGGGTCGGCATGGTGTTCCAGCACTTCAACCTGTTTCCCGATCACACCGCGCTCGAAAACGTCATGCTCTCGCTGACAAAGATCAAGGGGATGCCGAAGAGCGAAGCGCTGCGGATCGCAAAAGCGCGGCTTGACGAGGTGGGTCTTGCAGCACGCAGCGATCACCGGCCGGCGGGCCTGTCGGGCGGGCAACAACAGCGTGTTGCCATTGCACGCGCACTGGCGATGAATCCCGAAGTTGTTCTGTTCGACGAGGTAACAAGTGCGCTCGATCCGGAACTGGTCAAAGGCGTCCTCGGCCTGATGGCAAACCTCGGCCGCCAGGGCATGACGATGGCTGTCGTGACCCACGAAATGGGATTTGCCCGTAAAGTTGCCGATCAGGTCGTGTTCATGGACGAGGGTCGTATCATCGAATCCGGCAAGCCACAGCAGATCTTCGACAATCCTAAAAGCGAACGGCTGAAGCGCTTCCTTGCGGAAGTCCTCTGACATGCCCTGGCTCACCGCATCGCGGCGGCCGCAGCTTTCTCCCATCAAGCAACGTCAATAGATAAGGTTACCCAACATGCATGCTTCCACTAAGCCTTCGAAGGTCATCGTCGTCGGTGGCGGGATTTTTGGAGTCTCAACGGCCGTTCACCTCGCGCGGCTCGGTGTCCGTACCGTCCTGATCAATGATGGTCCGCTGGCGAACGGCGCATCCGGCCGCTCGCTCGCCTGGCTCAACTCGGCGCGCAAGCGTTCCGATGCCTATCATCGGTTGCGCCTGGCCGGTATCGACCGTTATCGGACGCTTGCCGCCAAATATCCGGACGCGCCATGGCTGCGTTTCGACGGCGGTTTGACCTGGGATGCGGACGACGCCAGCAACGAGATTGCCGAAGTTTTCGAATACGAACGCAATCTCGGCTACCATGCGCAATTGCTCGCCCCGTCAAAGATCGCAGAAACGACGCCGGGCGTCGATGCACGCTCCGTGACGTCGCAGGGCGCCATCTTCAATCCTGGCGAAGGCTGGGTCGATCTGCCGTCGCTGATCGACGTTCTCGCCGAGGAATTCACGGCGCTCGGCGGCGAAATCGTGACCGATGCGGGACGCGCAACCGTCAATGTCGAAGAGGGTCGCGCTTGCGGCGTAACGACAGCAAACGGTGCTCGCTGGGATGCGGATACGGTGCTGCTTGCCGCAGGCGGAGAGGTTCCCGCAATTGTTGCTGAGGCCGGGCCGCATATTGGCGATGGAACGCCTGTTGCACTTCTCGTCAGAACGAAGCCGGTCAATCACGGGCTGAAAGCAGTCCTGAACACGCCGCGCGTAGCCATTCGGCCGACACCGGACCGTGCCTTGGCGCTCGATTCCGCCTGGTCGGAGGAAGAGGTGGGCATGGGACCAGATGGAAGCTACGAGGTCAAATCCTCCACGCTCGAAGGACTGCTGCGAGAGGCATCCAAGGTACTCGAAGGCAATCCGGTGCTGGAAATGGAAGACTACGGTGTGGGGTTGAAGCCCATTCCTGGCGATGGCGAGCCTGTTTTAGGGGAGTTGCAGTCCATTCCTGGCTATTTCGTCGCGTTCAGCCATAGCGGTGCGACGCTCGGTCTGATCGCCGGCGAGTTGCTCGCCGATGAAATCGCCACCGGAAAGCGTCACCCGCTGCTTGCCAATTTCCGGCCGGAGCGCTTTTCCAAGTAGTTTAGCAAGTGGCTGGAAACCCCGCTGTCTCGGCGGGGTCCTCCTTCCAACCTGCGGCCGATGTCGCTGATTTCGTTACCCGAATACCCTACAAGCGTTGCTGGGTAACCTTGTCGAAGAAGTGAATATTCGGCGATTTAAGAGAAAGCTTCACCGTTTGGTTCGGCGTCAACTCGGCGCGTTCTCTCATGACCCAAGTGATTTCCTTGCCTTCCACCTCCAAGGCTACATGGGTCTCGGATCCGGTTGGCTCAACCACGGTGACGGTTGCCGGCACGCCGCCGTCGGTCGCAAAAGATATATCTTCCGGACGAATGCCGATGATCACGTCCCTGCCATCCGCTTGCGCCGGCGCGTTCACGAGTTCGACGGACGTGCCGGTCGGCAATACGAGGGTCGGCTTTGGACCGCCCGTCAGCCGCCCTTCCAGGAAATTCATCGCCGGCGACCCAAGGAAGCCCGCCACGAACACATTTCTAGGCCGATCGTAGAGCTCAAGCGGTGTTCCGATCTGCTCGACTTTCCCGCCCTGCAGCACGACGATCTTGTCGGCCATCGTCATCGCTTCGATCTGGTCGTGCGTGACGTAGACGATCGTCGTCTTCAGCCGCTGGTGCAGCGCCTTGATTTCGGCGCGCATCTTGACGCGCAATTTGGCATCGAGGTTGGAAAGCGGTTCATCGAACAAGAAAACTTTCGGATCGCGTACGATAGCGCGTCCCATGGCGACACGCTGACGCTGGCCGCCGGAAAGCTGCGCAGGTTTGCGCCCCAGCAGTGGCTGAAGTCCGAGGATCTGTGCCGCCTCGCCGACTTTCTTTTCGATCTCGGGACGCTTCGCGCCGGCAAGCTCCAGCGCAAAGCCCATATTCTGGGCGACCGTCATCTGCGGATAAAGCGCATAGTTCTGGAAGACCATCGCGATGTCGCGGTCCTTCGGCGGCAGATTGTTGACCACGCGGCCACCGATCGAGATCTCGCCGCCTGTGATGTCCTCCAATCCCGCGATCATCCGCAGAAGCGTTGACTTGCCGCAACCCGATGGCCCGACGAGAATGACGAATTCGCCGTCCGAAATGTCCACGTCGACGCCATGGATGATATCCACTGCTCCGTAGGATTTCCTGACGTTCTTGATGGTCAATCCGGACATGACATTCTTCCCCTGAGGATCGATCAGTGCTTCTTGCGGATACGCAGCGCCTGGTATGGTCTGCCCGGCAGCTCCACGCCGAAGGCGGCATCCGCCTTGCCACCGCGCACGATCGCGCCGTGCCGCGTCGGATGCGGAATCGGTGCCTCCACCTTTTTCGCCGGCGTGATCGTCATCTCCCATGTGTCGATGATGTCGACGTCATAGTCGGTTCCATCCAGCGGCAAGCCCGTGGACCAGATGACGGGCTGATGTTCGCCGAGATAGATATAGCGAAGGTCGCCGTCGCGTGCGCCGGAAACGCGCGTCCAAGGCCATTCGCCGAACGATGCCATCGGCTCGAGGCCGTTGACGACATCCTGCTCCAGCAGGTCGCGCAGGAAACCGATGCGCTTCCATGCTTCGCCGCGCAGTTCGCCGCCCTTGGCCCACCAGATCAGATCTTGCGGATGCGAATAGGTTTCGCCATGGCCTGCATACCCGCCGCGCGTTACCGTGATCCAGAAGCGATGCACCAGTTCCTGCGCCGTCAGGTTGCCCCAGGACTGGACGATGTTGCCCTCGTATTCCGGCTCGTCGTTGACGACCGGCTTGCCATAGGCTTCGCGCCATTCCTGCGTCCGCTTCACATCCCAGTTCTGGATGCAGGTGTGCGTCACCCAGGGCTTGCGATGATCGAAGTTCATCGACGGCTCGCCGTTATGGATGGACTTCAGGTGGCCGTAGGGATCGTTCTCTTCGAGGATGTGGAAATAGCGGTCCCACTGCGGCAGCGGCTTGGTGTCCAGGAGGAAATCATACTCGTTGGCAAGAGCCCACCAGACGTTGCGATAGGCTGCAAGGCGCGCCGCAAGATAGGCGACGTAGCGGAAATCCTGCTCGGCCGACATGTCGGCATAACCCCAGCGATCGTAGGGGTGGAACATGATGATGTCGGCTTCGATACCAAGCTCGCAGAGCGCGGCCACCTGCTTTTCGAAATGCCGGAAGAGAACAGGGTTCGGCCGATCGAAATCCTCTTTGCCATCGGCGCCCTTTTCGAAGCAGGGATAAAGCGGCTCGTTGACGTTATAGGGATAGTCCTTCGGGAATACGCCCATGCGGATCTTGTTGAAGCGCGATTTCTTCAGCGTCTTAAGCGTCCGGGCCTGCATCTCCAGCGGCTGATGCGTCCAGGCATAGCAGGTCGTGCCGAACGAGAGGAAAGGTTTGCCGTCGGCATAGGCGAAGTGGAACTTGTTGCGCACGTGCACCGGGCCGTGGTTACCCTCAGACGGCTTGGTCGCGACAAACGAACCGGTCTTGCCATTCAACTCCGCCGTCTTCGAACGCGTGCGGAACGACCATTCCCCTTCATTGTCGGGCATGAAGCGAATGCGATACACGCCGTCGCCATCGTAGAAGCCGGGTACGCGGATCTCGCGGCTGTTCTGGCTGAACACGGCATCGAATGTCACGTCGAGATAGGGATTGCCGCCCGAAGGGCCGTTGAAAGCCGCCTCGAAGACGCCCCATTTTTCGACGGTTGCATTGGACATGATATTCTCCTCGAAAGACTTGCCGAATAGGTTGGTTGATCAGCCCTTGACGGCGCCGGAGGTGAGGCCGGAGACGAAGTATCGCTGGAAGATGAGGTAGACGAGCGTTGCCGGCAGCACGGTCATGACGATCGCGGCGTTGAGCTGCCCGTAGTCATTGGAGAACTGCCCCTGGAAAGACATGAGGCCGAGCGGCAGCGTCCACATGTGCTGGTCCTGCAGAAGCACGAGCGCCATTGCGAACTCATTCCATGTGGAAACGAAATCCAGGATCAGCAGCGCCGCCAGGACCGGTAGGCAGACCGGCAGGAATATCCGGCGGAAGATGGTGAAGTGGCTTGCGCCGTCGATCAGCGCAGCTTCCGACAGTTCCTTCGGAATACCTCTGAAGAAGCCATGCAGGATGAAGACCTGATAGGGCACGCCGAAGGCGATGTAGGGCAGGATGACGCCGGGATAGGTGTCGATCAGGCCGAGCGAATTGACCAGCGTAAACAGCGGCGCCAGCATGACCTGAAAGGGAATCATCGTGCCGAAGATGACGAGGAGCAGCAGCACCTTGCTGAATCTCAGCCGGATCTTGGCGAGCGCATAGGCTGCCATCGCCGACAGGATGAGCCCGAGCGGCACCTTGATGACGGTGATGATCGTGCTGTTCAGGAAGGCACTGGCGAAGTTGCCGCGACCCCAGGCGCTCGAATAATTCTCGAAAGCCGGATTGAGCGGAGGCACGAAGGCGCCTGTCGTCGTCACATCTGCCTGCGTTTTCAACGAAGTGAAGACGATGAAGACGAAGGGCGCAAGCCAGATCGCGGCGACGACGAGAAGCGCGATCCACAGGCCGATCAGAACAGGGTCCCGCTTGCGCTTTGCCGGGGTGATGGTCTCTAAGCCGTCCGACATGGATGTTGCCGATGCTGCCGTCATTGTTCGGCCTCCTCATGCTTCTGCGTCCATCGCAGGTAGGGAATGACGATGGCGATGGTGATGAGCAGCAAAACGACAGAGATTGCGGCGCCGCGGCCGAAATCGAAGATCTGCATGGCTTGCGTGAAAGCCCAGAGCGCCAGCATTTGCGTGGATTGCGCCGGTCCGCCGCCCGTCAGGCCATAGACGATGTCGAAGGCCTTCAGCGATGAGATGACCGACAGCACCAGAACGATGGTCAGCGTTGTGCGCAGCGCGGGGAGGGTGACGTATCGGAAGATATTCCAGCGCCCGGCACCATCGATGCGTGCGGCCTCGACCAGCGTCTGAGAAACATTCTGCAGGCCTGCGAGAAACAGAACCATGGAGAAGCCGACGGATTGCCAGAGATAGGCGACGAAGACCGAATAGAGCGCAATGTCCTTGTTGCCGAGCCAGTCCTGGATCCAGTCCTGCAGCCCCATCGACGTCAGGATCTCGGTGAAAAGGCCGAAGAAGGGATCATACATCCACTTCCACATGGTTGCGACCGCGATCGGGGCGATAATGACCGGTAGATAGAAAATCGCGCGGAAGGTATTGCGGGCGAAAAGCTTCTGATTGAGGCTCAGCGCCAGCAGCAGGCCGATCATGGGTGGGAAAATCACGCACATGATCGTCCAGATCACCGTGTTGCGGAAGGCGACCCAGAAGACGGGATCCTGCGTGAAAATATATTGATAGTTCGCCAGGCCGACGAATGGGCGTTGGGGATCGAGACCGTTCCATTTCTGGAAGCTCAGCACCACTACGTTCAGCATCGGATAAAGCGCGAAAATCGCGTAGATCAGCATGGCCGGGGCGAGCAGGATCGCTGCCTGAACGCGCGGGTCATGTGTTCGATTGCGGAATGACATTCTGATTGCTCCCGGCGGCAACTGACGCGTGGGCATAGTGTGAGGGAAGCCGTCCACCGCGATTGGCAATCGGAGTGGCGGCCTCCCTCAAGGGATCAGGTGCGACCAGAGATGAAGGTCTGCAACTGCTTGGCAGCATCGGCCGGCTGGATATTGCCGGCAGCGACGTCGTTGATCACCCGGAAGTATTCGGTGGTGACGTCAAGCGGGAACGCCTGGTCGCCATTCATGTAGACTTTGCTGTAGGTCTTGAAGATATCCAGCCATTTCGCCTCGAGCGGCTTCTGGTCGGCGTACTGGACATTCTTGTTGACCGAGATCGAGCTGATCTGTCCGACGAGATCCTGCTGCACCTTGGTCGACAGGAAATAGTCGAGGAACTTCGCAGCGAGATCCGGATCCTTGCTCTTGGTGCTGACGTAGTTGTACTCGGCGAAGCCATAGAGACGGTTGGTGTTCGTCGGGAACGGCACGACGCCGTAATCGTCGGGGTTGACCTTGCTGCCGCTCAGCTGGCTGACCAGCCAGTCGCCTTCGAGCATCATCGCGGCGCGGCCGGCGACGAACAGCGTGTAGGACTGCTGGTTGCTGATGCCCATAAAGGGCTTCAGCGTGTAGTCCTTGGTCCACTTGGCAAATTCGGCGAAGGCATCGGTCGCGCAGGGCTCCTTGGTCCAATCGGCCTTCATAGCCATCAGCGCGTCGTGCTTGTCGGCGCCGCATTTGGTTTCGAGTAGCACGTCCATCAGGCGCATGACGTGCCAATTGACCGAGCCGCCGAAAGTGAAGGCCGGAATTCCAGCCGCCTTGAGCTTGTCGGCAGCCGCCAGCAATTCTTCGTAGGTCTTCGGCTCCTCGGTGATACCGGCCTTCTGGAAGAGCTTCTTATTGTAATAGATCGCCTCGCCCTTGAAGGTGAAGGGCACGCCATGCTTGCCGCCGGGGTAGAGATCGGCAAAGGCGGCGGCAGACGGAAGCAGCTCGTCGTTCCACTTGTACTGAGTGTAGTATTTGTCCAGCGGCAGCGACAGACCGGCCTTTACGTATTCGCCACCAAGGCCAAGCCCGGCCCAGCTAAAATAGATATCTGGTCCCTTGCTGGAGCCTGCCGCGACGCGAAGCGCGGTCTTGTGTTCATCGACGCCGCGCTGGACGATTTCGATATGCGTGCCGGGATTGGCCGCCTCGAAATCCGTCGCCACTTTCTTGAGGGCACCGTTTGCTGCGCCATTGTCGAAATTCAGCGTCCACAGTGTCAGATCCTGCGCCTGGACACTCGTCGCCGCAAAAGCCGCTGCGGCAATTGCAATCGCGCCAAATCGTTTCGCATATTTGGAGTTGATGTTCATTTCCGGTCCTCCTCATGAACAATGCTGAGGGCGGTTTTGGCAAATCAGCCGACACATGTCAACTGGTATGATGAGGTCATCATCATTAAGGTGAGAAGAAGGTCTGGAAGCACGAGACTACGATAGTTGCCGAAGCGGCGCCGGGATCGATGTGACCCAGTGCGCGTTCGCCGAGCCTGGAGGAGCGGCCCTTTGTGGCGATCATATCCTTCGTTGCTTCCGTCCCGGCCTCGGCGGCTGCCAGAGCTTCCGAAAGACAGGTCGCCAGCGGCATTCTATTTTCCCGCGCAGCCCCGCAGGCGGCGGCAGCGGGAGCCCAGGCGTCGACCATGGTCTTTTCCCCGATCTCCGCCTTGCCACGGTCCTGAATGCCTTTGGCGAGCGCAATAAACACATCGACCAGGTCATCATCGGTTAGGAATTCCTTACCTTTTGCCGAGGCACCCGCGCGCATCAAAGCGGTTGCATAGAGAGGGCCGGAGGAAGCTCCGACGGCATTCAGGAATGCCTTCGCAGCCGTATTGAAGACGAGCGTCGGGTCCGATGTCGCCGAATCCAGGACCGCAGCCGCTTTGGCGGCCGCCGAAAAGCCAAGCTCCATGGCGATGCCGTGATCGGCATCGCCAATCACGCCGTCGAGTTCGCATAAACGGCTCTTTTCGCGGGTCATCGCCTCCGCGATGAGGTTCAGAAGGGATTTCAGATCGTCAACGGTTATTGTCCTTGTCATCGGCTTGCTTCACCCGAACGGAACATGACGCAATCACAGGGGTGGTCGATCAGCCGCTGCAATTCATCGTCCAAATGCATCAGCGTAATCGACGCGCCGGCCATCTCCAGCGAGGTGCAGTAATTTCCAACCAGGGACAAGTGGATTTCTATGCCGGCTGCATCGAGCATCATCTTGACCTTCCGCATCATGATGTAGAGCTCCATCAACGGTGTCGAGCCGAGCGAGTTGACAAGCACGGCCACACGGTCGCCCCGCTCGGCCTTCATCTCGCCGAGGATTCTATCGAGCAGTTCGCTAGTCACCTGATCGGCCGGCTTGAGCGGACCGCGAGCAACGCCCGGTTCGCCGTGAATACCCATGCCAATTTCCATCTCGTCGTCGCCAAGTTGAAAGTTTGGCTTCAGCGTCTGGGGCAGTGAACAGGGCGATAGGGCAACGCCCATCGTGTAGGTCCGGTCATTTGCCCATCGTGCGACCCGCTCCACCTCGTCCAGGCTGTACATCAGATCGCAGGCGGCACCGGCCGCCTTG
Source organism: Rhizobium jaguaris (assembly GCF_003627755.1). NCBI lineage: Bacteria > Pseudomonadati > Pseudomonadota > Alphaproteobacteria > Hyphomicrobiales > Rhizobiaceae > Martinezella > Martinezella jaguaris. Next base: position 2,218,471 of record NZ_CP032695.1, on the reverse strand, counting down.
AAGATGAAGACATTGCCGGCAACGCCACGCCTGCGTTCTCGCTGCTCGATGGGGGCGGAGGCGACATCGTCCGTGGTCAGCACCGTGCGGGCTTCGATGTCGTCCATGGCGAGCATCTCGGCGGCCATGTCGAAATTCATGACGTCGCCGGCATAATTGCCATACATGAACAGGACGCCGGCGCCGCCATCGACCGCCTTGGCGCATTCAATGATCGGGTCTGGTGGCGGAGAGGCAAAGACATTTCCGATTGCTGCCGCGTCGGCAAGCCCCTTGCCGACAAAGCCGAGGAATGTCGGCTCGTGCCCCGAGCCGCCGCCGATGACCAGGCCGACCTTGCCGGGCCTGGGCCCCTCGTTCGCAACGATCGACCGCGGCGATCCCTCTACGACGCGAAGGTGGCGGGGATGGGCGGCGAGAATACCCGCCAGCATTTCGTCCACGGCCGCCGCGCCGTCATTGATAAGCTTCTTCGTCTTCACGCTGAGCCTCCCGGTCATCTCGATTCGGGAGAGTAAGTTGCGCGTCTCGGATGTTAGGTCAATCCACTCTCATGTTCGCCCTTACAAGATGCAGGAATAGAAAAATCGTCGCCCTGTCGTCAGGGCGTTTCGTTTGGTGTGGATGCATCCTGGGGAAAGCAGGAAGCACGGTCATATAACGACGGTTGATCATGCTCTGATGCGCGGGTTGGTTACCGCCGGACCTGATGCGTCGCGGAGCTTCCTCTGTCTAGTTCGCAGCGTCGGAATGTAACCGGCTGATAGTGGAATCGAGGGTTCTCCTGCCGTGACCGTGCCCCCAGCCTTGCCCAGGCGCATATGGCTTTTTGACTCTTCTGTCCTCCTTGTTGAGTTCAGGATTGAGCTATACTCAACGCGGTGAGACCTGGCATGCAATCGCCCAGACGAATCCGGATAATTCGCGAGCGATCGCCGTGGTTACGGTCGTTGCCGGCTTTCCGGCCTTCGTGAGCTTGCGATAGCGGCCGCACAGCCGCTCCTGCGCCTTCCATGCCGTGTCGCGGATCGCTTTTGGGAGCTGCTCCTGGCGGATCAACTGATCACGGCTGATCTTTGCGGGAAACCGATAACTCCAAGCGGCTTCAATCAGCATTCGACGCGCCGTTGTATTGCCTGCTTTTGTAATGCCGCCCTGCCGCCGAGTTCCACCGCTTGAATGCTCCGATGGTACCAGCCCGAGATAGGCCATTAATTGGCGCGGGTTTGTGAAGCGGCTGAGATCGCCCAATTCGGCAATCATCGTAGCGGCCGTCACCAGAGCCATGCCGCGCAGTGATTGCAGCGCGACGACCACCGGAGCCAATGACCAGTCACTCAACATGGTCTCGATCTGCTTCGTCAGCCGATCCCGCCGCTCAGTTGCCGCCTCGATTGTGGCGATGTGATCCTGGAGAACGATTTGGTGGATTGGCTGTTCAAAGCAAAGACCGGCCAACCAACGGCGGTGCATCTGCGTCCAGGCCGGCCGGCTGTAGTGAAAGCCATGACGAAGCAGAAATCCGCTGAGCTGCTGGCGCGCTTGCCGCAAGCTGCGCACAGCGGCAAGCCGTGCCCGAACCAGATCACGCATCGCCTCATGGGCTGTATCTGGTATCCAAACAGCGCTCAGTTCTCCAGCGCGATGAAGTCTTGCCAGATTGTTGGCATCCCGACGGTCTGTCTTGATGCGATCGCCTGGTTTGTGCGGGATCAAAGAAGGGGCGACGACCACGCAATCATGACCTGCGGCAGACAGTTGCCGCTGAATGCCGTAGCCGCAAGGTCCCGCTTCGTAGCAAAACTTCAATGTCCGACCCGGCTGCGAAAGCTTGGCCAGCATGCGGGTCAAGGCCGTTGGCGTATTGACGATCTGGCCAAACGCGCGCGCGTCACCGCGCCCACCGCCGTCAGCGAGCGCCACCGCGATCGTCTCTTTGTGAACATCCAATCCGACATATGTGATAGTCTCGTCCATGGCCCGTCTCCTATGCATGAGGCTCTACGAGGGCATCGCTCTCGCAACCCTCGATACCTGCATATTGTGAGACGGGTCACCCGGTCCCAGGCGAACATTTAGTCTAGCGTTATCGAGACGGCCGCATAGGGCTCCAAATTGGAGACTCCGCTCTTCAGTTCGTCGGCGGGGCGGAAGGATCCCAGTTCGACCTGCTGTGCTATGGGTGTCACGTTTACCAGGAGCAACTGAGGAGCTTCCTTGCCTGGCGCAGCGACGAAAGCCAGGACTGCCGTAGGATCGGATGATGCGCATTCCTGCCATTGGCTTCCGGCAAGTCGGGCGAGTGTCGCGACCGTGTTGAAGATCGGGCGTCTACCACCGGGTGGAGACGGTTCACTCGCGCTGGCGATCACGCCGAACGGCCCGGTCAGCGCCGAAAGCGTCAAGCATTCCAATCCGGCATCGAGCACTTTAGCCGCATAGCCAAGAGCGAAAGCTTCCGCGAAACGACCATTGTGGCGGGGATCGGTATTTGCCATCGGAATGCGGCCACCAGCGGGATTGTCCATCGTCCGGCTGCCGTAAGGGTTCTGGCGCATCGGAATGGTCGAGGGGCCGATGCGGTAGGGCTTGTCGCCGTAGATGGCGCGCACCGAGCGCGTGATGAACGGCAGTGCTTCCAGCGTCTGCATGACGCTGAGATCATCGGCCGCGTGGACGATCGGGTTCGTGCAATGGGTGACGAAATCGAGCGGTCCGGAAGGGACGCGCTTGCGATTGAGTTCGGTGAAATAGCTAAGCATACCACCGCCAAGCCGGGCACCCGGAAAGGCGGACCGTGCTGCCGCATAGATCTCTTCAAGTGGCGGGCATGCCGGCCATTGACTGCCCGGAGGGGTCGATTGTCTGTCGACGGAAGGGGATATGACGATCGCGTCTGGTTTGAAACCCGCCTCCTGCATCGAGGCTGCAATCTCCTGCGCTTCGCTCAGCGGCGACTGTCGGCACGGCAATGCGATTTCGAGGGTTGACGTGCCGGCATGAAGCCGGGCGATGGCGTCGAATATCTCGAAGGCGGCTGCGTCATGACCGGAATTCGGGTCGAAATGAAAGAGCAATTCCTGCGACCCGATCTCCGCCAATACGTCGTGAGCTTCAAGCGTCGCTTTCGCCTCTTCCGGCGTGATGACCAGCCCGATCGATGGCATCGTGCCGCGCTTGTCCCCCTTCGTGATCGTGACAGCTCGGCCGTCAGGCGAGACGGATGCGGGCGTGGTCAATGTCTCACGCTTGTCGGCGATGTTAAGAACGATCCGCTGTCTGACAGCTTGGCTGGCCGGAATTTGATACGGCCAGGGGAGTGCCAGGGGGCGGACATAGGTCTTGTAGGAGGCATCCGACCAGTTGCGCTGATCTTCCATCTCGAAGGTATCGCCTTCCATGCGGCATTCCGCCGTGACAAGCGGCATGACCGTATGCGTAATCGCACGCATATCCTTGAAGGGCTGCCATGGCTCGATAAGATCGGGAAAGCGCGTGTTCTCGCGACGACCGTCGACATGTTCCACCGAGACCAGTGCACCCGCTACGCCTACGATCGGATGAAGGATACAGAACCCGCAACGGTTCGTCTCGAAGCCGGTTTTGGATATTGCTTCCGCTTCGAAGACCACAGCACCTCCGGCTTCGGCGGATATATTTACACGGATTTCAAGGTCCGTGTCGTCGGGACCCGTACAGTGCGCAAGGTAACTCACTGAAAATGCATCGCCGCGCTGATCGATCGTCAGGCCCGATATCCGCGGGGCGTAGGTGCCCCAATCACGGTCGCGGATCAGATAGGAGACAGCGCGGAGCACCTCGGTTCCATCATACGTGATCGTGCGGAGATTGCCGTCCTTGAAATCGACGGCAAGCTTGCCGGCGGTGAGCCGCACCGGCGGAATTTCGGTTTCGCCCGTACCAAAAAGTTGAAATGGGTCGATTGCAGCGGTCATCGCAGCATTGCTCCAATATCGACCGTCCTTCCGTTGGCAGCACTGTCGTAGGCCGCTTCGACCAGCGCGAAGGTCTTCAGATTGTCCGCGCCCGATGTGGACGTTTCGCCGTCCGATGCGAGGCGGTCCGTCCAGTGCTGCTGGATGGCAAGGACACTTTCCTGAATGTTATGCCATGGACGGGAAGCCCAGGAGAGAAGCTTGGGCGAGGCATCTGAAATCGTCGTACCTTCGGGGCTGTTGACCTCGAGGCGGTAGCCCTGCGAGAGCCGGATCGTTCCTAGCGTTCCGTCGATCTCGATCAGTGTTTCGGGAAAAGGTTCCGTCCCAAGCTTCGTTGCGTAGCTCACATCGACGATTGACGTCGCACCATTCTGATGGTCGAGTATGATCGTCGCGACATCTTCGCCCTTGATTTTCGGATTGACGCGTTTGGTACGCGCGGTGAGCGTCGTGACGTCGCCGAGAATGAAGCGAGCGATATCGAGGGTATGGATACCGAGATCTTCAATGATGAAGCGCTCGCCTTCGGCGAGATAGGGTTGGCCCGAAAAGACATCGTAGCCGGAGCGGAAGGAAAAACGGCCCCAGAACGGTTCGCCGACCGCCCCCGATTGAAGAGCACTCTTCACTGCCTGTATCGGTGTCTGCCAACGGAAATTCTCGTGAACCATCAGAGGAATTCCGGCGTCGGCGCAGGCTTTCACCATGGCTTTGGCGTCGCTCAATGTCTTCGCAAAAGGTTTTTGGCAGATGGCGGGGACTTTATGGGCCGCTGCCATTTCCACCAGCGCGCGGTGGCTTTGCACCGTTGTCGCGATATCGACGAAATCGAAGCCGCCATCGGCAAAAAGAGCCGCCGCATCGCTGTAACGACGTTCGACGCCGAACTGATCGCCGACAATTTTCAGTCGCTCTGGATCACGGTCACAGATCGCGACGATCTCCGCGCCATCGACGTCCTTCCACGCATGCATCTGATTGACCGCGAAGAAACCGCAGCCAATGAGCGCACCCTTGAGTTCCGTCATTCTTAACCTGCCTTTGCCATTTGCATGAGTGTCACACGCTGTTGCAGACGCCGCTGCGCCTGGTCGACGACCACCGCGATGATGATGACCAGCCCTTTGATGACCATCTGCCAGAAGGATGAAACCCCCATCATCACCAATCCGTCGGACAGGATGCCGATGACGAAAGCGCCGATAATCGTGCCTCCGATCGTGCCGCGTCCGCCGGACATCGAGGTGCCGCCGAGGACGGCCGCTGCGATCGCATTCAGCTCGAAGCTTTCGCCTGTCGCGGGATGCGCCGCCATCAGCTCCGACGAAATGACGATGCCGACGATGGCTGCGCACAGTCCGGAGAACATGTAGACGAAGATCTTCACCAGATCGACACGAATGCCGGACATGCGCGCCGCGCGCTCATTGCCGCCGACGGCGAAGATATGCCGGCCGATCGGCGTCGAGCGGGCGACATAAGCGGCAGCCAGCGCAAGAACGATGAGAATCCAGATGGAAACGGGCAGGCCGAGCAGCCTTCCGGCGCCAAAGACATCGAAACCGGTGGTGTCGAATTCCGGCCTGCCGACCAGGTTCGGAAAGGTTTGGCCGTCGGAAGACAGCAATGCCATGCCGCGCGCGATGTAAAGCGTTCCGAGCGTCGCGATGAAGGGCGCAACGTTGAGTTTGGTGATAAGCAATCCGTTGATCAGCCCGATCCCAATACCGACGGCAAGGGTGATGAGCACGATCTCGTAGAGGTTGAAATATACGGTATATCCGATCGGCAATTCGACGCCGTTGAGGATAAGCGCGCCAGTGACCATGCCGCACAGGCCGACGATCGAGCCGACCGAAAGGTCGATGCCGCCGGTGATGATGACGAAGGTCATGCCCATCGCCAGGAAGGCATTGAGCGCAACGTGCTTCGACATCAGGATCATGTTGGCCGTCGAGGTGAAGTTCGGCGCGAAGATGGCGAAGAAGATGATCACGGCAAAGAGGGCGATGAAGGTCCTGAGTTTCATCAACGTCAGGAGTATGGAGCCGTTCGACCGTTTGGCCGCAAATGAAGACGATGTATCCGCGGTCATGACGCGAGTTCCCTTGTATGTCCGTGTCCCTTGGCCGATGCCGCGACGATGGCCTCTTCCGTCGCCTCGTTTCTGTCGAAGACGGCGACCAACTGGCCGTTGCTCAAGACAGCGATGCGGTCGGAAAGCGCCATGACCTCTTCAAGGTCGGAAGTTGAAAACAGGATTGCGAGACCCTTGCCGGCGAGCCTGCGCATGGTGCGGAAAACATCAGCCTTGGCTCCGACGTCGATACCCCGGCTCGGCTCGTCCATCAGGAGGACCTTGGGATCTGTCATTAGCGCCTTGCCAATGACGACCTTCTGCTGGTTGCCGCCGGACATCGATGTCACCTCGAAATCGGGATTGGGCGCCTTGATCGAGAGATCGCGGATCATGTCGCGAGTGGCCGTCGTTTCGGCACCGGCATCGATATGAAAAAAGAAGCGTGCAAAGCGTCCGAGGCTCGCAAGCGTCAGGTTGCTAGCGATCGAGAGTACCTGCACCAGTCCCTCGCGTTGCCGGTCCTCAGGGATCAGCGCCAGGCCGCGCCGGATTCGCCGGGTGGTGTCGCGTTCGCGAACTTCGACGCCGTCGATAAAAATCTTGCCGGTCGAATGCATGTGCCTGCCCATCACGCATTCGAAGAACTCACTACGGCCTGCGCCCATCAAGCCATAGATGCCCAGAATCTCGCCTGCGCGAACGGAGAGCGAGACGTGATCGACTGCAAGACCCCCGGTTGGCCGTGGCAGGCTGATGTCCTCGGCACGGAAGGCTTCCTTGCCGATCGCATGGCCGCTGTCTTTGGCAAAATCCTTTGCATCCGATCCGATCATCGATCGGACGATCCATTTCGTATCGATATCGCGGACCATCGCCTGGCCGGTGATCTGTCCATCGCGCAGCACGGTGATGTAATCGCCGATCCGCATCAGCTCTTCCAGCCGGTGCGAAATATAGACGATCGCGACGCCCTGCGCCTTCAGTTCGGCGATCACCTTGAAAAGGATGTCGACCTCTGCCGCCGAAAGCGCCGATGTTGGCTCGTCCATGATCAGGATGCGGGCATTCAGCGAAATGGCCTTGGCGATTTCGACAAGCTGTTGCTGCCCGATCGGCAGATCCTCGATCATGGTCTCGGCATTGACGCCGGCGTCCAGCTTCTTGAGAAATTCGTTGGCCTTGGCAATCTGCGCCTTGTGATCGATGCCGAAAACGCCGCGTGTGATTTCGCGCGTCGCAAAAATATTTTCGGCGACCGTCATGTTGGCGAAAAGATTGAGCTCCTGGAAAATCATGCCGATGCCGCGCGCCTGCGCGTCGGCCGGACTGTCGAAATGAACGGCTTCGCCCTCCAAGAGGATACGACCGGCGGTTGGACGCTCGACGCCTGCTATGATTTTCATCAGCGTCGATTTGCCGGCCCCGTTTTCCCCAACCAGCACATTGACCGCGCCGCGTCGCAGTTCGAGGTTGGCGCGCTTGACCGCGACGATGCCCGAATAGACCTTGGACACGTCCTCGAGACGAAGGATGATGTCTTCCTGGGTCGTATCGCTCATGATCCTTGTCCCAAGGCCAGCGCCGACGGGGTAATCAGGGGAAGCTGGCCGGATGCGGGCAGCGGAAACGCGCCGGTTACATCGACCGTCTTTCCGATCAGGCCGTCCCTCGGCAAAGCGGCGAGAAAGGACGTGTTCACCTTCTCATTGAATGCTTTGCCGAATTGCGCCCATTCGATTTGGTTCTTGAATTCGTTGAAGTCCACGAAATCCAAGGCGTCGCGCAGCGCCGTGCCGCGGATTGCTGGGCCGATCTGAACCTTCGCATCGGCCTTGCCATCACCGTCGACATCGACATCGACCGTTGCGGCACGGGACGCCGTGTCGGCGGCGACGATCTTGCCCTTGACCTTCACGGCATAGGTCCAGGGCGACGTACTCTGTTTGCGCGGATTGCCGTATTTTGCGCCGGCTTCGTCGGGGCTCGATGCCGCAGCCTGCACCACCGTTTTGAGATCGCCGGCACGCTTCTCGAGGTCTGGCACCGCCTGCCACTGCCAGATCGCATCGACCTTGGCTGCGGGATCGAAGGCGCTTTTGGCCGCTTGGGCCGCCTTTTCCTCGGCCGTCGGCGTCTTGATGATCTTACAGCCGGGCAGTGCTGCGGCCAGCATGACAGCCACAACAGCGCCTCTGATCCTCAACATGCAATGCACCTCAATTTCAAAGAAAAAAGTCAGGAGAGCGTGGCTTTGTCACGCCCTCCGCAGTGCTCGCTTCGCCGTCAATTCTTCAGTGCGAAGGTCTCAAGCTTGTCGGCGTTGCCCGCATTGATGAGAACGCAATCCATGAGCTGCTTCTCTTCCTTCGGAGTCGTCTTGTTCTTGATGTACGCATCGGCCTGCTGAACCGCCATTTGTGCCTGCGCATAGGCAGGCTGCAGCACGGTCGCCTTGATGCCGCCTGCCTTGATCGAGTCACGCACGTCGTTGGAACCGTCGAAGCCGACGACGATCACATCCTTGCGGCCGGCGGCCTGAAGTGCTGCGATCGCGCCCATCGCCATGGTGTCATTGCCCGAGATCACGCCCTTGATGTCCGGATTCGCCTGCAGGATGGTTTCCATCTTCCCATAGGCTTCTGTCTGGCTCCAGTTCGCCGATTGCTTGGCGACCAGTTTCAGGTCCGGATAGTCATCGATGACGTCGTGATAACCCTGCGAGCGGATGCCGGCATTGGTGTCAGATTCCTTGCCCACCAGCTCAACGTAGTTGCCCTTCTCACCCATGAGCTTGACGAATTCCTGCGCGCCGAGTTGGGCACCCTGATAGTTGTTGGAAACGATCTGGGCGAGGGCAACGCCAGTTGCGTTGATTTCGCGGTCGATGAGGAAGGACGGGATGCCGGCATCCTTGGCCTTCTTGACCGCAGCTACGGTCGCGTCGGCACCGGCATTGTCGAGGATGATGGCCTTGGCACCACGTCCGATTGCCGTGTCGATGACTTCCGACTGTTTGTTGGCGTCGTCGTCATGCGTCATGACGAGCGTTTCGTAGCCCAAATCCTTCGCCTTGGCTTCGGCGCCGACGGCTTCGGCCTTGAAGAAGGGATTGTCGTGCGCGGGCGTGATGATGGCGATCAGGTCTGCCGAGAAGGCTGGCATTGCGGTGCCCAAGGCAAGAGCGCCGGCAAAGGCGGCAAGTGTCAGTTTGCGTGTCGGTTTCATGGTTTCCTCCCGATTATGAAACAGGCCCTATTCCCGGTAGGGCGGTGAAGGGAGGGGCTAGCCCTCCCGGGATTTCGCTCACGTGATGCGACGGATGCTGTCTGCGATCTCCTTGGGTTCAAAGACATTCTTCCAGTCATCGCGCATCAGCGCGGGGATGCCGAATTCGATTGCCTTGTTGCAGGCATCCGAAAACACACCCTCGACCTCGTTGAAGATCACGGCGCCGAGAACATTCATGTGGCCGAGCAGGAAATCGCGGGCGGCCTGTTCCGGTACGCCACGCGCGACGCACTCATCCATGGCCTGCCGCATTACGACGAGCAGCGATGCGCAGACAGTTTCCGAAAGCCCCGGCTCAAGCATCGCCATCTGCTCGACCGTGACCCGGTGCGAGCGCATGACCGGCGCCCAGATGACCTTGGCGATCTCCTCCCCGAGCGCATAGGCCCCTTCCGGCCCCTGCATCAGCGCGGACACGATATGCTGCTTGGCAAAGAGACCGCCGAAGTGGTCGTTCTTCGCCTGCATATCGGTTTCGTCGTTGAAGATGGGCGGATGGCAGGGGTGGGTAACGAAATAGGTCAGGTCGTCGCGCTTCGGCAGGTGGCCTGCAAAAGGTGCGGCTGCGTCCAGCGCGATCACCATCGTCCCCGGTTTCAGCTTGTCGGCGATACCGGCGACAACCTTGCCGATGGCCGTGTCCGGAACGGCCAGAATGACCACTTCGGCGCTATTGAGGGCGTCGTCCACAGGCACGCATGACAGATCGAGATCGTTCTTCAGGCGCGCCTTGCCGGCATCGCTCACTTCGACGTGACGGACATCGAAGCGCGAACCCTTCAGATTTTTGGAAAGCCGGTACCCCATTTTTCCGCCGGCACCGAAAAGAGCAATTGCAGTCATGTTTTCTACCTCGTCGATTTTCAGATTGTGGTATCGCAAGTGGTATAATGAGTCAATGAGCACGCCATCATCTTTAATGATAGCGCTCACTTTTTTAAGCGCTTCTTCCGTCCCGGATCTGTACGAAATAGCCGTCCGTTCCGACTTGCCCGCCCTTCAGCGCAATCTGCAATCCATTGGTCGGGGCGTAGCTGCCGTGAGCCATACAAAGCGGCGATCCCGGTGTCTGCGGGAGAGGGAGCAGCGTCGTCAGTGCTGCCACGCGCAATTCCTTCAGCGCATGGCTCGACGTGTCGCCGCCGGCGATGACCGCACGGGCCAGCTTTTCACTTTCCACGAGGCGGCGCAGAATAGTGCCAAGCGCCTGGCCGAGCCGATGCCGGGCGCCGGGGACACGATCGATAGCGTCACCACGATCGGCCGAAGGACCAAGCGCCGTATGCAGGATGACGCTGCGGCTGGTCTTCAGGCTGGCAATGCCGGCATTGATCGCATCTTCAATCGCCCGGTCAGCGCTTTCGCCGATGATTGCCAGAGGATCAACCTCAATGCCGTCGAAACCGTCGGTCATCGCTTGGCGTATCTGCCGTTCGGTTGTCGGCGAGACACTGCCGGAAACCACCGCGAGGCGTTCGACCTTTCCGGGCGGGGTGAAAACCGGACGCTCGCCGATCAAGCCCTTATCGCGCCACGCGCTCAAGAGCGCGTATTCCACACCGGAGGAGCCGGCGACGAAGAAACCGTCATTTGCCCTAAGTCGCCAAAGCTGCTTTCCGACGGCCGCCTGTATTTCAGGACTGTCGACATCCATAAGCATGATGCCGTCGGCCTTGGCTGCAAGTTCGTTGACCCGTTGGTCGGCATCTGCGGATGCCACCATCATGAGATCGGCAAGGCTGACGGGGAGGGAGGTCTGTTTTTCGAGATGCAGCGTCAGATCGGCTTCATCCATCGGGGTGACCGGATGACGGCTCATCACCGGATGGCGGTCGATGCGATAGACCTTGCCCTGATAGGCGGCGAAGAGGTGGCCGAAGGCGGTATAGCGTTTGAGCTGCGGTGCGCCGACCACGACCGGAACGAAGGATTGAGCAAAAAGCTCCCTGCCGATCTCGATCGCCTTGCCGATATTGCCGATCCGCGGACTGGAATCGAAGGTTGAGCAGACCTTGTAGTGGCATATCTCTGCCCCGAGGCCTTTCAGCCACTCGAATGTCGGAACAAGGTGTTGCTGCATCCACTCCGGGGTTTCACTGCGGCTTGTCCCGGCAATGCCGATGGCTCGACATTGGCTGAACCGCTCCAGCAGCGCTGCATCGGGGATACCGAGAAAAAGCACTGTCGGGACGCCGTTCGATGCCAAGGCTTCCATCACATCGGTGGAGCCGGTGAAGTCGTCGCCGTAATAGCTGATGAGAAGATTGCCCATCGCCGTCACGCGCCCTTGCCGTCGCTGAATTTCGCGATCGAAGCGGCGAGCTCCGGATGGTCCTTGGCATAGTCTTCAAGCGGGATATCGGCGACCGCCGCCTGCCAGGCCTGCTGGATCGCACGAACGCCTGCAGCCGGACCAAAGGGGTGGCTGACGATGCCGCCGCCGCAGAGATAGAGCAAATCCGTCGTCCGGCCGGTGCGCTGGTAGGTTTCCGGAGCCTGGCCGCCCCATTGGCCCGAGCCGGCAACCGGAAGCGGGCAATCGGATGGATCGAATAGCGGCGTGCTGACAGCCTTGAAGGACTCCACAAAGCTTTCGTCCGGTTCCCAATATTTGACGCGGATGCCGTTGATCTGGAATTGATCGACGCCGAGCAGGCGCCAGAACTGCTGATAGACCTTGAAATCCATACCGGCGCCGGGATGGCGCGTCAGAACATCCCAGCCGTTGCGATGGGCATGCAGTACCAGTCCCGAACGCTTGCGGAGAAAGCTCATGCCGCCAAAACCGATGGAATTGATATTGACGACGGCACAGTTGCCGCCCGCCTTCACGACAAGGTCGTGGTTGCGCATCATCTCGTCGGGATCGGCGTGAGAAATGCCGAAGGCATACATCACCTTTTTTCCGGTCTTTTGTTCGTGATCGAGGATCAGCGGCATGATCGCCTCGACACGCTCCTTGAGAGGCGAGTATGCAGGGCTCATCAGCTTTTCGTCGTCCTTGATGAAATCGACGCCGGAACTGATAAGCTCGCCGACCAGTTCGGCCGTCTCGGTTGGGCGAAGGCCGAGCGCCGGCTTGACGATCGTGCCGATGATGGGGCGTCCATCGACGCCTGTCAGGCGCTTGCTTCCGGCAACACCGAATTGCGGACCTGGGTGGGCGCCACGAAAGGCCTCCGGCAGCTTCATGTCGACAATACGGATGCCCGTCATGCCCTTGATCGAGTAGACCCCGCCGATGGCAATCGTCATCAGGGCAGAGAGATCGGTGCCGATGGCGTCGAGCGGAAAGGCGATATCGACGTCGGCGCGACTGAGGGGGTCGCGGCCTTCTGCTACTTCCGGCCATGTCGGCCGTTCCACATCCTCGAGCCGCCGAATACCCAGGACCCGCGCAGCCACCCGCGATTTCAGCTCTTCCGTCTCGCCGGGAACCGGCACGAAGGTGCCCGTCGACTGATCGCTGGCGATCTTGTCGGCCATCGCTTCGATGCTGCCGGGCGTTTCGATACGGTAGGTGATGATAATGTTCATAAGCAGCCGGTTGCTCCTCTCGCCGACGATTTTGTCGTGGCGTCAACTCGTGATCTGGTATAATGAGTATTCCAACTTGTGCAACGATTTTTTTGTTCAGTAGGCTTTCAATCGTTTTGAACGGGCTTCCTCAGCGTTGTTTGAAATTGCATAAGGGAGAAAAGCTTTGAGCCAGCGAGATGTCATGAGCCAGCCAATCGAACAGATCGTACGTCGGAAGCTCTCTGACGAAGTATTCGACCGGTTAGAGCGGTTGATTACGTCGGGAGAACTCAAGCCCGGCGATGAGATGCCTTCCGAGCGTGTTCTCATGGAGCGTTTTGGCGTTGGGCGCCCGGCGATCCGCGAGGCGATGCAATCCCTCGCCAGCATGGGATTGGTCAGTATCTCGCATGGTGAGCGCGCAAAAGTCCTTAAACTGACGGCGAAGTCGATTTTCCGACAGGTTGATTTGACCGCGAAGATCATGCTGTCCCAGTCTTCGGACTCTCTCGAACATCTGAAGAGCGCGCGCATATTCTTCGAGCGCGGCATGGCCCGGGAGGCCGCTCCGCGCGCCACTGAAAAAGACATTGCCGATCTCAGAGATATTATCGAACGTCAGCGGGCATCGCTGGGACACGCCGAAGAATTCATTTCGGCTGACATGCAGTTTCACACGCGGATTGCTCAGATTTCCGGAAACCCGATCTTCGTCGCCGTCAGCGAAGCAATGCTGGCATGGCTGAAGACCTACCATACGGAGATGCTGATCTGGACTGGCAAGGAAAAGTTCACGCTTGTCGAACACGAAGAAATATTGGAGCGGCTTTCCGTCCATGATGCAGACGGCGCGGAAGCGGCCGTCCTGAAGCATCTGGAGAGGTCAAGAGCCCTTTACAGCAAATAAAAGCGATTGGCTTTCTGTCCGGCGCCGTCCTCGGTGATCCTCCGGAAGACAAGAGATAAAACCTCCCGCCTCGGCCCGCGTCGCCAAGACGCGACAGGTGCGGCAAATGTGCACCGCAGCAAAAAACTTCAGCCCCTGGGGTTTACAAGCCATCCCTTGAATGGGACTCTTGCAGGTGAGAGCTGCTTGATGCGCGCAGGCCATTTGTCACGCGCGATGACGGTGCAAATGCCTAAATGGCAGGGTGTGCACCGTTAGATGGGCGCTTATCAACCAAACCAATCCGAGGCCGAAATGCGATTTTCGCATTGCGTTCGGCTGTCGATGCCGCGCGCTTACGTGCCGGCGCTGGCATAAGCACAATTGGGTTTTGCGATGAGACTTGTTTTAACACGCACTTTTCTTTGTGTTCCCGTATGTGCAGCGCCGCTTTTACAGACGGCTGACGCCAGCGATCTGGTGATCTGGTCACCGGCAAAGGTCGCCCCGCGAGCCTACCAGACGACAATCGGCTTTCGACTGCCGATGGCCTGGGAGATGAGCGCCGGTGCGGATCTCGGTCTCGCAGGCGCGGCCGGCGGAAAGATTCTAAGCGGTTCCGAACTCGCCACGCTGTGGGGAAAAGCGGTCGACGATCGCAGCAATCTTGCCGGCGAATCTCGCCGCGAGGTGGCGGTGAGGATGGATACGCTGAGGAGCAGCGGAACGCTGTACTTTGGCAATTCACGAAAATGGATCTTTTCCGATAATCTCGACATGCAGACGTTACGCTCGCTGAACCTGAGCTATGTGACGACGCAGGCCGCGCCGGCTTCCGTCACCGCCTCGCAAGGGGTGACGATGATCTTTCCCTCGAGCGGAACGTCGATTTCGGCGAGTGGCGCAGTGACGGACCTCCATGGTGCCTTTTCCAGCACGCTGGCGTTCAACCAGCCGATCGCGCCCAATCTCAATTTCAGCGCTTTGTTCAACGATCCGCTGACGTTAACGCCCTCGGGCGATGTACGGGTGGATTATCGCATCAAATGGTAGCAGATGCAGTTCATGGGGCGCTTATGCCGCGATTAGGTTGGCTCAGCGGTCGCAGATGACATCGAGGAGCTGGGGTCGGAAGCGCCGTTGGCGTCAATGTGCCGATTCCGATGAAGCCGCCCCTTTGTTCCGAGATGATTGCGCCCCTTGATTCCGGGATGATCTCGCCCCCTGTTTAGTGGGGTCTGCAGGCGATGATTGTTGTCAGTCCATTTAGGCGGGGTGTCAAGCTTTTCGGGGCAGGTTTCGGCGTAGGCTATCGCCGCTCAATTCGATGCGATGGGCGTTGTGAACGAGGCGATCCAGGATGGCATCAGCATAAGTCGGGTTTCCTATGACGTCGTGCCATGCCGACACCGGAAGTTGGCTGGTAATGATGGTTGATCTGCGGCCGTAGCGATCTTCCAGGATTTCGAGGAGGTCGTGCCGGGCCTGTTCGTTGAGCGGTTCGAGACCCCAGTCGTCGAGGATCAGGACTTGAACATGGCCCAGGGTACGTTGCAGCCGAGCATACCTGCCGTCGCCGCGAGCAAGTGCGAGCTGAGCAAACAGTCGTGGGACACGCTGATAGAGAACGGAACGATCGTCACGGCAAGCCTTGTGGCCGAGAGCGCAGGCTAACCAGCTTTTTCCGACACCCGAGGGTCCGCAAATGGCCAGATTGTCATGAGCGTTGATCCAGTCGCCGCCGAGCAGCTTCATGAAGAGCGCGCGATCAAGGCCGCGCTCGCTGCGGTAGTCGACATCTTCCGGGGTGGCCTGGTGGCGAAGCTTGGCAAACCTGAGGCGTGCGGCAAGCTTACGATCGTAGCGGGAACTCCACTCCCGTTCGAGCAGCAGTCCTAGCCACTCGGCATGCGAGAGATGTTCGGCTTCGCCGTTGGTGACGAGCTCCCCGAAGGCCTTTGCCATGCCGGCCAGGCCCATGGAATTGAGTTTGTCGAGTGTTGGATGGGCAAGCATTCTTTGTTCTCCTTAGTGGTAATAGCGAGGTCCACGGATGTTTTCGTGTTGGATAGGCTCATGCGAAGGTGGTCCATTGGTGGAGGCGGCTCGATCGAGATGATTGTCGAGGATGGAGCGCACCGAACCGTAGGTCCGGGCCCCGATCTCAAGCGCACGGCTGCAAGCAGCGTTCACTCTGTCGCGGCCAAAGCTTTTGTTCAGGCGGATAATTCCCATGCAGGCTCGAAAGCCCTGCTCCGGGTGCGGCCTGTCGGCGAGGATCTTCTCACACAGCAATGCAACCTCCGGCCCGATGGAAGAGGCCTCGCGTTGAATGCGTTCGATCGTCCAGTCGGCAAAGCGGCGGTGGGCCGAGGGCATGTGATCGGGGATTGTGGTGTGCTTGCCGTTACCGCTGGAGCGGCGATGAGCGGCTATTCGCTCGCCTTTGTGGAATATCTCGATCGTATTGGCGGTGATGCGCGCCTCGACTTGCTCGCGAGCAAAGCGATAGGGAACGGAGTAATAATGCCGCTCGATCTCGACGTGGTAATCCAATCCAGCACGCCGGATACGCCATTCCGCAAAGACATAGCGTTCAACGGGCAATGGCCTTAAAGCGGGCCGGTCGAGCTCTTCGAACAATTGGCGGCGCGTGACGCCAACCCGGCGAAGGACACGCCTGTCGTTCAAATCATATAGCAAGTCGGCAATCGCCGCATTGACTTCGGCCAGACTGTAGAAGGTGCGATGGCGGAGGCGGCCCAGCAGCCAACGCTCGACGATACGAACCGCAGCCTCGACTTTCGCCTTGTCGCGGGGGCGTCTCGGCCTCGTCGGCAGGACGGCGCTGCCATAATGCGCTGCCATCGCGCAATACGTCCGGTTGACCTGGGGATCGAAGTGGCACGCCTTGATGATCGCCACCTTGGCATTGTCGGGAACCAGCAACGCCGGCGCACCGCCGAAGAACTCCAGCGCCTGAACATGGCATTCGACCCAGTCCGGAAGCGTCTCGGTCCAGCGCGCCTGCGCGAACGAAAGACTGGATGCCCCCAGGACAGCGACAAATAAATGGGCCTGCCGTGTTTTGCCCGACAGCCGATCAACGACAACAGTGACCGTGTCGCCGGCGTAGTCGACGAACAATTTGTCGCCCGCCATATGATCCTGCCGCATCGTCACCGGCAGCTTCAACGCCCAGCCGCGATAGAGGTCACAATATCGGCTGTAGCGGTAACCATCGGGATAACGGCTTATGTATTCGTCCCAGAGAATTTGCAGCGTCACGTGCTTGCGCTTGAGCTCGCGATGGACTTGCACCCAGTCAGGCTCCGGTGCGCGACGATGACCCGTCTTCGTCCCAGCCGCACGGTAGAGCGCCGCCTCCAGGACGGCATCACTCACGTCATCATCCAACGGCCACGAAAGCCCCGCAGCCGCCGCCCGTCGCAGCGTCTCGCGCACCGTCGAGGCTGCTGCTCCGACCCGAACCGCAATCGATTTGTGGCCCAGCCCTTGCTCGGACCGATATCTCAGTATCTCGCGGACACGCCGCATCTCCAGTCTCTCCGCAGGCATCCCGTTCCTTCCTTGTCATCATTGACGGAAGGAACTTCACACCGGCAGAACACCCTTGCCACATCCCTCCGTAGGGGGCGGCATCATCTCGGAACAAGGGGGCGACTAATTCTCGGAATTGGGGGGCGACATCATTTCGGAATCAGGGGGCGGATTGCCTCGGAATTTGCAGTCAATGCGCCCAGTCCTGGCACACGCCAGCCCCGGCGCCCAGAGGCGCCGGGTTTGTGTCTTGCTTGGGAGGTGATTGGAAAGCGGATCGAG
Organism: Rhizobium jaguaris; assembly: GCF_003627755.1. Lineage (NCBI taxonomy): Bacteria > Pseudomonadati > Pseudomonadota > Alphaproteobacteria > Hyphomicrobiales > Rhizobiaceae > Martinezella > Martinezella jaguaris. The sequence goes on along the minus strand of NZ_CP032695.1, from coordinate 2,200,896 downwards.
CTCTCCAATATTCGATTAGTTGAGTATCCGGATCACCTTCCGTGAAGAGGGCTCAACGATAACCCGTTCGTGGTTGACCACGGCGTAGGCGAATCTTGGATTGTCCGGGACTCTTCTCACTACGACCGTTTCAGGCAACGGCTGGCCGACCACGACTCTTTGCCTGATAACAACGGAATCGTCTGATATCGGCTGTTCGCGCACGTAGGTGACAACCTGTCGTGGCGGATCGATCGCGGTACCGACAATGGCTCCCGCAACACCGCCGATTGCGGCCCCGACTGGACCGCCTACGACGGCACCTGTGACCGCCCCGCCTGCGGCGCCGGTGACTGTCGATGACTGAGCAAAAGCATACCCGCTCGCCAATGCAAGGGAGACGGCTGCTATACTAAGTACCTTCGCTTTCATCAGATTCTCCTTTGGGTTTCCTATTCGTCCGCGGGTAGCGGAGCCTAGGCAAAACAGCTGGGAGACGTGTCCGTTCCAGGTTTGGGGCTTCAGTCGAGGTGAGGTGGGACCTTTGTCCCACCTGGTTCGGACTAAGGTCCCACAACACCCAAAGAACTATCGCAGATTGTATTCAGCGATCACGCTTGCCTGATGCAAGCCGGTTGGCCGGATGATGTCCGTGCCTTGCCAAAGTGCTGAAACGAGCAACGCTTCAGCTCGATACACAGGAGCCAGAGTTGAAGGTTCCCTTACGGCCTTGGCTGAAACGACAAGGAACAAAGAGTGCGGCGATTAGTTGAGCGTGTTGTTTTCAAATCGCAGCGAGCCCCGATGCTCGATAAACACCCCTTGCTCGACACCGGTTCTTCCTTCAACCGTGCGCCGCCCGCATTGAAGGGCGGCTCCGGCGGTGTTCCTCTATCGTGCCGATGATCTTCGCTTAGGAGCAGCAACAAGGCCCTCTCGCTGCATCTTCTTCCGGGCGGCTTTGCGATATCTGCTGATTGCCTGCGCCTTTTCCCGAATGCGGCGTTCGGAGGGCTTCTCATAAGCCCGCCGCTGCTTCAGTTCCCGAAACAGCCCTTCGCGCTGCATCTTTCTTTTCAGCGCCCTGATTGCCTGCTCGACATTGTTGTCTCTAACCAGAACTTGCATTCTGTTCTCCTTTTTGTTGCGGTTGGTACAGTGGTTGCCGGTCAGCCAAGTTGTTCGGCGATCAGGTCCTGCAGTTCTCGGCGTGTGAGAAGGCAGGGATACGGCTTCCAGTTCTTGTCAGGCCGGTTTGCGGCCTCATCGCGCTCGCGCGGCTTTGCCGCCGCGGGCGCGGCAGCGATGTTCGGTTTGTTCAATAGAAATCCTCCGCCGACCATCCGGCCGGCGTAAACGATAAGGAATAGTGGGAATGCCCATCACGCAAATGAGCACTGGGCACTAGAGCGCGTCGCGATCTCTGGGATTCGCTTCTTGCGCTTCAGACTCTTGTTTTTGCGCATGTCACCATCGCAAAACCGCTGCGCACTTTTGCGCGACATGCTTTGGAGCCGCTAACAATGCCCCTGCTGTGCTTCCAGCGAAGCATTTGCTTCGACGCGGCAGAAATCCGCGTGGCCTTGCGAGCTCATGCCATTAGATGGGTAGCGGGCTAAGCCTTTGCAAGACGGAGAGGCGACGCTTACCTCGCCTCGCTCTTCTGACTATTCATGGCGCTCCGTCACCCGATCGCCCCATGGCTCCATCCACGCCAGTTCCTTTTGGAGACGATTCCGCTCGGCGACATGCATCAGTTGCAGTTCCTCAAAGGTCGACAAGAGCTGGCGAGCTTGCGAGGTATCGTGTTGACCCCGCGCAAGTTCGAAGATGATTTGCTTTTGCCGAATGATATGTCTGCGGCCTTGCGCCACATGCTGCTTCGCTAATTTTAGATGCTGCTCTAGCAGTTCCCTATCCATGCGTAATTGTACACCTCAGATGATGTTCTTGCATCCGGTTCTCTCAAGCGCAAAAGCCGAGTTTGGGGCAAAGACGTCAGGACGGATCTTTGAACTGTCATCACATTCGACCGTTTATCGCCGGCAGCTCGCAAAAATTACCGCCACCGTGGTTGTTTCGGCGGTGCGTTAGCATGTAGCTCGTGAAGCGGAGCGCGCGGACCCAAAAGCTTGACCAGCTTCTTGGTTTCAGCTGCGTCAACGCCGTGTTTCTTGCAATGCTGCTCGACGTCTAGCTCGCGGGGGCCTGGCCGTTTGACCTGTCGGTTTTGGATATTCTTCATCGGACATTCCTCCTGATGCAGGAACGCTGCCAGGATGCTTATGGTTCATAAGTTATTTCTAAATAAAAATGGCCGGGAGGATGCATCATCCTCGTTGAGTCGCTGCAATGATGTCTGGCCGCGAATAGCTAGGCTGGCGGGAGGCCGAAGGCCGAAAACAATTTGGAGCCAAGTGGCGGCACATAGACCGTCAGAGAGGCAATTCCACCTTCAGCAGGTTCGATCACATGTAGGGAATGGGCTTGCCACACAGGGTCACGGAGGCTGCTCGCATAGACCGCGACCGCCGGCTGGGCGTTGGCTCCGATTGCCACCGTGCGGAAGCCGCCGAAATTGGCCCAGACAGTCTCGAAGAATCCGCGGATCGCTTCGCGTCCTTGATACCATTCCCGCCAGGGCGGCATGTGATAAGTGGCATCTTCCCGCAAAAGCTCGATGAAGCCGTCGAGGTTGGCGGCCTGCCAGGCCTGCATATAGCGTTCGAGCAGTAGGCCTTCTTCGGGTTTCGGTTGCGGTCGACGCTCGGGACGTCCCTGAGGATAGTGCGCTGCCAGCGTTGCGCGGGCCCGCTGCAATGCGCTGTTGATCGAGGCGGTCGACCCACCGAGCAACTGGGCTGTCTCGGCAGCCGACCACCCCAGGACGTCCGAAAGCAGCAGAGAGGCCCGCTGCCTTGGCGGCAGAACCTGGATGGCAGCGACGAAGGCAAGTTGCACGGCCTCGCGGGTCTCATACCGTGCTTCCGGACCGGGATCGCCATCAACGAGGTCTGGAAGCTCCGCGTCAGGGTAAGGCTCCAGCCAGGTGTGTTCGGCTGTAGGCCCGCCTGTGGCTCGCCCTTGGGAGGGCGTTTGTCCCGGCACTTGCAGAATTCGATCTGTCCTCGATCTCGCCTTGAGGGCGTTGAGGCAACTGTTGGTCGCGATCGTGTAGAGCCAGCCGCGAACCGAACCTCGCCCATCGAACGCCGATCTCGCACGCCAAGCGCGAAGAAGCGTATCCTGGACGAGGTCGTCCGCCTCGTGCAGTGAGCCCATCATGCGATAACAGTGGAGCTTGATCTCCCGGCGATGGGTTTTCGTAAACTGTTCGAAGGCCAGCCGATCAAGGATCGGCTGGTCCCGTTGGTGTGCGGGCTCGCGAGGTGCGTGAGAGTCTGTCATGCGGATTTCCTCATTCTGAGTCCGGTTTGCATTACGCGCGCCTCAGGCGGTCGGCGCAAGGCCGCTCCCGCTGACGGCAAAAGAACCGACTTGCGATTTTCCCGTGACGAGAGCGATCACTGCCCTTCCAACATCGGCCGGCGTTTGCATGTCGGTCATGCCCGCGATGAAGTCCGCGGGCTTGATGCCAGAATAGGCCGCAAAACCGTCAACGCCCGCCTTGCCTACGCCGGTGTCCGGCATGATGCGCATCGGCGCGAGGTCCATGAAATGCAGGCCAAGTCCGCGCCGATCCGATTCCTTTTGACAGTAGCCGGCCAGGAACATCTGCATGCGCTTTGCACCGGCATAGCCGCCGCAAAACGGTGGCCCTCCGCTCAAGGCGGCGCCACTGGAGATCAAGACAATCCGGGTTCCTGGCTTGAGCGGCCCCCGCAGAGCAGCCCCGCAAAACAGGAACGACGCCTTGACGTCCGTCTCCCAGTTCGCGGAGAACGCCCGCCAGCTTAGTTCATGCACAGGCGCAGCGGGAGGGATAGCGCCTGCGCAGATCACCAGCACATGTGGCTCCAGCGCGGCGAAGACTTCTTCGGGTGCCGAATCCGCGGTTGCGTCGACCGCGAGCGTCTTCACGCCCGGAGCCTCTCGGGCAAATTGCACCAGGGCGAGCTCCCCGCGCGCGACGGCCAACACCGCCGCTCCTTCGTTCAGTGCGGCTTCTGCGATCGAACGTCCGACACCCCGGCTCGCTCCCACGACCACAATATTCTGACCTTGTAAGGATCCCATGGATCACCTCTCTGCCTGGGCCGCCGGACCATTCAAGCGCGCCCACTGATTAGGACAGCTCGGGCAGGCGAAAATCATCGGTGCTGGGTCTGAAATTTTTCAGGTGTTGGCTGGCCGGCACCAAGCGCCGTCGCGCGTAGGCGACGCGTCAAGCCTGGGGACGCCCTGACGGACGTCCTCGATGGTCGCGAATCAGGAACGGTCGCTTTATTCAGAAAAATGCCTGCGGCTTCCCATGACGGTGATATGTTTTTCACAAGGACCGCTCCACTGGACATCATTTCGCTGTTTGGGCCTCTCAACAGCGGCGATAAGCCGGGCTATCTTGCCACCGCACGGGGCGGCTCGTGGAATTATCGGAGGAATTTTAATGCTCTTGGGTGTGATTGCCGACGACTTCACCGGCGCGAGTGACATAGCAAACACCATCGCGAAAGGGTACGGCGCATCGGCAGGGCTTTCGACGACCCAGTTCCTGGGCATCCCCGATAAGCCCGCGCCGGCCGATTGTGAAGCCGGGGTCGTGGCTTTGAAAACGCGCTCGATACCCGCCACGGAGGCAGTCGCGCAATCCCTGCGGGCCTTAACATGGCTCCGGGAGCAGGGATGTCGGCAGATCGTGTTCAAATATTGCTCCACCTTTGATTCGACCCCGGAAGGCAACATCGGCCCGGTAGGGGAGGCTCTGGCATCCGCTCTTGGAGCGAAGGGCGTCATCGTTTGCCCGGCCTTTCCGGGTGCGGGTCGGACGCTTTATCAAGGAAATCTCTTTGTGGGCGACGTCCCGCTCAACGAGTCCAGCCTGCGCACCCACCCGTTGAATCCGATGACGGACAGTGACCTGCGACGGTGGCTGCGGCTTCAATGCCGAGAGCCGGTCGGCTTCGTTCCCTGGCGCGTCGTGCGCGACGGCGGAAACGCCATCCGGAACGCTCTCGATGAGGCCTCCCGTCAGAGCGCGGTCCTTGTCGTCGTCGACGCGATCTCGGACGAGGACCTGCTGGAGATCGGTGCGGCGGCTGCAGGAGTGCCTCTGCTGACCGGCGGCTCGGGCATTGCGCTTGGGCTCGCAAAGAACTTCGCCGCTGAGAGAGTGGCAAAGCCGGTGGGCGGCGGGTTTGAAGGTGTTGCGGGGCCGGAGGCTGTTCTTGCAGGTAGTTGTTCGCAGGCGACGCTGCAGCAAATCGCCTACCACGCCCAATACCATCCGGTGATGCCGATTGCGGTGGAAGCGGTGATGGACGGCGCTCTCGATGTTCATGCAGTAACTGATTTCGTGCTTGCGCATGTTGGGGAGGCGCCGCTCGCTTATTCCTCCGATACACCGGAGAAGGTCGCCGCCCTACAGGAACGCTACGGCCGGGAGACCGTTGCAGGACATCTGGACAATCTGTTTGCGGCAGTTGCCCGAAAGCTCGTCAGTCGGGGCATCAGGCGTCTGGTTGTTGCCGGCGGCGAGACATCTGGCGCCGTCGTCTCGGCGCTTGATCTGGATGCCTTGACGATCGGGCCGGAGATTGCGCCGGGCGTGCCCGTGTTGACAAACAGGGCACCGCTGGCCCTGGCGTTGAAATCGGGCAATTTCGGACAGCGGGATTTTTTTGAACGCGCTCTTGCCCTTATGGAGGGCAAGCAACCGGAGGGAGGGATGCTTACGTGACGGAGGCAAAAATTCGAGAGGAATTGGTGCAGTTCTCGAAATCACTGTTCGAACGCGGTTATTCGGTCGGGTCGGCCGGCAATATCAGCGTTGCCGTGGACGATGGGATCCTGATCACCCCCACGAATTCTAGTCTGGGATTTCTTGATCCGGCCAGGATCTCAAAACTGGATCGCAACGGCGTCCATATCTCCGGCGACAAGCCGTCGAAAGAGGTCTTCCTGCACCGGGCCTTCCATGAGACACGGGCTGGGACCGGTGCGGTTGTGCATCTACATTCGACCTATGCCACCGCTTTGTCATGCCTTTCCGATGTCGATCCTGACAATTGCATCGAGCCGATCACGCCTTATGTCGTCATGCGCGTCGGCCAAGTGAAGCTTCTCCCCTATGTGAGGCCGGGGGATCCCGCCATGGGCGACATGATCCGGGCGCTGAAAGGCGAGGTCACCGCCGTTCTTCTTGCCAATCATGGGCCGGTGGTCGCGGGTCCTGATCTCAGAGGTGCTGTCTTTGCTGCCGAAGAGCTGGAAGAAACCGCAAAACTTATCATGATGGTCCGTCAACTTCCGCATAACAGGTTGAGCGCGGCCCAAATCGAAGAGCTGCTCGTTACATTCGGAAAAAGCTGATAATGTACCTTCGCCTTCGCGGACTGGCCTTCCGTTCGAATGCCGCCTCAAGCGCTGCGATGTGAGTTCCGCTTCGATCCGCGACGTTCACGCCGCTCTGCCTCGGATCGGTGTGAACGGCCATTGTGCTGAGCTGGTGCAAGCCGCCGGTTTTCCATCAGGTGTTGAAGGGTTAATGGCCTAAAATCACTACATTTTTTCAACGGATCGCTACATTTTTTTAACTAGGTCACTTCATTCGATGTTGTAGTTTTGATGGCACAACCACCTCGAAAGCGAGGTGACCATGAAAGAGCTCACAGTTTCATCGCGGATTATCAAATCCGTCTTTTTCCATCCTGACGATGGCCGTCTTTATATTCGCTTCAAGAACGGCGAGGAGCGTCTCTTTACGGGCGTTCCGGAAGAGGCTGCTTTGGCAATGGTAGCGGCCACCTCCCCCGGCCAGCACTATATTGAACATATTCGTACCCGCTTCGAGCGCGTTGCTTAGGCGCTCAATGTTGGATGACGGGCTATAGATGTAGCCCATATCCCGCAGGGTTCTCTGCAAACAGCGCGCTCCATTTCGCCGAGCAAAGGCGCAAGCATGTCAATCGAAGCAAATACCTAACCAGAGCCTGTTTTGCGTGTATTTCGCAAACAATGGTTGAACGTTTGACAGCACTAATTTCATTAGCATAATGTAAATGAGAATTTGCAAATTCCCGTTGCTGCAGCGTTGCTCGCGGCGGGATTGCCGTTCGGAATCGAGCAAGTGCAGCGGCCTGAGTTCGTTATTTATTAAATTATTGATGTTTCATATTAGAAATAGCCATTTGATGCTTGCTGCATGGCAAGCATCGGGGGTGTTGGTCCGTTAAGTCCGAAGACGAGAGGAAATTGAAAGCGATTACGAAGCCGGAAAGTTCCCAGGATAAGACGGAGACCGGAATGGCAGCCAGTAGCGTTTTTAAGTCCGATATATCCGTGCCAGCCGGTAGTGCACATGAAGTGCTTTTTTCGTTTTATGACAGCGATTTCAATCTCATAATGTCTTCCGAGAGGTTCAGAACTTTCTACGGCGACGACAAGACCTCTCATGCCACTCTGTTTGGAATATACCCGGAACTGCAGGATCCGGGCATGAATATATTCGCGGAACAGACGAGCAATATTGGATGGCCGCGGAATGTGCAGGTCCAAAGAACAGGCGAGGCGCTATCGGACCTCATTCTATTTCGGCCGACCAATGGTTTCGCGGTTATTGAAACGAGGAACTCGCTTCAGCAGGATCCTTCGTCCGAGGAAGCAGACAGGGCGCTTCTGCTGCATGAAGCCAACCATGACGCCTTGACCGATCTACCGAACCGGCGACAGTTCGGTGCACGACTGCGCGATGCCTTATCAGACGGAAAAACGGCCATCGCGCTGATGCAGTTGGATCTCGACGAGTTCAAGCCGATCAACGATACTCTGGGCCATGCCGCAGGCGATATCGTCTTGCAGCAAACCGCCGAGCGCATCCGCAACGTTCTGGGACCGGGTGAAACGGCCTACCGGTTGGCCGGCGACGAGTTTGCCATAATTCAGCTGCGGAATGACCAGCCGGCAGAGGCGGAGCGGTTGGCGGATTCGCTAGTAACCGCTTTTAAAAGGCCATTCCTGGTGAATGGCATCGCAGTGTTTTCAGGCGCAAGTATCGGTGTCGCGCTTGCTCCTCGCGATGGCAACGAGGAAGACCAACTTATGCGCGCCGCCGATATCGCTCTTTACGCTGCAAAAAGTGAGGGAAGGGGGCGCGCGCGAACATTTGAGCCCGCCATGATGATGGTTTTGGAACAGAGAGAGTTGCTACGACGGAGCCTGCGCGTCGCGCTTCAACATCGCGAATTTTTTATTGAATACCAGCCGTTGGTGGACTCTTCGGGTTCTGTCGTCGGCTTCGAGGCGCTGTTGCGATGGCAGCATCCGATCATGGGTACCATCCCACCCTCGGCGTTCATACCAGTGGCGGAGGCCGACGGAATGATGCCGGAGATCGGTCAGTGGGTGTTGGAAGAAGCCTGCCGGCAGGCAATGAATTGGCCGTCACACTGTACGGTCGCGGTAAATCTCTCGCCTGCAGAATTCTTGACGGGAGGCTTCACCGACCGAGTATCGCAGACGCTCGACACGATCGGATTTCCGGCTGAACGCCTTGAGCTCGAAATCACCGAAGGTGTTTTGCTCGAACGTACGATCAATAATCTCGATACGTTGAATACCCTAAATGTCCTCGGTATTCAGATATCGCTCGATGACTTTGGCACCGAATATTCTTCTCTGAGCTATCTGAAGAATTTTCCCTTCGACTCCATCAAGATCGACAAGTATTTCATAAAAGATCTGACGAGCGACCCCAAAAGCCAGACCATCGTCCGCTTTATCGTTGCGCTGGCACATGGGCTGGGAATGAAGGTCACCGCCGAAGGCGTGGAAGATCAAGCTCAAGTCACTTGGCTCATTGCTGCCGGCTGCGATCGTTTGCAAGGATATTTTCTTGGCCAACCTCTGCCCGCATCTTCGATCCTGGCGTTTCTGCGGAGCAACGACAAGATGGGATGGCACAGCCGCGAAAAATAAACAGTGGGAACTCGAGGGACCAGTCGAACTGGCCCCTCGGAAGGTCGCGAATATTTGACAATTCAGGGGGATCGGCCTTGAGCGAGCAGAGCACGGACCGCACCGCTTTACCATTTCATCCGATGCTGGAGCTGGAAATGGAAATGGAAATTTTCATGTCGGATTGGCTCCATTGCAATCAGTTGTCGAATTACGTTGCACGCATGGTGAGCCATGATCGAAGCGATCCGGTCCGGCACGCCAATCTCCTTTCATCCGCGCTGAACGAGCTTTTTGAGATCTCCTTCCGCTCGGGCAGTGCTCCCGGGCGACTTCACTGCGATATTTCCCGAGGGGACCACTTGGAGCGGATCTCTCTGACCTTTCCATGTGCTCCCGAGCAACAGCATCTGTACCGTGATGCATCTACCAAGGCTTCAGGAGGCGGTGCTCTGGAAAGATACCTCGACGCACTCGCCGACGAAAACTCAGTCCAGGAAGACATCATCCTGCTCGGCTTAGCGATCAACTATGACGCGTCGCTATTGTTGCGGGAGGTGGAGGGCCGGGCTCTGACGGTGATATTGGACATTCCAGTGGAGGGATTACTGAATTGAGTTCGCACGAACCGGTTCCGCTGTTTTCGGCTCAGTTCGACCTAAACAGTCAGGAGTTTTCGCTTTCAGGCATCCTGCGACCGCTGTCGCCTATCGAAATCGCGGAAACGACCACCCTGCTCGAAAAGAGCATCAATCAAGTCAGAGGCGTGCTCTACATAAATGTCAAACGCCTCATTCATATGAATGCGACGGCGTATCACGCCTTGGCGCGCCTGTTGGTCAATGCCAGCCGCGCGCGGCGAGATATTCGCTTCGTCGTGGTGACGTCCAGTGTCGTTGGCTGGGCGACCAGGACGTTCCATCACTTAAGCGCTATCGAACCGAAGATCGCCGTCGAAGCGTATGATTCCGCTTTTTATCCGGGCCAGACTTTCGTCGAAAACCAGAGCTTCATTCCCATCTTGCGGACCCAGACGAAAATGACCTGGCGTCATGAACGCGATATCTTGCCGCGCCATGGCATGCGCGCCGGTATTGCTATGGCCGATATTTGCTGCGGGATCGGCGATTTCGCCGTGTTGGTCCATAAGGAGTTCAAGCCGGCAAGAATCGTAGCGCTCGATCATTCGGCCGTCAGTCTCGACTATGCACGCAAGGTCGCCGCCGATTTCGATATCCGCGATATCGAATATACCTATGGCGACGCATCCGAGATGCTGCTCGAAGATAACCAGTTTGACCTGGTGACCTGTCGCCATTCGCTGCAAATCTTCAATCGGCCCGATATACTGCTCAAGGAGCTCTATCGCATCTGCAAGCCCGGCGGGCGTGTCTACATAACCAACGAAAAGAATTCCCATTGTCTTGGTGAGCCACGGGCAGCAAGCATACAATGGACCTATAACGAGGTGGCGACGCTGTTCAGCCATTTCGACATGGATGTCGAAATGGGCCCGAAAAGCCGCCGGCTCCTGCGAGATGCAGGTTTCGAGGCCATCGAGATGGAAAGCTTCATGGTCAGCAACCTCGATGGCGATCCGCAAGACTTTGCGGATGTCGTTGCCGCCTGGGAGGACGTCTATGCCGGCGAGATGTCTGTTCGCCGGGGCGACACATCGGAATTCATCAAGCGTTTCCGCCAGGGCTTCCAGGATCACATCTTCGCCGCCCTTCATCCGAAAGGTTATGCCGGCTGGCCCATATGGGCGGCCTCCGGGCGGAAGCCGCTATGAACAGGAAAATTGGTCGATTTGCCCTTCCCAGCATCTGGTCGTTCCGAGCGAAATTTGTCCTTGTCGTCGGAGGTGCCGTCCTTTTTGACCTTCTCGTCAGCGGCGGATTGGCATTGTGGAACGTGCAGCGATTGTCCCGCGACGCCACATCTGAAGTGGGCCAGGGTCTTGAACGGGCGAGCCAGGATTATATCCGATCCTATGCGGACTCGACGGCCGCCCGCGTCGGGCTGCTTCTCAATCAAGTGCATTCAGACGTCAAAACACTCGCAGGCGTTCTTCAGTCGCAGATAGATCATCCCAACCGAAACGATGCGATCGCCGAGGCGCTGGCGCGGTCCGAACCTGGCGCCATCAACCTCACTTACGATCCAAAAGGCCGATGGGCCCAGAATCTTCCGGGCTCGACATCCGTCATCAGCGTTTGGGGCTATCTGCTGGACCAAAATCATCAGCCGCTGCCCGAGGTGCAAAAAGACATAGAGACCAGCACTGTTGTCGATCTTGTCGCGCCGAACCTGCTGACGAGCGGCTACCCCAAGTTGCAGATGTATTATATCGGCCCAAAACAGCGCCCGATCTTCAGGACGGTGCCGTATACCGACCAGGCCCAGACCTTTGATCGCCTCTATCCGGGTCACAACGACGCCAATTTTTGGGATTTTTTCTTTCCGGGCCTATACGAATCCTGGCAGCAATGGGCTCGTGAGCCGGGCACGCGCCCCGTCGCGGACGACATCACGCAGACCGCACCCTACACCGACGCCATTACGGGCAAGCTAATCGTCAGCTTCTTCGATCCCCTCTGGACTCCCGACCGCAAGGACGTTGCCGGCATCGGCGGGGCCGATATCACCTTGGACCAACTGGCCGGAATCGTCGAAAGCGTGAAGGTTGCCGATACCGGTTTCGGCTTCCTGACGATGTCGAATGGCAATGTGGTTGCCATCAACCACGCAGGCGAGAAGATTATCGGCCTGCGATCATCGAGCGACACCGGCGATAAGGGCGTCACCGGTCTCGACCGCTCGTTCCACAACAGCACGCAAAAGGCGATGGCGACGCTCCCATTGGACCGCGATGGTGTCATTCAGCATATTATGCTGGACGAACAAGGGCAGAAGATCCCCTACCTGGTTGTTGTTAAACAGATAGCACCGACGAACCTCTGGGTTTCCGGGCCGGTTCAAAAGGAAGCGATGTCGCTCGGAATCGTCGTGCCGGAGCGGGAGATCTATGCCTCGCTGTTTGCCGCACAGGATGAAATATCGCGTGCGACAAATCGCATTCTTCTCTATCAGATCCTTGCGATCTCCATTTCGCTGATGATTGTCACCGCGGCGGTCTTTGCGGTTTCGAAACGGATTACTAGCGGCATCAGCGCGCTCGCGAGTGCCGCGCGGCGTATTCAGGCCAAGGACTATTCGGTGAGGGTCGATATCTCATCGCGCGACGAGGTGGGCGAGGCCGGCGTTGCATTCAACCGCATGGCAGAGGAGATAAGTTTTCACACCGAAAACCTCGAATTGCTCGTAGAGGAAAGAACAAAGGAAATCGCCGAGGCGAAAGAGGAAATCTCGGTGCTGAACACGCAATTGAAGAGCGAGAACCTTCGTCTTGGCGCCGAGCTGGCCGTCGCGCAGCGGATACAGCTCATGGTCCTGCCGCGCCAGAACGAACTGGCGGCCATCGAACAGTTGGAGATCGCCGCCTTTATGCGCCCCGCCGATGAGGTCGGCGGCGATTATTACGATATCCTGCAAGATGGAAAAAGGCTGAAGATCGGAATAGGGGACGTTACCGGTCACGGCCTTGAAAGCGGCGTGCTCATGCTGATGGTCCAGTCCGTGGCGCGTGCATTGCAGGAGGCGGGAGAGACTGATCCGGCGAAATTCCTGAACGACCTCAACCGCACGATTTACAAGAATATCGAACGAACGAAGACCGACAAGCACCTGACTCTTGCCTTTCTCGACTATGATGGGGAGCGATTGACGCTCTCCGGCCAACACGAGGATCTGATTGTGGTGAGACAAGGCGGAGAGGTTGAGAGGATTGAAACCGCTGACCTTGGGCTTCCTGTCGGGCTCGATTCAGATATCTCCGAGTTTGTCGATACCAAAGACGTCACGTTCGGAAGCGGCGACATCATCATTCTGCATACGGACGGCGTTACGGAAGCCGAAAACCGGCAGGGCGAATTGTATGGAATTGAGCGGCTTTGTGAATCGGCCCGTGGCCTTTACGGCGGCAGCGCTCAGGATGTGATGAACGGCATTCTGGACAACCTCATGACTTATATTGGGTCGCAGAAGATTCACGATGACATAACTCTGGTTGTAATGAGACATAGGTGATAACATGGCGATCGTCGTGTTTGGGCTGGCAGATCTTGTAACAAGCAGTGCAGGCAGCGCCACTTTTCTCAGATTGCTTGACGGACCACTCGATCTGAGTTGGTCCCATTGTTCGATGACATCCGACTTTATCGCTGAAATAACGGCTTTGCGTTACAGGCGCTTACGTCAGGTGTACCATCAGGTGCGCCACGACATTGGTTACGTAGCCAATGAACTTATCGAAAATGCTGTGAAGTTCCGCGTGTCCGGGGAGATTGATATTTCGGCTTCCATCGACGGAGAACGGTTTCGGATGAAGGTTTCGAATTTTATCGACAACGAAAATGCAACGCGTTTTCAGCATCTGCTTGAGCAGATAACCGCCGATAATCCTGGGGAGCTGCTCATCCGGCAAATTGAGAAGAATGCGGCGCTGGCGTTTGGCACGGAGTCCGGCCTTGGACTACTGACGCTGATGAGCGACTATGACACTGAATTGGCGTGGGTTTTTGATGCGAACCGGCCGAGCGGTCGAACGCGTCTGGAGACCTATGCTTCCTTACCAGTTCCTTCCGTCCCAAATGGCTGAGTTTTGACCATGGAAATCAGAGGAGAGGCGTTTCGCGTTTGGACTGAAGGATACGTTGTGTTCTTCGACGGTTCCTTGCGTTTGTCGGGATCGGATGCCTACGCTCCGATCTTTCAGTTGGCGATGGATCTGCTCGGGAAAAATCCTGAGCGGCTGACACTCGATCTCACGGGGCTTCAGTTTCTGAATTCGTCGGGTATAAACCTGCTCGCGAAACTGACGATAGAGGCCCGCAAACGCGCCGACGTGCACATGACGGTGCGCGGTTCCAACCAGATTTCGTGGCAACTGAAATCTCTGCCGAACTTGAAGAAGCTTTATCGCGACCTCGATTTACGGCTCAGCTAATATTACAATGATTGCGACATTTGGTTCTGACTTGGAGAGCCGAATCGCGTAAGCTTTCGATGACGGATTACTTATCGCGGGGGCGGGCGCCGTTTTCAGGATAAAGGCAGGGTTGCATAAAATCTCGCAGTGATTGAGGATTTGACACAATTAGCCCTTCCGATGTACTTATAAGTTACTAACATACGAAATTCAATTGACCCGACAACGCCGTTCGGTTGTATCGTTTCCGTTGTCTGGAAATTCGCATAAAAGATTTGGCGGCCCCGCCCACAGTCGAAAACAGTGACTGAGAACAGCATCGCTGGAGGCGCTTCCCATTATGTCCAAGGCTGTTTCCGATCGCGGACTGAGTTTTGCCGCACAAAAGGTCAGCCAAATCGATGTTCCGGAGAAAGTGCTCTATTGGGAGTGCTTCGCGCGGATTTCAGACGCTCATGGTGTCGTTCACAGCGCAAGCGCGTTTGCACCTTATCTGGAGTCTTCCCTCGCTTCCTTCGATCTTGATGCGCGCATGCTGGACCTCATTCTGTCGAGACTGGCCAAAGATCAAGATCTTGTGCTCGGATGCAACATCTCGGCCGCCAATTTGGCCGACCGAGACCACTGGAGACAGATTCTCCGCCAAATCGAGCGCCGTTCAGAACTCGCTCCACGACTTATCCTTGAAATTACGGAGACCTATCCGCTGGTGAGCGAGGGTGTCGACAGGCTGGCAGCCGTTCGCGCGCTTGGCTGCCGTGTGGCCATCGATAATTTCGGAGCAGGTATGGCGACGCCTGCGCGGCTGCTGACAGTCCCGGCCGATATAATCAAGATCGAAGCTTCGCTGGTGCGGAATGTCCGGATGTCCGAAAAGGGACAGAACAGCCTGCACTATCTCGTCGGCTTTGCCTCCTGTGTTGCCCCGACCATCGTTGCCGAAGGCATCGAAAAGGAAGAGCACCTGGATGCTGCCCGCGCTTCTGGCGCGACTCACGTGCAAGGTTTTCTGTTCGGAAAGCCAGCCGGCTTGCCAAATCAGTGATCTGAGTCGGAAGGCGATTGCTCAGGCCTTTCACAGCAAGCGGCCAACTTGCCGCTTTCGGCGTTCCGCTATCGATGACGTCATAATAGAAGCTATCAGTTCTCGTGGCCGCTCCAATTTTTGGTGCCTCGTTAATATAGGTTGGATCGGCAATCACTGCCGCAAGTCTCTGATATCACGCAATAAAATTTCCACCATGGTGATGCGATGCCGGATGTGATCTCGATCGCATTAACTATTTGTTAACCATAGCGGCGGTACACAGAGTCAACGAATTATTCACACAGATGACCAAAGTGCTAACAGACGCTCGCTCGATCCGCATCAAAGGCCGTTCTTTCCTGGCGGTCATGCTTTCCCCGGATCTTCCCATCGAAGATTGGTTGATCAGGCTCGATGATCTCGCCGCGCGTTCGGCGGGCTTCTTTTTAGGACGTCCGGTCGTGCTCGACCTGACGGACCTGTCGATTGACCGCTCGCAGTTGAAGGAGCTGATCGCCGAGCTTGCCCGGCGCAATGTCAGCATCATGGGTATCGAGGGTGCGCGCCCTTCAATCCTGGGGCCGGGCATGCCTCCCGCGCTCAAAGGTGGTCGGCCGGTTTCCGATATCGAGGTGCCTGTAAACGAGGTTCCTGTTAAGGAACCGGTTGTCGAAGTGCAGAGCAGACCAGCAGCGGTCGAGACTCGTCCGGCAATGCAATCCATTGTCATCAGGGAACCGGTACGTTCGGGTCAATCGGTGATCTTCCCGGAAGGGGATGTCACCGTCGTCGGATCGGTTGCTTCAGGCGCGGAGATCATCGCCGGAGGGTCGGTCCATATCTACGGCAGTTTGCGCGGCCGAGCCATGGCGGGGTCGCTTGGAAACGCGTCGGCGCGCATCTTCTGCCGGAAGCTTGAGGCGGAATTGGTCGCGATCGACGGCATCTATAAAATGGCAGAAGACATGGCCCCCAACCTTCGCGGACAGGCTGTCCAGCTCTGGCTCGAAGGCGACGCGATCATGGCAGAGAAACTTATCTGAGCCGGCAGCCGGCCAGGACAGAGGAGAGCAAGATGGGGAAAGTCATCGTAGTCACGTCAGGCAAGGGCGGGGTTGGCAAGACGACCTCGACTGCCGCGCTTGGAGCGGCTCTGGCGCAGAGGAATGATAAGGTCGTCGTCGTCGATTTTGACGTCGGGCTGAGGAATCTCGATCTTGTCATGGGCGCCGAACGGAGGGTCGTCTACGACCTGATCAATGTCATACATGGCGACGCCAAGCTCCCCCAGGCGCTGATCCGCGACAAGAGACTGGATACGCTGTTTTTGCTGCCGGCCTCGCAAACCCGGGACAAGGACAACTTGACGGCGGAAGGTGTCGAACGGGTCATAAATGACTTGAAGCAACACTTTGATTGGATCATCTGCGACAGTCCCGCAGGGATCGAACGCGGCGCTACTCTCGCCATGCGCCACGCGGATACGGCGGTGGTTGTTACCAACCCGGAGGTCTCGTCGGTGCGCGACTCGGACCGCATCATTGGCTTGCTGGATTCCAAGACAGCCAAGGCTGAGCGCGGCGAGCGGATCGAGAAGCATCTGCTCCTGACCCGTTACGACGCCAACCGCGCCGAGCGGGGCGATATGCTCAAGGTCGACGATGTGCTGGAGATACTGTCTATTCCGCTCCTCGGCATCATTCCGGAAAGCTCGGATGTTCTACGAGCGTCCAATATCGGCGCCCCTGTCACGCTGGCCGACAGCCGCAGTGCACCCGCTATGGCTTATTTCGACGCGGCGCGCCGGCTCACCGGCGAAGTTCTGCCGATCACGATTCCTGGCGAAAGGCGGAACATATTCGGCAAGATATTCGGACGGAGGGCGGCATGAACATTTTTCGTCTTTTCAGCAAGCAAAGAACCGCACCAGCGGCTCGAGAACGCTTGCAGGTACTTCTTGCCCACGAACGCTCGTCGGCAGGCTCTGACCTGGTATCGCTGCTGCGGGAGGAAATCCTTGGCGTGATAGCAAAGCACGTGCAGCTCGAGGGCGACAAGGTGCAAGTCAAGATGGATTGCAACGAGCACGTCTCGACCCTGGAAATCGACGTCGAAATTCCGCTGAACGCAGTTGTCCAGGCTGCTTGAAGAGTCGCTTGGGCGGTTGCCAAAGCGCCGGCTTTGCCCGAGCAGTTGAACTAGTAGGCTGTGAACCCATAAAGACCGAGATCGGGTGGATCGCGGCCTGCCCGCTTCTTGCGATCGGAAGGGACAGGCCGCCGTCGGAGGGCGCTATTTCAACGGCAGAAACAGCTCGACCACCACTTCATGCGCCGGCACCTCCGGGATGAGAGAAAGCTGCCGTCGGCAATAGATCGGGAAGTCGCGTGCCTCCTCGCCGCTGGCCGGAAGCCAGTCCCGGTAGAGGAAGAGCGCAGCGGGCTCGAGATTCTGGGTATTGCCAGGGTAACGCAGCACCGCGCAGCGTCCGCCGGGAATCACACCGGCCTTCATCTGTGCGTCGTCCGGCGCGATCGGCTGGTTGGTCCCGATACACAGGTCCATGGCATAGTCGGCCGGGACCGCGGGGACCCTTTCGGAACGGAAGACCGTGAAAGTCGGGCTGGTCTCTGGCGATAGGCCCGCGGCCTTGCGCCAGGCACGGAACCGCTCGAAGGTGGCTTCGAGCGTCGCTCGGTCGCCCCGATGCTCCATGACCGCCACCGGCGTGGGGGGCACCTCGCGGATTGTCACGTCGTCATGGGTAAAGATAATCTGCATGAGCTTGCTCCTCGCATTGTCGAGCGGCCCGAAGGCCGAGAGCCACGGATCCCAATCGGGAGATTTGCGAAACGACGAAGGCGACTGTCCGAGCTGTCGCCGAAAGGCGCGGGCGAAAGCATCCGGTGCATCGTAACCGGCGTCCATTGCTATGTCCGTGACACTTTGGGCGTCGTCCGAGGCCAAGCACCCGGAAGCGCGCTTCATGCGGGCGAGCTGGATATAGTGATACATGGACAGCCCAAAGGTCGCCGTGAACTGCCGGTGCAAATGATATTTCGAGTAGGCTGCGACGCTGCTCAGCGTGTCCAGGTCCAGATTGTCGTCCAGATGCCGATCTATGTGATCCAGCACCCGCTGCATCCGGGTATGGTAGTTTCGAAGCGCCGCCTTCATCGTTCTATTCTCCGTGGCAACACCAACTAAACGCACGCAGGCATGACCCGCTCGACCGATCTTGCGGTTTTGCCACGGTTCACACAACGTTGCCAACGACCGTTACGGGCGGGCGCGAGGGCACATAAACTCCGATGTAGGACGCGGATCAGGTAACAGTGTCCTCCGGCCCCCCGATTGAGTAGGTTCAGCGGCCGACCTAATGAATAGGCCGCCCCGAGGGGCTGTGTCATGCGATTAAGCATCTCAAAATTGTAATGAAACAATATTCAGATTGACATGATCTTTTGTCTCTTTCACGCTGATGTCATGAACATTGGTCGTGAAAGAGATATGAAATCGTGCTGACGTCAGTCACAGCATTTCTAAACCAGCGGACTGTGCGATGACGGCAATGGTGACATTGCCCGATATCGAAGAGGCACGGCGACGCATTGCCGGACACGTCGTCAGCACGCCCTTGCTGCGCTCGCAGGCGCTTTCCCATCAATCCGGCGCGCCCGTGTTTCTCAAGCTGGAAAATCACCAGCAGACCGGCAGCTTCAAGCTTCGGGGAGCCACCAATGCGGTCCTCTGCCTGGATGAGGAGGCACGTTCGCGCGGGTTGGCAACGGCTTCCACGGGTAATCACGGCAGAGCAGTCGCACACGCCGCCAGGGCATTGGGCGCGCGGGCGACCATTTGCCTGTCGGCGCTTGTTCCCGCCAACAAAGTCGAGGCGATCCGCAGCCTCGGGGCTGAAGTCCGCATCGTTGGCCAATCCCAGGATGACGCCATGCGCGAGGTCGAGCGCCTAGTAAGCGAGGAGGGCATGAGCTTCGTGCCGCCTTTCGACGATGCCTGCGTGATTGCCGGCCAGGGAACAATCGGACTCGAGATCGCGGACGGCCTGTCGGATGTTTCACTTGTCCTCGTACCTCTGTCGGGCGGTGGCTTGGCGTCCGGCGTTGCCGCTGCGATCAAGGGCAGACGGCCACAGGCCAAGGTCGTCGGCATATCGATGGAGCGGGGAGCGGCGATGGCAGCAAGCCTTGCCGCCGGTACCCCTATTGAAGTCGAGGAGCTTGAAACCCTGGCGGATTCGCTCGGCGGCGGCATCGGGCTCGACAATCGCCTGACCTTTGCCTTGTGCCGCGACCTTCTCGACGAGGTGATCCTGCTCAGCGAGGACGAGATAGCGGCTGGCATCCGCCATATGGCTACAGTCGAAGGCGAGATCATCGAAGGCGCGGGCGCGGTCGGCATCGCGGCACTGCTTGCCAATAAGGTCAGGCCTGGCGGCCCGACGGCCATCGTCGTGTCAGGCGGCAACATCGATCCGGCGGTCCATCGCAAAATTGTCGACGGCATCAAATCGGGAGCGGCGTGATGGCGCGTGTACTTGTGCTAACAGAAACCGATTTGCGTAGAATCGTGCAGCTCGACGCGGATGCGGTCGACTGTGTCGAGCAAGCCTTTGCGGCCCTGGCGACTAAGGCGGTGGAGATGCCGCCGATCATGCGGCTGGATATTCCCGCCTACCGTGGCGAGGTCGACGTCAAGACAGCCTATGTGCCGGATCTCGACAGTTTCGCGATCAAGGTAAGCCCCGGCTTTTTCAACAATCCGTCGCTCGGCCTGCCCAGCACCAACGGGCTGATGATGCTGCTGTCGGCGCATACCGGACTGGTCGAAGCCCTTCTGCTTGACAACGGCTATCTGACGGATGTGCGCACCGCTGCCGCCGGCGCCGTTGCCGCAAAGCATCTTGCCCGCCCGGACACCCGGGTTGCGGCAATCCTCGGTGCCGGCATGCAGGCGCGCCTGCAGCTCCGCGCATTGACTTTGGTACGGCCGATCCAAGCCGCCCGCATCTGGGCGCGTGATATGGAAAAGGCCAAACGGCTTGCCAAAGAGCTGACGGCCGAGCTCGGCTTTCCGGTTTCGGCCGAGGCTGACGCCGAACGGGCCTGCCGCGGCACCGACATCATCGTCACCACCACCCCTTCGGACAGGCCGATCCTCGACGCCTCATGGCTGGAGCCGGGCCAGCATGTCACTGCCATGGGCTCGGATGCCGAGCACAAGAACGAGATCGACCCGGCGGCGATCCTGCGCGCCGCTCCCTATGTCGCCGACAGCCTGAGGCAGACTCGCCGGCTCGGCGAGCTGCATCACGCCATTGCCGCGGGACTTGTGAGCGCAGCCTCGGCTTTCCCCGAACTCGGCGCCATCATCTGCGGCCAAGCTGCCGGACGTCAGTCAAGCGAAGCGATCACCCTTTGCGATCTGACCGGCACCGGCGTGCAGGACACGGCCATTGCCACGCTTGCCCTTGGCCGCGCCATTGATGCCGGCGCAGGACAGGCAATTGAAACGACAAAAGCATCAGGAGATTCAGCGTGAGCGAACCGACCCTCAATTTCACCCGCTCCGAATATGCCGATCGGCTTGCCAAGACGCGGCGCGCCATGGAGAAGGCGGGTGTCGATCTCGTCATCGTGACCGATCCGTCCAACATGCATTGGCTGACAGGATATGACGGGTGGTCCTTCTATGTGCATCAATGCGTGCTGGTGCCAGGCTCCGGCGAACCGATCTGGTATGGACGCGGCCAGGATGCCAACGGTGCGAAACGCACGGCCTATCTCAGCCACGACAACATCATCGGCTATCCCGATCATTATGTGCAGTCGAACGAGCGCCATCCGATGGATCTGCTGTCCAAGATCATCGAAGAGCGCGGCTGGGCCAATGCCTCAATCGCCGTCGAGATGGACAACTACTGGTTCACTGCTGCGGCCTATGCCTCTTTGGTCAAGCACCTGCCAAATGCGCGTTTCAAGGATGCCCAGGGGCTGGTGAACTGGCAGCGCGCTGTCAAAAGCCCGACCGAACTCGATTACATGCGCAAGGCCGGCCGCATCGTCGAGGCGATGCACAAGCGGATCGTCGAAAAGGTCGAGCCGGGTATCCGCAAATCCGATCTTGTGGCCGAAATTTATGATGCAGGCATCCGCGGCGTTGATGGCTTCGGCGGCGACTATGCCGCGATTGTACCGTTGTTGCCATCGGGCGCCGATGCGTCCGCGCCTCATCTGACCTGGGACGACAAGCCGATGAAGGGCGGCGAGGGGACCTTCTTCGAAATTGCAGGGTGCTATCGCCGTTATCATTGCCCGCTGTCACGAACCGTCTTCCTCGGCAAGCCGACCCAAGCCTTTCTGGATGCCGAGAAGGCGACGCTCGAAGGCATGGAGGCCGGTCTTGCCGCCGCAAAGCCGGGCAACGCCTGCGAAGACATCGCCAACGCCTTCTTCGCGGTGCTGAAGAAATACGGGATCGTAAAGGACAACCGCACCGGCTATCCGATTGGTCTCTCCTATCCGCCGGATTGGGGCGAGCGGACCATGAGCCTGCGCCCCGGTGACCGCTCGGAACTGCAGCCCGGCATGACCTTCCATTTCATGACAGGTCTCTGGCTTGAAACCATGGGTATGGAGATCACCGAAAGCATCGTGATCACGGAAAGCGGCGTCGAATGCCTGTCCAACGTACCCCGTAAACTGGTTGTGAAGTGATCACCGGACATGAACAGCATGACGATTATCACACGCCCATCGCCCGTAACGCCAACTGTCGATTTCGATCGTGACGGCGTCCAACATGGTCACCTGCGACTACCCTGGTCACGCGACGATTCTGCCTGGGGCTCGATCATGATCCCGATCTGCGTCGTCAAAAACGGCGAAGGCCCGACGGCGCTTCTGACCGGAGCCAACCATGGCGATGAATATGAGGGGCCTGTCGCGCTCTTCGATCTCGCCCGGACGCTGAAGGCCGACGAGATCAAGGGTAGGGTTATCGTCGTCCCGGCAATGAACTATCCCGCCTTCCAAGCGGGCACCCGCACGTCGCCGATCGACAAGGGCAATCTCAACCGCAGCTTTCCTGGGCGGTCTGACGGCGGTGCGACGGAGAAGATCGCCGATTATTTTACCCGCTACCTGCTGCCGCTGGCAGACATCGTGCTGGACTTCCATTCGGGTGGCCGAACGCTCGATTTCCTGCCCTATGCCGCGGCCCATGCGCTGCCGGATAAGCGGCAGGAAAGGGCCTGTTTCGACGCGGTCGCCGCGTTTTCTGCTCCCTATTCGATGCGGATGATCGAGATCGATGCCGTCGGCATGTACGACACGACTGCCGAGGAGATGGGCAAGGTTTTTGTGACGACCGAGCTTTCGGGTGGTGGAACCATATCAGCGCGTACGGCTTCCATTGCCAAGCGCGGTGTTTTGAACGTCCTGAAGCAAGCCGGTATCGTTGCCGGCGCGCCGGAGGCGGATGCAACGCAATGGCTCGATATGCCGTCTTCCGATTGCTTCGTCTTTTCCGAAGCGGACGGCCTTTTCGAACCCGTGAAGGATCTTGGCGACATGGTTGCGGCCGGCGAGATCATCGCCCGGGTGCATCCGATCGGCCGCACCGGATCAGTACCCTTTGACTATCGGGCGGCTCTCGACGGTGTCCTTGCCGCACGTCATTTCCCCGGCCTCATCAAGGCCGGGGATTGCCTTGCCGTCGTCGCAACCTTGACGGAGGCCCCCTGAATTACCGCGCCGCGACAACGCGGCGCGGATCACCACCCCGTTGCGGCAAAGATCCGGAAAACCGGACAGCCGATGACGGAATTCAACCACAGAGGAGTGAACAATGAGATCGAATTTTTACCGCAGCTTTGCCGCCATGGGTCTGACCATCGGCCTAGCCGCTTCCGCACATGCCGCCAGCCTCGATCAGGTCAAAAAGGATGGCTATATCCGCGGCGCCAGCGCCAATGAGGTTCCTTACAGCTATATGGACGAGAGCGGCGCTGCCAAGGGCATCGGTCCCGACGTTGCCGCTGCCGTCCTGAAGTCGATGGGCGTGAAGGAGGTCGATTGGACCGTGACGCCGTTCGGATCGCTTATTCCCGGCCTGAAGGCCAAGCGCTTCGATTTCGTCGCCGCCGAGCAGAACATTTTGCCAGAGCGTTGCAAGCAGGTCCAATTCACCACGCCGAATTCAAGCTATGGCGAGGGCTTGCTGGTGCCGAAGGGCAATCCGAAGAAACTGCATTCCTATGAAGACATCAAGAAGGATCCGTCTCTCAAAGTCGCGATCGTATCGGGTGCAGATCAGCTCGACTTCTTCCATGGCCTCGGCATTCCTGACTCTCAGATCGTCATGATCCAGGCCAATGCCGACGCGCTCTCGACCATCCAGACCGGCCGCGCCGATGCCTATGCAGCAACGGAGCTGACGGTCGCCAAGCTGGTCCAAGGCGGCACGAATGTCGAGCAGGCAGCTCCCTTCACCGATCCGATCATCCAAGGCAAGTCGGTTAGAAGCTATGGTGGTTTCGATTTCCGTCCTGAGGACAACGATCTCTACAAGGAGTTCAATACCGCGCTCGCCGCCTTCAAGAAGACGGATGACTACAAGAAGATCCTGATGTCTTACGGACTTAGCGCCGAAAGTGTCGAGGCCGCACGGACCAAGAACACGGAAGACCTGTGCGCGGGCAAGTGAGGCTGGCGATATCCAACTCGGCTCGGTCTTTGCCTGTGGGCAAGGGCTGGGCCGATCGGTCCCATGCATCTCACGAACGGAGGTAACCCGGACATGAGCTGGACGCATTATCTTCCGGCACTGCTGAAGGGGGCAGAGGTGACGGCGATCATCGCCGTCGCATCGATGCTGCTCGGCGCAATCTTTGCCTTCGCGGCCGGCCTAGCAAGGTTCGCCGGCGGTGTCCTGTTTTCCTGGATTGCGCTGGTCTATATAGAAATATTCCGGGGTACGTCGCTGCTGGTGCAGCTCTTCTGGCTCTACTATGCGCTGCCGCTGATCGGGATATCGTTCGATCCGATCACGACCGGCATCGCCGGTCTGGCGCTGAACATCGGTGCCTACGGCGCGGAGGTGGTGCGCGGCGCGTTGCAGTCGGTTCCAGATACGCAGCACGAAGCGGCGCGCGCCCTGAACTTCGGACACGGACAGGCGCTCTTCCATATCGTCCTGCCTCAGGCGGTGGTGGAGATGATGCCGCCATTCGGCAACCTCGCCGTTCAGAACCTGAAGGACACAGCGTTGGTGTCGCTGATCTCGATCAGCGATCTGACGTTCCAGGCACAGCAATTGCGCAACATCACATTGGACAGCGTCACGATCTATTCGCTGACGCTGATGGGATATTTCATCATGGCGCTTATCCTTGTCGTCTTCATGCGCTGGCTTGAGACGATCCTTCGTCGCGGCGCCGCCTTTCCGGGGAGGGCGCCGGCATGATGTATGGCTTTGCCTGGGACACGTCCTCGACGCTCTCGTTCGCACTGTCGATCCTGCCGATCCTTGGCATCGGATTGATCGTGACGCTGGAGGCGGCGGCGGCTGGATTTGCGATCGCCCTGGTCCTTGGCCTGGTGTTCGCGCTGTTGCGGCGCAGCAGCTTCGTGGCGATCTCCTGGCCGACGGCGCTCGTCATTGAATTCCTGCGCGATACGCCGCTGCTCGTCCAGCTCTTCTTCCTGTATTATGTGCTGCCGATCTACGGGATCGTCCTGCCGGCCTTTCTCACCGGAGCGCTGGCACTCGGCCTGCAATATTCGGCCTATACCTCGGAAGTTTATCGTGGCGGCCTGGATGCCGTGGCGCGCGGCCAATGGGAAGCGGCGACGGCGCTCAATCTGGGACGCGGCCTGACCTATTGGGACATCATCATCCCGCAGGCGATTCCGCGCATCATCCCGGCCATGGGCAATTATCTCGTCTCCATGCTCAAGGAGACGCCGGTTCTGTCTGTTGTCACTGTCGTCGACATGCTGAACCTCGCCAACCTCATCGGCGACCGGACTTTCGAATATCTGGTGCCGCTGTCTCTCGTTGGCCTGATCTTTCTCATCCTCACGCTCGTCTGCTCGGCGGCTATTCATTGGCTCGAGAAGGCGTTGCCGAAACACGGAATTGCATTGAGATGACCGAACCTTTGATCCGCTTTCACGACGTCACCAAGCGCTACGGCGATTTTGTCGTGCTCGATGACTTCTGTTTCGACGTCGCACCCGGCGAGAAGGTGACGTTGATCGGACCATCGGGCTCGGGCAAATCGACGGTTCTGCGCATTCTGATGACGCTGGAACCTTTCCAGGAAGGCACGTTGCATCTGGCCGGCATGTCCTACCATCAGGAGAACGGCTGCGGCCGCTTCGGCGCCAGCGAGGCGCATCTGCGCCAGATCCGCACGCACGTCGGTATGGTATTCCAGAGCTTCAATCTGTTTCCGCATATGACGGTGCTGCGCAATATCGTCGAGGCGCCGACGCGTGTGCTCGGACTGAGTCGAGCGGAGGCGGAGGCTCGCGCCATCGAGCTGTTGCGCATGGTCGGTCTTTCCGAGAAGAAGGATCAATATCCGAGCCAGCTTTCCGGCGGCCAGCAGCAGCGCGTCGCCATAGCTCGAGCCCTTGCCATGCGTCCCCGAGTCCTGCTGTTCGACGAGCCGACCTCAGCGCTCGATCCTCAGCTCGTGGGAGAGGTGCTCGGCGTCATTCGCGATCTTGCGCATGAGCACGATCTGACGATGTTGCTGGTGACCCATGAAATGCGGTTCGCACGGGAGGTATCCGATCGCGTCTGCTTCTTCGACAAGGGTCGCATTTGTGAAGAAGGCAAGCCCGAAGCGATCTTCAGTGCCCCGACGGAAGATCGTACCAAGGAGTTTCTGCGCTCTGTTCTCTGACTGAAAAGGAACTGTGCTGCGAGATGTATCCGGGCGCTAGCTTCGATCCTAAGCAATTGATCCCACGTCGAAAATGGGAGGCAGTTGTTCGAAGGCCCCGCGGGTTGTTTCCAGCGCCGAGCGAAGAGCGGAGTGTGATAGGCGACCGCCGAGGCAGATGCGAATTCCGCCGACCGGTCGTTCCCCACCGGCGACGAATGGATCGGATGGTGTGACGGCGACACCTTTGCGGGCCAACGCGCGGACAAGTCCCTCCTCCGTCCAGCGCTCTGGCACCGAGAGCCACGCGCAGAGCGACAGAGGATGGCTGCCGGCGACGAAGGGCCCCATCACCTCCGATACGATCGCTTGTCTGGCCTGGGCCTCGCTTCTCTGAACGGCAATCAGCGCATCGGCGGTGCCATCCAGAACCCAGCGAGAGGCCATTTCCGCGACGACATTGGTTGCGCTCCACCCCGTGACGCGCAGGATCGATGCAACCCGGATGGAGAAGTGCGCCGGAACGACGAGATAGCCGATGCGCAAGCCCGTCATCACCGATTTCGTGAAGCTTGTGACGAAGAAGCCGAGCTCGGGCAGCAGATCCGGCATGGAGGGCAGGGGATCCCGAAGCATCGGCTTGTAGACCTCGTCCTCGATGACGAAGACGCCGTGCCGGCGCGCGATATCGGCGATGGCGTGGCGACGCTCCGCCCCCATGGCATGGCTTGTGGGGTTGCCGAGTGAGGGAACGATGACCAGGGCCGAGACGTCGCCGACCGCGCAAGCGGCCTCGAAGGCTTCCGGCAAGATGCCTTCGCGATCGGTCGGGAGGCCGCGCAGCGTAAAGCCCAGCACGTTGGCGAGGCCGATAATGCCGTGATCGGTGAGGTTCTCGGTCAAGACGACCTCACCCGGCCGCACGACCGAGGCCACGGCCAGGAAAAGGCCGTGAGCAGCGCCATTCGTGATCAGGATGCGATCGGGATCGGCATCGACGGACAAGCGCGCCAACCAGGCTCGTGCCGCGGCGCGGTGTGCATCCAAGCCGGCGATCGGCCGGCATGGCCGCATGAAACTGCTGTTGTCGCTTTCGGCAAGAGCCTGCATCAGCTCGCGCGCCGATCGCTCGTGCGCTTCGGTATAGACGGCCCGGATAATCGAAAGGTCGGCGCTGCCGCTCGGGTCGCGATCAAGCATGAAGCTGTCGGCACGTTCGGTGACGCGGCTGCGCACGAAGGTGCCGCGCCCCACTTCACCGCGCAGATAGCCACGCCGCTCCGCCTCCTTGTAGCTGATGCTCACGGTCTGAACCGAAATCCCCAGCGCATGGGCGAGATCGCGATGCGTCGGCATCCGCGTATGAACCGGCAGGATTCCTTCGTCGATATCGGAAATGATCTTGTCGGTGAGCAGCTTATGCTTGGTCACGCCCTTGCGATGCTGAAGGACGGGTTTCCAGGCATCACTATGCTGGTCTTTTGAATCATGACGAAGCATGGATTGATCCGGTACAATTGCAGGATATCCATGTACACCATTCAATGCGGCATGGCGATGACCAAGCCAATACGCTCAGTCCATTGTCAACAACGGACTGAGCGATCCTCATTTATGCCCTGCGCCTAAGGTTGCCGGCCGGGCGCTGCGTCAGAGATTTGAGAATACGCTTTTGATCGCATCAGCCGCAGCTTTGACAACGATATCAGCCTCGTCGCGCGTCAGGCACAAGGGCGGTGCAAAGCCGAGGATGTCTCCCTGCGGCATGGCACGGCCGATCACGCCGCGCTCAAGCAAAGCCGATGCTACCTGGGGGCCGATCTTTTTCGCTGGATCGAAAAACTTGCGGTCGTCCCTGTCCTCAACGAACTCGACCGCTGCCATGAGCCCATCGCCACGGACCTCACCGACATGCTTGTGATCGCCGACAGCACTGGCAAGCTCGGACCGGAAGTAGGCACCTGTCGAACCGGCGTTTTCGACAATGCCGAGTTCATCGATCAGTTCGAGATTCGCAATGCCGGCGGCCGCACAGATCGGGTGGGCGGAATAGGTCCAGCCATGGCCGATGGCGCCGAGCTGATCGGAACCTTGTACCAGCACTTGCCACATCTTGTCGGAAACGATGCTGCCGGAAAGTGGCGCATAGGCCGAGGTCAAGCCCTTGGCGATGGTGATCAGATCCGGCTTCATGCCGTAATGGTCCGAGCCAAACATCGTCCCGAGCCGGCCGAAGCCGGTCACAACCTCATCGGCGACGAGAAGGACGTCGTACTTGTCGAGTACGGTCTGGATCTTCTGCCAATAGGTCTTCGGCGGCGGAACGATGCCGCCGGTACCAAGGATCGGCTCGCCGATGAAGGCGGCGACCGTTTCCGGACCTTCGGCCAGGATCATTTCCTCAAGCTTGTCCGCACAATATTGCGCGAACTGTTCCTCATCCATCGACCGATCGGGGCAGCGGAAGAAATAGGGTGCTTCCGTGTGTAGAATGGGTTCGCGCGGCAGGTCGAAAGCCTTGTGGAAGAGTTCGAGGCCGGTGAGGCTGCCGGTCATGACGCCTGAACCGTGATAGCCGCGCCAGCGCGAAATGATCTTCTTCTTTTCCAGCCGGCCAAGGATGTTGTTGTAATACCAGATGAGCTTGATGTTCGTTTCGTTGGCGTCCGAGCCGGAGAGCCCGAAATAAACACGGCTCATGCCTTTGGGCGCCCTGTCGATGATCATCTTGGAAAGCGTGATCGACGCTTCCGTGCCGTGCCCGACATAGGCGTGATAATAGGCGAGGTTCTTTGCCTGTTCAGCGATGGCGTCGGCGATTTTCTGCCGCCCATAACCGACATTGACGCAGTAGAGGCCGGCAAAGGCATCGAGGCTCTTCTTGCCGTTGGTGTCGGTGATGTAGACACCGTCGCCGCCGCCGATGACACGGGTCGGCGTTTCGCCGCGTGCATGCATGCCCATATGGGTAGACGGGTGAAAGAAGTGATCCCTGTCCCACGCATTCAGTTCGTTACGCTTGTCCAACATGATATTTTTCCTTGTGCTATGGGTGGGTGGCCCGTCAGGCAGCCGTGTCGATGCAGAGGTATTTGAGCTCGGTGAACGCCTCGATGCCGTGGCGCGAGCCTTCCCGGCCAAGACCGGATTGCTTCCAGCCGCCGAAGGGAACCGGTCCACCGGTGATTTTCACACGGTTGATCGCCACCATGCCGTAGTCCAGCGCCCGGCCGAGGCGCATCTGGCGTGCGCCGTTTTGCGTCACGACATAGGCGACGAGGCCGTATTCGGTATCGTTGGCGCGAGCGACGACTTCGGCCTCGGTATCGAATGAAGTCAACGCAGCGACTGGCCCGAAGGTCTCCTCATGCATGATCAGTGCATCCGGTGGCGGATTTACAAGCAGTGTCGGTTCGAAGAAGAGGGGCCCTGCCGCGTGGCGCTTGCCGCCGGCGGCGAGCCTTGCGCCGCGTTTCAGCGCGTCGGCCACATGTTCTTCGACTTTTGCCACAGCGCGCTCGTGCATCAGCGGGCCGATGTCGACGGCGTCGGTCAGTCCGTCACCGACCTTGAGCGCTGCAATGCGCTTGGCGAAGGCCGCCACGAAGGACTCCACGATCGAGCGTTGCACGAAGATGCGGTTGGCGGCGAGGCAATCCTGGCCGGACGTCGCAAATTTGGCATTGATCGCGATATCCACGGCGCGATCCAGGTCGGCGTCGTCAAAGACAATCAGGGGCGCATGCCCGCCGAGCTCCATCACCAGCCGTTTCATGGTCGGAGCGCATTGGCCGGCAATCAGTTTGCCGATGCCTGTCGAGCCGGTGAAGCTCAAAGCCCGCACTCGGGCATCCTCGCAGAGAGCACCGACGATCGTTGCCGCGTCGCCGGTGACAACGTTGAAGACGCCGGCGGGAAGGCCAGCCCGCTCACCGAGTTCGGTGAGGGCAAGCGCCGACAGCGGCGTCTGGGACGAGGGATGGGCAACGACGGTGCATCCGGCAGCAAGGGCCGCGGCCGCTTTGCGCGTAAGCATGGCAGAGGGGAAGTTCCAGGGGGTAACGATCCCGGCGACACCCAATGCCTCCCTGCGCACGATCATTTCGGTGTCCGGCAGGTGGCTGGTGACGCTCTCGGCATTGATCCGCTTGGCTTCCTCCGTATACCATTCGATGAAGCCTGCGGCGTAGCCGATCTCGCCGCGGGATTCGGTGAGCGGCTTGCCCTGTTCCAGCGTCATGATCAGCGCCAGATCCTCCTTCGCGGCGAGCATCAGTTCATACCACTTGCGCAGGATCGATGCGCGCTGCTGCGGCAGGAGCGAGCGCCAGGCTAAAAAGGCATCCGCCGCGGCGGCAATCGCCCCGAACGTCTCATCCCTGCCCAGGCTCGAAACCCAGGCGAGGGTGGTGGCCGAGGCAGGATCGCTCACCTCGAAGCTTGCACCGCTCTTTGCGGCGACCCAGCGGCCGCCGACATAGGAGAGGTCCCGCAGCAGATGCCGGTCGTTCAGTCGTGACAGGGCTTCATGATAGGCGGGTCGGGCGCGCACTGCGGTCATCGGCAAACCTCTCTTTCCAGGTGCTCCAATGTTCTCACGGAATGCCGCGAGAGATTGTCCATTGGTTGCCGCTCGAAGAGAGGAAGGACCTAAAGCGAGCGGCAGCGGTAGAGAGATTCCCTATTCGCCGCCCTGAGGCTCCGTGGAAAGGAGATTGGCGATCGGCAGCACGGTCTCCTCCTTCACGGTCTTTGTCACGATATATGTAAAATAGCGTTCGATGCCGAGGTCGCGATCGAGGAGACCATCGATCAGGCGCTGATAGGCGTCGATATTCGGTGTCATGATCTTCAAAATGTAGTCGACGCCGCCGCCGACGGACCAACAGGCGACGATTTCGGGAATGGAGGAGATGGCTCGTTCGAAACGTTCGAAGTCGCTCTGGCGATGGTTGGCGAGCGTAAGTTCGACCATGACGCTGGCGACCGGCGCCAGCCGGCGTGGGG
Source organism: Rhizobium jaguaris (assembly GCF_003627755.1). Lineage (NCBI taxonomy): Bacteria > Pseudomonadati > Pseudomonadota > Alphaproteobacteria > Hyphomicrobiales > Rhizobiaceae > Martinezella > Martinezella jaguaris. The sequence goes on along the minus strand of NZ_CP032695.1, from coordinate 2,169,846 downwards.
ACAAATGGGCATGATAGCCGGTAATGATCCCAGCCTTCTCCAGCTTGCGAAGGCGAAGCCAGCATGGAGTAGGCGAAAGTCCCACCTTTTCGGCGAGTGCGAGCTTGGTGATGCGGCCGTCGCGTTGAATGGCATCCAAAATGCGTAAATCGATTGCATCAAGTTTCATTTGGAGAACTGCTTGTGAATTGGCTGACTACTCGACCAATGACATTCGGCACCGGGACTTACAAGCGCATATCCAAGAACTGAGCCCCTTGACGAATTGGTCTACGCTGAGGTGGCCGCATCCGGGATTGGGCACATCCAGTGAGGAACAAAATCAACGCCAGATGGATTTTATTCTTCGGTCCAACAGCGAAGAAGCGAGAAATCCCATGCCGGCAACGTCGGAATCCAAAGCACGGACCCGTGCATTCGCCCGCGTCATGGGGCCTTGGCTTGTGATCGTCCCCGGCATCATCGTGATGCGGATACAGGACATGGGCGCGCTGATCTCCGGATTCTTCGAAAATATGGGGCTCCTATGGTTCGTGGGTGGCCTGCTACTCTTCTGCGGGCTGCTGATCATTGCGTTCCACCAATATTGGTCGAGCCCATCGGCGATTTTGATTTCCCTATTCGGCTGGTTCCTGGCGCTCCGCGGCGTCTTGCTCATGGCCACGCCGCAACTGATCGAACGCGGCGCGGCGGCCTCGATGGGCGCGCTTCCTATCGTACGGATCGGTTTCGGCATCGTCGTGCTGATCGGTCTCTGGCTCACCTTTGTCGGCTGGATCGCCAAGCCGCCTGCGGAGGATGGCCCGTGAGTGAGCCTGTTGATCCAAAGGGGTGAGCTCGCTTCGGGGCGCGCCACTGGCTTTCCCGATGTGGCTAGCGGCTATCAAGCCTCTGCCCCCCGTGCGATGTCGGCTCGTCCCATTTGTCTGGCAGAGACCGTGCCACCATCCCAAGCCTTAACGCCGAGTTTAGCAAGTTCGCGCTATAGTCGAGTCATAAGTTTGATGATTGGTACGTTTTACATGAGTTGTGATGCATCGAACGCTCAACGGCAATGCCGGATGGCAACAGGGTTGGCCGAATATGAGTAGTGCGACGGACACGTCCGGGTTTGGATCGACGACGTCGCCGGTACTGCGGGTAGCGCTGATCCAGAGTGCCCTGGTCTTCGTGGTGGCGGCGCTGTGGCAGCAGCGATGGGGCACCATCGTTGACACAAGCTGGCTCATTACAGAGGCTGAGCGGGTACTCAACGGAGAGCGGCTTTACGTCGATGTGATCGACAACAACCCGCCGTTTTCGATCTGGCTTTTCCTGCCGGCGATCATGCTGTCGAGATGGGTCGGGTTTGCTCCGGAAATCGGCATGTATCTCTACACGTGCCTTGCAGTGATCGTGGGTCTGGGTTTGTCAGCCTTGATTGTCCGGCGGGCGGGCTTTGCCGAAAATCATGCCCTGCTCCGGCTGCTGCCGCTATTCGTCGCTCTCTTCATGATTTTTCCGGGTAATGCCTTCACTGAGAGAGATCAGGTGGGCACGGTGTTGTTCTTGCCATTGCTGGCGCTCATGGCCTTGCGGGCCGATACAACACGCCGTGTCGCACCCGGTATCGCCCTGATCGTCGGCGCCGGCCTCTGCGGCAGCGTTCTTGTTCTGGTGAAGGCCTATTATGTCGTCGCTTACATTGTGCCCGCGCTCTATGTGGCCTGGCGGCGACGAAACCTTCGGTTACTCCTTGCTCCCGAGAATTGTATCGTCGGCACTGTCGGTGTCGTCTACATCGCACTCGTCTTTTTGCTTACTCCCGAATTTATGCGCGACCTCCTCCCGCAGGTGGCGGATGTCTACATGAAGATGGGTGATCCAGTCAGGGTCGCGCTATGCTATGGGCCGCTTTACCTGCTGATTGTCCTTCTGTTCCGAGTGGTTGCACCCAAAGCGCCGGTGACACCGCTTTGTGCCGTGACCTTACTCGCTTCGCTCGCTGCCGTCGCGCCGTTGATCTATCAGGGTAAAGGCTGGGCCTACCACGCTTTTGCTGCGATCTCACTGGCCTTTGTTGCTGTGCTTTGCAAAATAGCAGCGTCTTCTGGCTGGCGTTACAACCGTGAAACGCTCGGACGTGCCACTCTTTGTGCAATTGTTGTCGCATTTGCATGGTTGCCGTTCTTACCGACGCAGAAGCCGGCGGACGCTTTCGTCGCTGCAGTGAAAGCGGCATCGAAAGGGGAACCGACACTCGGCGTCATCGGCAGCGATATCGCTGCTGCCCATCCGCTCGCCAGGATTGTCGGGGCGCGCTTCTTGTCCGCCAATAACAGCGACTGGTTCGGCGCCCTTGCGTACGTTCTAGCCGAGGAGGCTTCGGCGAAAGGAGAAGTGGCGGATGCCACTCGGTACCAGAAGCGGTCGGATGCCTATCTGGACGCCAAATATGCCGAGTTCGCCAGCTACAACTACGATCTGATCGTCATCCAGCAGGATGAGCCACTTTGGACCGACCACGTGCTTGGTCAACCACGTTTTGCCGCGGTGCTTTCTGCTTATCACCCCGTTGCAAAGGATGAGCGGTTTACTGTCTATGGTCGCAATGCTCGTACCGACAACTCGAGTGCCCGGTGATTGATCCGGAAGCGGTTCCTGGCTGAAAACCCTGCGGCTCGCCCGAAACGTCTGGTAGAACCGTGTCCGCGGCGCCAAAGCTCGACTAAACAATGCCTGAGGATGAAGCCGGTCGGGATACGGCTCGTTTCCCTCCTTCGCAGAGCCGATGGCCAAGCTCTCAGGCTGACCTTTCAGACGAAAGGATCAGCCTGAGGACGCGGCCCAGCGTACCGCATCAAGCGATCAGGCGGATCGCCGCGTTACCGGCAGGGATCATGGGGCTACCGTGAAGCTGTAGGTCCCATTGGTCTTGTGGCCGTCGGCGGAAAGGGCATGCCACTCCACGGTATATTTGCCGGCGGTCAGCTTGTCGGTGATTGGCACCATCAGCGTGCTATCGCCGTTCATCAGCATGCCTTCGCCGGTCTTGACGGCTGCCTTTCCAGGGCCGGTGACCTTCACGCCGCTGAACTTGAAGTTCAGTCCTTCGGAGAAGGTAAGGTCGAGTTCTGATGGCGCCTGTTTTACCGTGCTGTCTGCTGCGGGCACGGCCGATTTGAGCTGAGCATGGGCGAATGCGTGGCCGGCAAATGCAAGGCTGGCTGTGGCAGCGATAAAAAAGAGCGTCTTCATCCGGGGCATGCTGGTCTTCCTTCTGGTTGATGATGCACAGGTTCTTTGATCTCTGGTGAACATTGGATTCTCTCTTCACGTGTTGGACGGCGCCGCGGGGAAATCATGTCTGCGGGGAGGGGCTGCCGCTCAGATCGCGGCCTTATGCCGATGCGCCACGCGGGCGGGATGCCGAGGCAGCCCGTTTCTCGTCGCGATGATCAGCATGGAGGCAGTCCGCCCGCAGCCGGCACACGATCAGGTCTCGTGCATCGCCGGCCGCCGTTGATAACAAGCGTCACGGCTCGCGCCGCAACGCAGGCTCAGGCAACGATCTGCAGGGTGGGTGGCGCGCGGGGGCCGGTATTCGGCGGATAGAGCTGGCGATGGAAAGCTTCGGTTTTGGGTGCGAGCACATCCTGGCCGATCAAGGCAAGATGCTCGCAAACATCCGTCGGCGGCGCGGGAAGCAGGGCGGCCGCGGCAATCCGGCACGCCTCGCATCCTGGTGCATGCGTCTTAGCGTGTTCCTTGTCGTCAGTCCCCTTGTCCGTGAGGCACAAGACGGGCCGGGTCCCGTCCGGTAGCTGGTATTGTCCCAGCTCGATGGGCGTGAGTTCATCGGCCTTGGCAATGGGCGGCTGATGGGCGAAGCTGACAAACATCAGCGCGAGGGCGCATATGATGCGCACCATCCACTGCGTTGTCCCCGAGAGCCTCTTTCCCACTGTCGTCTTCATCCCCTTTGCAGACAAAGTTCGTAGGACGTTCGGCGCGCAAGCTCAATGCGGCAATTTGCAGCCATCTGAGACGTTGCTAGAGCGGGAAAGCGTTTCACGGAACCGCTTTCCCGCTCTATCCCTTTGTTTTTTCGCAATTTCGGACGGAAAACCGCTACGCACTTTTCCTGGAATTGCTCTAGGCCGCCCGTTTTCCCTCGCTGTCGAAGACATGCACATGTTGCGGCGGGAATATCACCTTCACCGTTGGTCCCGCCTTCAGCACCTCGCGATTGAGCGTGAAGACCTTGAACGGCAAGCCGTGGAGCGAAAGATGGAGGATGATGCCGAAACCGGTCGGCTCGACAAGTTCCACATCGGCGCTAATGCCGGAGTCGTCATTCGATAGGACCACATGTTCGGGCCGAATTCCGAGTGTCACCTTGGCGCCCGCCGACAGGTTCGGCGATGCCGAAAGCGGGATAATGGTTCCGTCCTTCAACCTCAAACCGCCGGCCTCGTAGGTGGCGTCCAGGAAATTCATGCCCGGCGAGCCGATGAAGCCGGCCACGAAGAGATTGGCGGGGCGGTCGTAAAGCTCGAGCGGGCTGCCGACCTGCTGGACCACCCCGCCATGCATGGCAACGATCCGGTCCGCCAGCGTCATCGCCTCGATCTGGTCGTGGGTCACGTAGATTGAGGTCGCCTTCAGGTCGCCGTGCAGTTTCTTGATTTCGGCCCGCATTTGTTCACGCAGCCGTGCGTCGAGATTGGAAAGCGGCTCATCGAAGAGGAAGGCCTTCGGCTGGCGTACGATGGCGCGGCCCATGGCGACGCGCTGCCGCTGACCGCCCGAAAGCGCCTTCGGGCGGCGTTCGAGCAAAGGATCCAGCCCGAGCTTCGACGCCGCGGCCGCGACGGCTTTTCCGATCTTCTCCTTCGCGATCTTCCGGAGCTTGAGGCTGTAGCTCATATTGCCGGCGACGTTCATATGCGGATAGAGGGCGTAGGACTGGAACACCATGGCGATGTCGCGATCCTTCGGATGCAGCTCGTTGACACGATTGTCCGCTATCCGGATCTCGCCGCCGCTAATGTCTTCGAGACCGGCGATCATCCTAAGCAGCGTTGATTTGCCGCAGCCGGATGGGCCGACAAGGACGACGAACTCGCCATCCTTGATCCTGAGGTCGATATCGTGCAGCACCTGCACGTGGCCATAGGCTTTCTTGACGTTCTGGATATCGATCGATGCCATTTGACTAACCCTTGACCGCGCCGGCCGTCAGGCCCTGCACGAGATAACGCTGGATGAGCAGGAAGAAGAGGCCGGCCGGAATGAGCGCCATGACGCCCGCGGCCATCATCTGCCCGAAATCCACGGAGAATTTCGAAACGAAGGTGAGAAGCCCGACCGGGAAGGTCGCCGCCTGATTGCCATTGATGAGCATCAGGGCGAACAGCAGCTCGCTCCAGGCGGCCGTGAAGACAAAACCGAGCGTTGCGGCAATGCCGGGCAGCGTCAACGGCAAAATGATCTGCCGGAACGCCGTGAACTGCGTCGCGCCGTCGATCATCGCAGCCTCTTCGAGGTCCTTCGGGATGCCGTCGAAGAAGGACTGCATCAGGAAGGTGGCAAAAGGCACGTTGAAAGCGGTGTAGACGATGACAAGGCCGCTTAGGCTGTTCGTGAGATGCAGCGGCGTCAGGATCTTGAAGATCGGCGCAACCAGCATGACCAGCGGAAACATCTGCGTCAGCAACATCAGCGCCACGATCCAATATTTGGCGCGGAAGGTGAAGCGCGAGAGCGCATAGCCGGAAAGCGATGCACAAATCGTCACGGCAATTGCCGTAGAGGCCGAGACGATCAGGCTGTTTTCAAAGAATGTCGGAAAGTCGCTGTGTTGCAGCACAAAAGCGTAGTGCTCCCACGTGGTGCGCGAGGGCCACATGCGCACACCTTCGGTATAGAGCAGGTCGTTCGGCGTGACCGAGACCTTCAGCAGCCAGAAGAGCGGGAAGAGCGCAAAAACCACGTAGCAAAGGATTGCCAGGCGATGCGCGATAGTGGGGATGATAGATCGTCTCATGGCTCAATCCTTGTTCAGCAGGGTCTGCCGCAGCAGGATGATCAGCATGGAATAGGCGAGCAGCAGCACGAGCAGGACAAGCGCGATGGCCGAGGCATAACCGAAATCCAGTCGCTTGAACGCCTGCGTGAAGATGTAGCTTGCGACGATCTGGGTCCGATCGGCCGGCCCACCTCCTGTCATGACGACGATCAAATCGGCGAAGTTCGAGATCCAGACCGTGCGCAGCAGCACTGTGATGGCAATTGTCGGGGCAAGGAAGGGAAGCGTGATCGAGCGGAAGCGCTGGAACCAGCCAGCACCGTCAATCGAAGCGGCTTCATAGAGATCGCGTGGAATTGCCTGGAGTGCCGCGAGCAGCGTGATGGCAAAGAAGGGAATGCCCCACCAGACATTGGCGACGATCGGTCCCCACATCGCATATTGCGGATCGGAAAGGATGTTGCCGGGCTCCTTCATCAGGCCGAGAGCGAACAGCCAGTGCGGGATAGGCCCGATCACGGGATTGAAGAGCCATGCCCAGTTGAGGCCGGCGAGGAAGGATGGAACTGCCCACGGCAAAAACACCAGGGCCTGGACGATCGCCCTGCCGAAAAACGGCTTGTCCAGCAGTAGGGCAAGGATTAGCCCGAAGATAAATTGCAAAACAACCGAGGCTCCGGTCCACCAAAGCGTATTCTTAAGCGCCCAGTAAAAGGCGGCATCCTTTGAAAGATCGCGGAAGTGCTGCAGGCCGATGAAGCCGCCGGAAAACGGATTGAGCAACTGTATATCGCGAAACGCATAGGAAATGCCGATCACAAGCGGCACCAGCATCACGGCGATAATGAGGATGAGCGCCGGGGCGCTGTAGAGATAGGGTTCCGAGGCGTCGGCGAGGCGCTTCCGCCACGGCCTGCGGTCGTGACGCCTGTCGAGCGTGTCGGTAATCGAAGCCATCTGCAAGAGTTCCCGTTCGCGGCGTTCAGACGCCGTCTGTTTCATGTGCGGAAAAAAGGCGGCGGATTGCTCCGCCGCCGGAGGGACGAATCTATTTCTTGGCGAGGAACTTCTGCTGCGCCTTGGTCAGATAGTCGGCCCACTGGTCGGCCAGATCCTTTGCCGAGATATCGCCGAGCAGTGCCTGTTGCGACGTCTTGATGGCGAGCGAATCCTTGAAGAAGGCGAATTCCTCAAGATAGGTCGGCATGACGGTCGGGACGGTGTTCTTGTCCGCCAGTTCCTGGAACCAGCCCTTGAACTGGTCGCCAGCGTAGAAGGGGTCCTTTTCCGCGGCGGTATAGGCCGGCAGTGCGCCGATCTTCTTGTTCCAGGTGAGGTTGCCTTCCGGCCCTTCGAGCGTGGCGATCAGCTTCCAAGAAAGATCCTTGTTCTGGCTCGTCGAGAACATCGACCAGCCGCCGTAGCCGATGGTCGGGAAGGACTTGCCATCCGGGCCTTTCGGCAGAGGTGCTACGCCGAAGTCATCGGGTTTCATGCGCTCGGCAACGGCGATCAAAGCATCCGGATCCTGGTCGAGGAAGGCGCAGGTGCCAGAATAGAAGCCAGCGACGACTTCGTTGAAGCCCCAGTTGACGCTGTCCTTCGGCGCATATCCCTTCTTGTAGAGATCGACCATCCATTCAATGCCCTTGGCCCAGCCGGGGCTGTTCATCGTCGAGGTGCCGTCATCTTTGAAGTACTTGTTGTCGCCGGCCATGGAGGCCGCGAAGATCATCCAGCCGTTCAGGCCGCCGGGGCCGCCGCGCATGCAATAGCCGTATTTGCCGGGTAGCTTGGAGACTGCTTCGGATGCCTTGACGAAATCGTCCAAGGTCTTCGGCGGCTCGCTCACGCCCGCCTGCTGCAAGAGCTTCTTGTTGTAGAACATGGCACGCAGGTAGAAGCCGTAGGGTAACATATAGGCGGTGTTCTTGACGTCGCGACCGAGTTCCAGCGCGCGAGGCGTCAGCTCCTTCGTGTGCTCCCACTTGGCGAGATAGGGCTCAAGGCTTTCCAGCATGCCGTTGTTGCCGTAGAGCGACAGCCAGGTATCGGGCATTTCCATCACGTCCGGCGTGTCGCCGGCCGAAACCATGGTAGCGAACTTCTGGAAGGCTTCGTTCCAGGGCAAGGAAATGATATCGACCTTGGTGCCCGCGTTGGCGGCCTCGAACTTGGCGACGATCGACTTAAGCGTCTCGGTGCGCTCCGGGCTCGTGATCACCTCAACGAGCTTCAGTGTCGTATCGGCAAAGGCGGTGCCGGCCATCATGGCGGTAAAGAGTGCTGCTGTTATCAGTCTTTTCATGTTGGTTCCCCTTTTAGGTGTTCCTCTTAGGTTGATGGTCTTATGAGGCGGCGGTGATCGCTTCCTCGATATCTCTCCACAATGCCTCGGTCCCTTCGAGACCGACATGGAGACGTACGGACCGCGGGTTGATACCAAAGGTATGCGCGGAATTCGGCTGTGCCTTCTGCTGAAGCACCACCTCGCCCGGTACGATCAGGCTTTCGTGCCCACCCCAGCTCACACCCAGTTTGAAGAGCTTGAGGTGATCCGCGAAGGCGCGGATATCGACGCCTTCGCGGAAGATGAATGAAAACAGGCCTGAGGTGCCGTTGAGGCCGGCGGGCAATCGGTTGGCAAGGCCTGGATGGCAGACCTGTTCGACGACATCGAGTTCCTGCAGCCGCTTGGCAATCGTCATTGCGGCAGCCTCGTGCGCCTTCATGCGGATCGGCAGAGTGCGAAGGCCGCGGATCAAAAGCCAGGCGTCGAAAGGCGAAAGCTTGCCGCCGAGATAAGGGTATGCCTCGGCCTTCACCCGCGCAATCGTCTGTTTCGAGCCGGCGACCACACCGGCAACGACATCGCTATGACCGCCAAGATATTTGGAGGCGGAGTGGATGACGAGATCGACGCCCAGCGTCAACGGCCGCTGGAAATAGGGGCTGGCCCAACTGTTGTCGATCATCGAAATGACACCATGCCGCTTGGCGAGTGCGGCGAGCGCGCCAACATCATGGGCTTCCATCACCCAGCTCGTCGGGCTTTCCAGATAAAGGACCTTGGCGCCGGGAAGCGCTTTGGCAACAGCTTCCTCGTCGCGGCCATCCACATAGGCTACCTCGACCTTCATACGCTTCAGGATCGTGCCGAAGAGGCGGAAGGCATCCGGATAGACATGCTTGACCGCCACGATGCGATCGCCTGGCTCGACGAAGCTCAATACGGCAGACGAGATCGCAGCCATGCCGCTCGCAAAACCGAGCGCGTCCTCTGCACCTTCGAGCTTCGCGAGCATTTCCTCGAACATGCGCACCGTCGGATTGAGGCCGCGCGTATAGATCGGCCGCACTTTCTCGCCGCGATAGGAAGCGATCATGTCGTCGTAGTCGGCAAAGGTGAAAAGCGATGTCTGAAAGATCGGCGGCACCACGGCCTCGGCGTAATTGCCGTCGTCATGGGCCGTTATGAGGGAAGCGAGTTCGAACGGCTCTAGCCCGTCAGTCATTTGGACATTTCCTTGATGTCTTCCTCGACAACGTCGAGAATTTTCAATGTTTCAGCGCGCGCCGCCTCGGGATCCTGGGCGACGATCGCGTTGAACAGCGTGCGGTGAAAGGGGAAGGACCGCCGGGCAAAGTCCTGCCGGTCGAAGGGGTGGGTCCAGAAGCGCTCGAAAGTTCCACGTATCTGTTCGAGAAGCTGCTTGAACAATGGATTATGGGTGGCGTCGTAGACGGCAAGGTGAAACGCAAGATCTTCCGGACCGGAGGTGCCCTTTGCGATATGGACGCGCTCCATCTCATCGAGCTTCTCCTCGATGATCGCGATATCCTTGGTCGTGCGCTTCTTGGCGGCAACCATTCCAGCCTCGCATTCGATGCCGCGACGAACCTCAAGGGTCTGCAAAAGCGCATCGCGCAGATGCGCCGTGTCGAGCGACAACGGCATATGGATGGTCGCCTTGGAAACCGGCTTCAGCAGATAGGTGCCGCTGCCTTTGCGGGTTTCCATCACGCCCAATGCCTGGAAATGCGTGATCACTTCTCGGATCGTCGAGCGTCCCACGGAGAGGGCAGCCCCCAGCTCACGTTCGGTCGGCAGCCGTTCGCCCGCCTGGAGCTTGGAGGACTCGATGAAATCGGACAGCGCGTCGATGACTTGCTGCGTCCGATCGATCGACGGGAGAGGGGTAAGCTTTGCCTTTGCCATGTCATAAATTGGTCTGACATCTGCCATCAGGTCAATCCCTTTTCTCGTTCATCAGCTCTTTTTCTCTAAGCTGACTCCGCCCCTCCACAATGTCCTTTGCACCCCCGAAAGGGTCTCAAGGTACCTGCAACGACAGCCTGAATTGTCGGATTCCCGTTGGCCGCCGCCTAAGTTATTGGAAACGCAAAATAACGCGCCACCTCCCAATTTTTTCCACCTGCTACACAAGGGCTACCGTTCCCGAATTGGTAGGTAGTTGTGGCTTCGGAGGGGCAGCAAGCTTGCCATGATCGCCGACGAGCACAAGGCGCGTGACGAGTGATGGACACTCATGACGAGATGGGCGTCGTCAACGACCATGCTGCTCGATCGCGCCAACCTGGGCGATCGGCGGAATAGCGGTGCCGAGAACCGCACCCGATAAATCTGTCTTGCTCTACGTGTCGATCGCGACGCGGTTGAGAGTGGAGCCTGCACCCTGCGGGCGATGGACGCGTCTGTCTGCCCGTCTGACTACGAGACGTTGATCTGGCTGAAAGCGGTTAGCCGGATATTGGCCTCGCCGACATGGGGAAGATCACCCGCCGCCGTGTCATAGGGGACGAGGACGTGCAGATCGAGTCCCGATCTCCGCGCGACCTCCGCGATAGTCGACCGAAACTGTGAAATCTGCACGGGCTTTTTGTCGTCGGGTTTTCCAGCTCCGCCTTTGTCTCGGGGAATTGAAAGCAGCTCGCTCTGGTCGGCCACGAGCGCGACGGCCTTAAGCCCGCCTTTTCCCTTCCACACCACGATCTTCCAGAAAGCGTTGGGAACCTCGACTTCGTCGGCATAGAGTGGTTGCGGGGCGTCGTAGAGCGGGCCTTGGAGCACGGTCAGGCGTTTATTGAGACCCGTCTCCCACAGCCCTTGCTCGAGAACATATCGCTCGATGCCCTGCCAGAAATCGGTGGACTCGTTGAATTTCCAATGCTGGGGCGAGCAGTTGGTGAAATGGAAGGTGTCTGTATTGGCTCTGCTCGCGTTCGGGCCCCAGGTCGGGTCGTTGCGGCGGGTGAGATGGCCGCGATCGAAAAAATGGCCCCACTGCTGGTAGAAGTCGTTTGTGAGGGTTAGGGCTTCGTTTATCCGGCTGTCCTTGAACCACGTATCGGCTTCCCGCTCGGGCTGATGCGCCGACGGCCCTCCGGTGGCACGGTCGATGGCGATGTAGGTTTCGCCGTCTATGTTGGTGGCAGTGACTATCGCGATCCGGTGGGTCTTGTTCATCACCACGCTGAAGTTCTGGTAGGCCAGCTCGCCGGGAAGCGGCCGATCCGACGGTTCGAGCAGCGGCGCGACATTCGCTCCCACTGATGCCACGACCGTCGCGAGGTTTATGTCGAGGCCAGGTACGAAACCCGGATCGAAACCGTTTCGGTTGGAGTAGTTTCGATCAATGGTCTGGGCTTCCGCGAGGCTGCGCAGCGCAGTTCCCGGCGTGCTGGCGCTGAGCTTCGACAACTCTCGGTGCGCCGAGCTTGCCGCGGCGTCGGGCTGTCCGATCTTGATGGAGATTTCGAGCGGGACAATAATCTTGGTCTCACCTTCGGGAAGTGACATGTCATGCTCCATTTGGGGACGAGGGTCTGAAATCGATGACTCGGCGCGGACCTGTGAAACAACGAGGTCGCTAGCCGACCTGGGGCCTGGAGTTAATGTCCTCTCGGTCGGCGTGTCAGTCTTCCAAAGGACAAGAGCGTCCTGGAGCAGTGCACGAGATTGGTCGGGGAGGGCATCGACCCTCCTCCCCAGATCGTCGTAGATGCTGCTAATTCGGATGCCCTCGTTCACGCTTCGAGTTTGTTTGCCGTCGGGACCGTCGATATCGGCGCTGACTTCCCCGTAGTGGTGCAGAGCGATCACATCCCACAGATCATTGTGGACCGGTGAGCCAGACGAGCCTTCAAGTGTATCGGTTTCGTAGTAGAGGCGACCTTTGTCGTCGTCGCGTGACAACACGAGATTGTTGCGCAGGACGACGCTTTTTCGCTGCCCGTTCGGATGTTGGACGATGTTCGCGTAGATGCCGAGTTGATGACGGTCAGGAGTGTTTGATAGCGGCGAAAATCCAAAGCCGGCAAGATCGCCTGTCCCTCGAATGCGCTTGCCGACAGCGACGAGCGCGTAGTCGAGATCGCCTTCGTCGGATGCAATGAATAGTGTACTGGGGTCGAGGGCGAAAACAGTTTCCGGGACGATCTCTCCACGGTCGTCGAGTTCGTAGTCGAACAGGATCTGCGTGAGGGCGGCTTCCTCGGCGTTCTTGATCACATGTTGGTTTGTCAGGAAGAGTTTGGTCGATATTAGGAATCCGGTGCCGGTGCGCGACTCTCCTGGCGTGTCCATCGAGGTCATGGCAACTGATCTACGTGCCCTCGCACCGCCAGGGAGGAAGGCGGCCGGCTGGAAGTCGTTCGTCCCGTAGGTTGCCTCCGCGTGCCCAGCCTTGCGGTCGATACGAAGGCGATAGGCAAGCGCGCGCGTGTCGTTCGGTTCTGCGCCGCTCCAGTCGCCGCTCGCAACCTTCTCGCGGTTTAACTTTCGTTTGTCCAGGCTCGCCGCTAGCCGCTCGCGCACGGCCTGCAGAGTACCTGGACGCAGATCTGCACTATTCGATCCCATTGCCCCTCCACGCGCATACGCGCAAATCAATGGCATTCAAACATCAATGCAGGTGAAGAACTCGATGCTTACGCGTTTGTCCGCATCGACCATGCACAAGATTAACGATAGGCGCGGGAAAATGCAATTTTATGACGAAGTGTCGTCCCAGGACGCCAATTCACATAGTCGAGGGGCCTTATGCAGATCTGCTTGTCGGGCTTCGACGTGGTGAAATTGATTCCTCATAGAAGCGTTGCGCGAGCCGGCGCCGATCGGAGACGTAGAACAGCGAGTTTTGTTTATCGATACCTTGGCGGTCGTTGCCGGCAGCGAGCAGGTTCGATCGCGGCAATGCGCGTCTGCATCACGGGAACGCTCCGAACTGGGCGCTGTGAAGCCCGGCGTAGCAACCGCCGCTCATCAGCAGTTCAGCATGTGTACCCTGCTCGACGATGCCGTTCGGTCCCATGACAATGATGCGATCTGCATTGCGGATGGTCGTCAGCCGATGCGCCACCACCAGGGTTGTGCGCCCCTTCGCGAGGTCTGCCAGCGCCTGCTGGATGGCATATTCGGTTGCCGTGTCCAGCGCAGACGTTGCCTCGTCGAGAATGAGGATCGGCGGGTTCTTGAGGAAAATGCGCGCGATGGCCAGGCGCTGCTTCTGCCCGCCCGAGAGTTTCACGCCACGTTCGCCAGTCGGCGTGTCGAGACCGTCCGGCAGGGATTGGACGAATTCGTCGAGCGATGCGCGATGCAGCGACTCCATGATGTCCTTGTCGCTCGCGCCAAGCCGCCCATAGGCGATATTCTCGCGAATGGTCGATCCGAACAGGAAGACATCCTGCTGCACGATGCCGATCTGGCTGCGCAGCGAGGCTTGCGTCATATCGCGGATGTCGATGCCGTCGATGGTGATGCTGCCAGCCGTCACGTCGTAGAAGCGCGGCAGCAGCGAGCAGATCGTCGTCTTGCCGGTTCCCGAAGGGCCGACGAAGGCCACCGTTTCTCCGGCGGATATCTGCAGGTTCAAGCCCTCGAAGATCGTGCCCTGATCCGAATAGCCGAAGTCGACGTTCTTGTAGACGATATCGCCCTTGAGATGATCGACCGCAATCGCGTTCGGGCCATCGGCGAGGTCGGGCTGCGTGTCGATCAGCGACAGGAAGCGTTTGAAGCCGGCGATGCCCTTCGGATACATTTCGAGCACCGAGGTGATCTTGTCGATCGGGTGGAAGAAGACATTGATCAGGAGAAGGAAGCTGACGAAGCCGCCATAGGTCAGCTCGCCGGAAACCACGAACCAGGTTCCGGCCACCATGACCACAAGCTGCACGAGGCGCGTGCTGAAATAGCTGAGCGCGATGCTCGCCGTCATATAGGCATAGGCATTGAGCTTGGTGGCCTTGTAGTCCTCATTGTTGCGCGCAAAGAGCCGGCTTTCGTAATCCTCATTGGCGAAGGCCTTCACGACACGGATGCCGCCGACACTCTCCTGCACGCGAGTGTTGAAGTCGCCAACCTTGGTGAAAAGGCTGCGCCAGTTCAATGTCATCCTGGCGCCGTAACGGCTGACGAGCCAGGTCATGAAGGGCACGATGATCGTCGTCAGCAGCGCCAGCTTCCAATGCACCGAAAACATCAGCAGAAAGGCGCCGATGAAGGTCATGATGGCGATGAAGACGTCTTCAGGTCCGTGATGGGCGATTTCGCCCACCTCCTCGAGATCCTTGGTGACATGGGTGATCAGATGCCCGGTTCTGTTGTTGTCGAAATAGCGGAACGAGAGCTTCTGGATGTGCTCGAAGGCCTGGCGGCGCATGTCGGATTCGATCGAGATGCCGAGCGCATGGCCCCAGTAGTTGACCACGGCCATCAAGCCGGTGTTCAGCGCATAGATGACGAGCAGCACGGCAGCCGTCGCGGCGATCAGACCCCAGTCACGACTTGGCAGCAGTTCATCGACAAAGAGCTTGACCGCCAGCGGAAAGCCCAGTTCGAGGAGGCCAGCGACGACAGCGCAGCCGAAATCGAGAAAAAACAGGGTCTTGTAGCGCGCATAATAGGAAAAGAAGCGACGAAACATGAATGCCCTCCAAGGGCACGAGAGATCATATTGTTAGACAAGGACGGACTGAACAGCAGTCCGCATTCGGCATCGCTGTTCAGCGCTGATAGGTGCCGAAATTTCTCATCTAATTGATCTCCCTCATGAGTCGCAGGGACCTTATAGCTGACGAACCAGGCGTTGTCATCCCCAACAGCATATTGGGGCCGAGACGTGGCGATTCGCCTAGTGCGCTGCGCGCCAATTTCCTTAGGAATTTGCGCGGCTACATTTCTTTTGGATTGCTGCAGCGTCATTGCCGCGTGTCGACCCGAGAGCCACGACACGCGGCAATGCCTGCACAGTCCAAATCAACGCGCGTTATATTTCGCGTCGAGGTCGTTGATGGCCTTCACGTTGCCGGCCGAGCGGCCCTGTTCGTCGAATGTGTGCCCGAGGAAGGTCTCGGCGATGGCCTTGGCAAGTTCCGGTCCGATGACACGGGAGCCCATCGTGATGATCTGCGCGTTGTTCGAAAGTGCGGCACGTTCGGCCGAATAGGTGTCGTGCGTCAGTGCGGCGCGGATGCCGGGCACCTTATTGGCCGAGATGTTGACGCCGATGCCGGTGCCGCAGACGAGGATCGCCTTGTCATAGGTGCCATCGATGACGCCGGAGGCGACGCGATCGGCAAGGTTCGCGTAGAACGCGTCCGGGCCGGCGTCCGTGCGCGAGACTTCCTGTACGTCGAAGCGGTCCTTGAGGTGCTCGGCGAGAATTTTTGCGAGGCCTTCGCCCGCACTGTCTCCTGCAATTGCAATTTTCAACGTCTATCTCCTTGGAGTTTGGCGGTGCATTGGGCGAGGATGCCGAGATAACCCTCGACGTTCCAGGCCGAACGACCGATGAAAAGCCCGTCGATGTTCGGGCACGAAATGAGTTCTTCACAGTTCCCCGGATTGACCGACCCACCGTAGAGACAGGGGATTCGGCGACCGAGCACGTCTTGCGCGACCGATACGATCTCGGCATGGCGTGCGTCGGCATAGTCTGGCGAGGCGGGAATTCCCTTTTCGCCAATGGCCCAGACAGGTTCGTAGGCAAGAAGGATCTGCGCGCCCTTCTGCACCTCGGACAGCTTCGAAAAAGCGCCGAGAACCTGAGTTTTCAGAATATCCGTTGCCCGGCCACTTTCCCGGTCGGCCAGCGTCTCGCCGATGCAGATCAGCGGGATCAGACCGTGGCAGACGGCAGCTTCTGTCTTCAGGCCGACCGTCTCGTTGGTCTCACCGAAATGCTCGCGACGTTCGGAGTGGCCAAGCTCGACGATGTCGAGATTGCAATCCTTGAGCATGAGGGGCGAAATCTCGCCGGTCCAGGCACCCTGATCGGCCCAGTGCATGTTCTGCGCACCCACCTTGACGGAGGTGTCGGCAAGCAGAGCCTTGACCTCCCGCACCGCCGTAAACGGTGGAATGACGAAACGCTGGAGCGTCGGATCCCGCTCGCCATCGGCGACGCGTAGCGCCTCGGCATAACTGCTGGCTTCCGCCAGCGTCTTGTTCATCTTCCAACTGGTTCCAATCCAGAATCGAGGTGTGGCGCTCATGTCGTCTCCCAGTTCGAGGCGATGGTCAGGTTGATATTGGCGCGTTCGAGCTGCTCGACGGCGGCAGGCTCGGGAGCGCTGTCGGTGATGATGACGTCGAAATCGGCAAGATCGGCCATGACGTGCAGGGCGGTATGTCCGATGCGCTGATGATTGACCAGCAAGCACGTCCTGCTTGCTGACGCGATCATCGCCCGCTTCGCGCGCACGACGTTGTCATCCATGTGATAGGCAAGGGTGCCGGAAACGGCGGGCGTCGAGATGAAGGCGATATCCGCCCTGAGGCGAAACAGCGCTTCCTCCGTCACCACCCCCAGAAACGCATTGAACTTCGGAGAATATATGCCGCCTAACGCGATCAGCGTGACGCCGCTTTCATTCTTCAGCCTCTCGATGATTGCGGCGTTGTTGGTGATCAGTGTCAGCGGCCGTTTCTGCAACAGCATCTCGCCGAGAACAGCGGCCATGGAGCCGTCGTTGACCATGACCGTCATGCCGGGTTCGACAAGCTCCAGCGCGCGACGCGCCATGGCGATCTTGGCTTCATTTCCCTGGCGCTCGCGGATGCGGAAATCGCTTTCGAACTGCACACCCGCGTCAATTGTCGCGCCGCCCCGGATCTTACGGACGACGCCGGCCTGTTCGAGATCATCGAGGTCGCGATGAATGGTCATCTTCGACACGGCAAAGCGATCGGCCAAGTCGTCGAGGTCGACGCTCTTATGCTCGATGAGCAAATTGATGATCGATTGTTGCCGTTCTTCTCGTTTCACCTTCGTGCTCCGGTTTCTCCGGATCGGACGCTGGAGAACATAACACATTCATCACATATTTCCACGAATATTTTGTTATATTGTTATGATTTTATGTGACTGGAGTAGGCTCCAGAAGCGCCTGGGCAGTCCGTTCATCGGTAATCAGGCCGTAAAGGCAGCGGCTCTTGAGGACTGCGCGGATGGCCTCGACCTTCGCAACACCACCGGCCAAGGCGACTAGCCTTTCAGTTTTCGATCGCGGCAAGGAGGCAGACAGGGTTCGTGCTGTCAGCGTCGTCTCGAGGATGCGCCCATCTGCGTCGAAGAAATGACCAAGTATTTCGCCCACACCGCCCGAGGCGGCGATTTCCGCGATCTCGCGCGGCTCAACCATGCCGGAGAGTACAAGCTGCGCCTCGGAATCGACCGTGCCGAGACCGACGAGCTTCAGGTCGGCGTTGTTGGCGAGGTCGAAGACCTCCTTGACCCCTCGCTGGGCAAGCATCACTTCCCGGTCCTCGCCGGTATTGGCGAAAAAGGGGACGGGCATCATGTAAGCATGCGCACCGGTTTTTTCGGCGATGCGATGCATCACGTCATAGGGGTTGGCCACATAGTTTCTCGACAGCCCGCCGAGCATGGAGACAAATCGCAGGCCCTTCGCGTTCAACCGCGGCATATGGTGCACGGCCGATGACAATGTTCGGCCATGGCCGAGACCTATGACCTTGTTGTCGCCGCGCTCGATCTCCCGCTTCAGAAAGCCGGCACCGGCCTGTCCGAGGGCGCGAAACTCGAAACCCTCTTCGCCGAGATCCGGCGCCACCTCGCAATATTGCAGGCCGAAACGTTCCGCCAGCCGGGTCTCGAGCTCGACACATTCGACGATATCGCCGTCGATCGTCACCTTGACGACGCCTTCGGCAACCGCCCGTGCGATCAGGCGATGGGCCTTGACGGACGGCACGCCAAGGCGCTTGGCTACCTCCGACTGTGTCAGTCCACCGGCATAATGCAGCCAGGCGGCGCGCACGGCGAGCGACTCATCCGCATCGACCATCAATTGTCCCTTTCCATTCAGCCCTGCTTTACCAAGGTCGTTTTGTTGCCGTCGGCGCCTTCGACGTCGGCTGACGGCAAGGTTTCATCGCTGTTGCGGCATCAATGCTGGAGCAGGAATCAAATTCAATGCCGTGACGTAGATGTCGTAAAGCCTTGCTGGGTTCTTGCAACTATCAGATGCGCAGGCTGCTTGCGCCGGTGTCGATATGAGGCGCCCAGAAGGCGATGCTTTCGGCGATTTGGGAGATAACCTGACGGTCATTAGGCTCGCGCTCCTTGAATGACAGTTCGAGACAGATCTCGTTGTTCTCAGCGCCGCCCTCCTTGAACGCCTGCAGCAACGGCGTGGGCTGGATACGGCCCTTGGCGTTGAATTCCGCCGCGAACGGGCGATGGCCGCCCTTGTCCATCAGGCTTTGCTTGATGTGGATGATTGGAGAAACCTTGGGAACTGCGCGCGCCCAGGCATAGGGATCATAATCGTTGGGGTTTGTCGATGTGACGTCGCCATGATCGATATCGGCCATCATCCACATAGGCACCGCCAGATTGGCAGCCGTCAGGCGGTCCTGCAGCTTGATGCATTCGCTGATCGTCTCGCCGAATTCGCGGCCGATGCTCATTGGCTCCCAGAATACGTAGGAAAGGCCGGCCGAACGGGCATGCTCGGCAACCTCGGCCCAACAGTCGATCGCGATCTGGATAAGGCTCTCCCGCCGTGCCGGATCGTCGAAATCCTTGTAGGTGAAGATGGCGAATTGCGTGCCCACCGATTGTCCGCCGAGATCGGCGATGATGTCGGCGAAGGTCTTGAACCAGTCGATATAGTAGCGCCGGACATCGGCGTCGGGATGGCCGAAATGGTTGAGGCGCCCATAGGGGCCGGTCATGCCCGAGATCACGTGAACGCCGGTGCGCTCCAATGCGGCCCGCATGGTACGGGTCAGTCGCCTGATTACCGGCGCTTGCCAGCTCGGATTGATGAACTCGTGCGTCAACTGCAGATCGCGGATCTTGAGGTCGCGGGCAACCGTCTCGATGAGGTCGTCCGGCTCGGCGAAGCGGTTCACGAGCGGATTGGTGTTGAGTGAAAGTGTCAGTGGCATGGGGACGGTTCCTCGGATGTCTCAGGCGGCCAGAGCCAGTTCGCTCTCGAACCAAGCCGAGAAATCCGCCTTCTCCTTGGCGGTCATATGTAGGCCTTCCTTGGTGCGCCGCAGCAGAACATCGTCCACGGTCTGCGCCCATTCATAAGCGACCAGGTAGCGTACCTCCGCCTCGTAGAGATTGCCGCCGAAATGGCGCCCGAGGCCGGCAAGCGATGTGGCGTCGCCCACGATGTTCTTGGTCCGCGCTCCATAGAGATGGCCGTAGTGGTTCACGAGCGTGCGCGGCATCCAGGGACAGGCCTCGCGCAGCGAGTCTGCGAAGCTGGTGTAATCGGCATTCGGAATATCGCCGCCGGGCAATGTCGCGGCGCGGGTCCAGTCCCCGCCCATCTTCGGAAAGAATTTGGCGAGCTTCTGCAGCGCGTGTTCGGACAGCTTGCGGAAAGTCGTGATCTTGCCGCCGAAAACGTTGAGCATGGGTGCGCCGCCGGTCTCGTCGAGATCGAAGACGTAGTCGCGCGTCACGGCGGAAGGATTGCCTTTGCCGTCGTCGAACAACGGACGAACGCCGGAGAAGCTTGAGATCACGTCGGAACGGCGCAGTTTCTCCTTGAAATAGCGATTCACGGCAGCGATCAGATAGTCCATCTCCTGCTCATCGGCCTTCACTTCCTCAGGCTTGCCGTCGTAGGGAATATCCGTGGTGCCGATCAGGGCCATGTCGCCCTCGTAAGGATTGATGAAGATCACGCGCCGGTCATGGTTCTGAACCAGATAGGCGTGCTGACCGCCCCAGAATTTCGGAACGACAATATGGCTGCCCTTGACGAGCCGGACCTTGCGCTGGCTGTTGGAGCCGGCAACGCGGCCGATGATATCGTTGACCCACGGGCCGGCGGCGTTCACAAGGACGCGTGCCCGCACCGTGCGCAGGTCGCCGGAGCGCTGGTCGCGCATCTGGACGACCCAGCTGCCCTTGTCGCGCCGCGCGCTGATGCAGGCGGTGCGCGTCAGAATCTGAGCGCCCTTCTCGGCTGCATCGAGGGCATTCAGCAATACGAGACGCGCATCGTCGACCCAGCAGTCGGAATATTCGAAGCCCTTGGTATATTGATCGATAATCGGCGTACCTTCCGGATCGCGGCGTAGATCGAGCGAGCGGGTGCCGGGCAGCCGCTTGCGGCCGCCGAGATGGTCGTAGAGGAAAAGACCGAGGCGGACGAGCCACGCGGGGCGATCCATCGGGCTGTGCGGCAACACGAAACGCATCGGCCAGATGATGTGGCTTGCGGAGTTCAGCAGGACTTCGCGCTCGATCAGGGCTTCGCGAACCAGGCGAAACTCGTAATATTCGAGATAGCGCAGACCGCCGTGGACGAGCTTCCCGGATCGTGACGACGTGCCTTCGGCCAGATCGTCTTTCTCGCAGAGCATGACGGAGAGGCCTCGACCGGCCGCATCCCGGGCGATGCCGGCGCCGTTAATGCCGCCTCCGATCACGAAAAGATCGAGGATTTCGGGTTCAGTCATTTCACGCTCCTTAGGATGCCTTCTGCATCAAAAATCATCTGTCCTGCCCACGCGCTCGGCTTGTCTGCCCTCATGGCTGCGCGGCAAGCGTGTCCCATGCGGGGGTGATCGCCTGCCGTACGTCCAGATAGGCTGCGAACAATCGATCGTACCGGCGTGCCTGTTCCGCATCGGGCGCTTCGGTTTCGCCAAGCAGCGGCGTGACCCATTCGGCGATACAGTCGTCCATGTTCGCGTAAGCGCCGATTGCAACCGCGGCCATCATGGCGACACCTGCGGCTCCCGCCTCCTGACGCGCGGAAATCCTGATGGGCGCGTTGACGGCGGCCGAAAGCGATTGACGCAGCGCGTTGCTTCGCGCCGCTCCGCCCGTCATGCGCAGTTCAAGCGGCATGTTTCCCATAGCCGCGTAACAATCGCGCGTCGCCATGCCGAGCCCTTCGACCACGGCGCGAACGAGGTCTGGAAAGCCGTGGCGAATGGAGAGCCCGGTAAAGCCGGCACGGGCGTGAGCGTTGACGAAGGGTCCGCGTTCTCCCGCCTCAGAAACATAAGGGTGATAGAGAACGGAGCCGGGACGGCTTTCCGCAAACCATGTGTCGATCCGGGAAATGAGATCCGAGGAGGCGACCGGCTTGCCGGCTTCCGATATCAGGTCGGCCGCAATCTGCAGAATCCAGTCGATATTGATCGTTGCGCCCATATTGGTCTGAACCTGGGTGACTATGCCGGGTATCGGCAGGGCGATCACATAGCCGGTGCCCTCGGCATTGAGCTGGACGTCGGAGACCGCCTTGGCGCGCATATGCACGCCCGTAGAACCAATCGTCGAGCAAGCGGCATTCTGGCCGGCGGTTCGCACCCCGGCGCCAAGCGCCGTCATGACCATATCGACATAACCAAGGCAGACCGGCGTGCCGGCCAGCAAGCCGGTCGCGCTTGCTGCGTCCGCCGACAGCGGATGCGTGATCTCGGTTCCTTCGATGATGTCGGGCAGAAGGGACTTCCTGTGATCGAGGCCGAGGGTGTCGATGACGACGGAATCGTATTGGCGCGTACGGAAATTGCCGAAGGTGAAACTCGCCTCGGACGGATCGGTCGCGCGGACGCCAGTGAGATTGAGGTAGAGCCAATCCTTGCAATGCATGGCCGTCTCCGCTCGGTCGAGGAGCTCCGGCATATAGCGGTCCATATGCGCGAGCTGGGGACCCTGCTGGCAGGTGTTGAGCCCCGTGCCCGTTGCCTCGAAGCGTGCGCGATTGTCCGGGCGACCGTTCAGGCTGTTAACGGTCGGTGCTGCCCGCGCGTCGAGCCAAAGCCAGGCATCGCCGACGGGCACGTTGCCGGAACCGACGAGCCAGGTGCCGTCGCCCTGGCCGGTTACGGCGATGACGGCCGTGCGCGCGGCAAGGTCGCTAACCTTGTCGGCGAGGCCGCGCAGGGCGCTGACGCAGTCCGACCATGTGCGGCCGAGCGGCTGTGTCGCGGAGCCGTCGTCCCCCATCGCGTATTGATTGCGCGCGGATGCGGATGCGATCTGCCGGCCCGAAAGCTCGAAGGCCACGGCCTTGATGACAGAGGTCCCCGCATCGATTCCGATGATGATCGTTTCATTGCTAGGCATCGCGCGACAGCTCCGGCGCGCCAAGACATGCCTCAGCGGCGGCCAATTCTTGTGTCAAAATCATTCTTCATTCCTCCCCGGTCTCCTCGACGTCGCTTGCCCAAGGTGACTGTGGCAGCGCCCGATTGCCTTCATTGAACTGCGCACGCGCAGCAACCTCAATAGCTCGTGTTTGCTCGCCTTAAGCAGCGATCACATTCTAACACAAAGATATCATAGTGTGCGTAATTTTTTTCTGGCAATGTAATTTTTTTCATATAAAATAGCTGGTGTCAATTGGTTCCGATCCCTCGGAAGCAAGTGAAAATCGAATGGCGAGCACTGCGCGGCTGAGTCGTGGTAACGCTTCAGTCGAAGTGCGGCTTGTTGAGCAACTTAACGATACGGTGCAGAATACCATTGATATTCAAAGATATATTTTGGCGGTCGTTCGTTTGAGAAGCTTGAATCGATCTTGGCGGATACCTGAGTGCTCGCGATGGTAACAAACGTGATGGCTATTTCGGCTCAGCCTGTCTTGCAGATGGAGAATGTGTCACGAAACCGCTGAAGCGACGCGAGGCCGTTGACACGACCAAGAATTTATAACATGGTTTGTGGCGTTAATAACATATTTCTATCGCAGCTAGCATCATACGCTGTTGTTGCGAGGCCAGGTGATTGGAGGAGACAAGCACCGGCAACCAAGGAGGAACTTCGATGAGCCATTTCGCTTCAAGATACGGTCCGGCTTTACGTCAACGCGATCGCGTCGGTGGGCGAGGCATGCGCCGTTCTGTCAGGGCAGGCCGCCAGCGACTGGCTCTCTCCGTTTCCTTGTCAACAGAGCAATCCGGCCGATAGCGCCGAAGGTCTTTCGAACATGAGTACACAAATTCAAAAAGCGGCTTCCAAGCCGAAATTTACATTGTTGGCGAGCGCGGCGGCCGTCGTGATCGTTCTGGCGGCGATCGCCTTCGATACGACCGTCGTCAAGATCGGCTCCGACCATGACGTGCGCGAGCAGGCGTTCTCACCGGAGGCCTACGGCGTTCAGGAATTCCCGAAGGTTCTGGCGAATGTCCAGAAACGTGCCGTCAATGCTCCCGATCTCGCCAACGCGATCGCGGCGGACAAGAAAGCAGCGGGCGATAAATACGGTGTGGCCACGAGCACCGGTCCGGTCATGCCGGTTTCGCTGACCGGTGTGTTCGGCGCGCGAAAGGCCAATTACAACGAGATTAAGGTCGACGGGCTGCCGGACGGTGTCGTCGTGCGCGTCCAGACGGGTCCGGCCGTCAACGGCACTGACCTGCGCGATGCCACGGGCACGATCGAATTCGGCCAGTTCACAAACCAGATCGAGTATCAGGATGCCGGTTCGGCAATCAACAATGAGATGAAAAAGGCCGTTCTTGCCAGTCTCGACGTCGACAATCTCTCGGGCAAGACCGCGTCTGTTGTCGGCGTCTTCAAGCTCATCAATCCGAAGAACTGGCTCGTCACTCCAGTGAAGGTTGAAGTCAGATGAGTACAGCGCCGCTAAATGGGGGCGCACTGGGCGAGGTCGTTCTTGCTGCCCGCAACATCGCAAAATCCTATGGCAACGTTCATGCCTTGAAGGGCGTCAATTTCGACATCCATCGCGGCCAGGTGACCACTTTGTTCGGCGAAAACGGGGCCGGAAAGTCGACGCTGATGAAGATCCTCTCCGGCGTCGTTCAGTCGAGCTCCGGCGAGATCGTCCTCGACGGTCAGCCAGTTTCGTTTTCCTCCTCCACCCATGCCCGCGAATGCGGTATCTCGATCATCCATCAGGAATTGAGCCTCGCTCCCAATCTCAATGTCCGCGACAATATTTTCATGGGCCGCGAGATCATCAAGAACGGCGGCGTGGACTTTGCCGAAGAGGAGCGTCAGACACGCGCTCTGATGGCGGAACTTGAGGAGGAGATCGATCCGCTGACCGCCGTCGAGAATCTGCGTCTCGGCCAGCAACAGATCGTCGAGATCGCGCGTGCTCTGTCGGTCAATTCGCGTATCCTCATCATGGATGAGCCGACATCGGCGCTCAGCGCCAGCGAGGTGGAGGTTCTCTTCAAGGTCATCCGCGACCTGACGAGCCGCGGCGTCTCCATCGTCTATATTTCGCACCATCTCGAAGAGGCGCTTCAGATTACCCACCATGCGGTCGTGCTTCGTGACGGCAACATGACAGCATATGCCGAGCGCAAGGACATCGATCTTGAATGGATCGTCCGCAACATGGTCGGCGAAAACTTCGATCTTGGAAGTCCGCCGACCGGCCATAAGATCGGTGATGTGGCACTTGCGCTCGAGGAGTTGACGGTTCCAGGCCCGTCCGGCGCCACCTATAAAGCGGTGGACCGTCTTTCGCTGCAAGTCCGCGCCGGCGAGATCGTCTGCATCTATGGATTGATGGGGGCGGGCCGCACCGAACTGCTCGAATGCGTCGCGGGACGCCTCCGATCTGATGGCGGCAGGGTTCTGCTCGAAGGTCGTGACGTCGCTAATCTCAACATTGCCGGACGCATCGCCAGCGGCCTCGTGCTGGTGCCCGAAGACCGCCAGCGTGATGGCCTCGTTCAGACGATGACGGTCGGCTCCAACCTTTCGCTCGCCAGCATCGCCGCATTCACCAAGGGATTGTTTACCTCCGGCGGACGCGAGCGGGAGTTAGTGAGCGACTCGATCCGCAAGGTTCATATCAAGACGGACGGCGGCGAGGCGGCGATCGGCTCACTTTCTGGCGGCAATCAGCAGAAGGTCGTGATCGGCAAGATGCTGGCGACAGAACCCAAGGTCATGCTGCTCGACGAACCAAGCCGTGGCATCGATGTCGGCGCGAAGGCGGAAGTGTTCAAGCTTTTGGCCGAGCGTGCCAAGCAGGGCCTGGCGGTGATCTACTCGACCTCGGAAGTCGGCGAATGCCTCAGCATCGCTCACCGCATCATCGTCATGCGTCGCGGCAAGATCTCTGCCGAATTCGGGCCCGACGTCACCAAAGAGAAGATCATGGCCGCCTCCGGCGAAGCAGTGGTCGCGCACTAGCCGCATTCATGGAGCACTGATTATGTCAGTCACGAACATCACAGAAAAGAAACCAATTTCGAACGGACAGCGGCGGAACTTCAATCTCGTGCGGCTGATCCTGGAAGGGCGCGCCTTCTTCGCGCTGATCGTCATCATCGCGGTCTTCTCCTTCCTGTCCCCTTATTACTTCACACTTAGCAACTTCCTGACGATGGCCTCGCATGTGGCCATCTTCGGTATCCTTGCCATCGGCATGTTGCTGGTCATCCTCAACGGCGGCATCGACCTTTCGGTCGGCTCGACGCTCGGCCTTGCCGGCTGTATTGCCGGCTTCCTGATGCAAGGTGTCACGCTTTCGAGCTTCGGCGTCATTCTTTATCCACCGGTCTGGGCTGTCGTCGTGTTGACCTGCGCGCTTGGCGCGGTGGTCGGCGCTGTCAACGGCGTGCTGATCGCCTATCTGCGCGTTCCGGCCTTTGTCGCTTCGCTCGGCGTGCTCTATGTCGCCCGCGGCGTAGCATTGCTGATGACCAACGGCCTCACCTACAACAATCTCGGCGGCCGTCCTGAACTCGGCAATACCGGCTTCGACTGGCTCGGCTTCAACCGCCTCGCCGGCATCCCGATCGGCGTCATCGTGCTCGCCGTCCTCGCCATCATCTGCGGTCTCGTTCTCAGCCGCACGGCATTCGGCCGTTGGCTCTATGCCTCGGGCGGCAACGAACGCGCGGCCGATCTTTCCGGTGTTCCCGTCAAGCGCGTCAAGATCACCGTCTATGTCCTGTCGGGCGTCTGCGCAGCCATCGCCGGCCTGGTTCTGTCCTCGCAGCTGACGTCGGCTGGGCCGACCGCCGGCACCACCTATGAATTGACGGCGATCGCCGCGGTCGTCATCGGCGGTGCAGCGCTAACAGGTGGTCGCGGCACGGTGCGTGGCACCATGCTCGGCGCTTTCGTCATCGGCTTCCTGTCGGACGGCCTCGTCATCATCGGCGTGTCGGCCTACTGGCAGACCGTCTTTACCGGCGCAGTCATCGTGCTCGCCGTGCTCATGAACAGCATCCAGTACGGACGTCGGACCAAATCCAGCTGACGCCGCACACGAACTTGTCTCCGCCGGTGAAGTTCATCGGTCGGAGAAAGAACCGCCGGTTCGCCGGTATCACCTGAGCTCATCAAGAGGGAGAGAGACTAATGTTTAAAAAAGGTTTGCGTATCGTCATGGCAGCGGTTGCTGTGGCACCGCTTCTGGCGGGAGTAGCATGGGCCGGCGGCCAGATGACGATCATCGTCAACGATCCGTCCAACCCCTACTGGCTGACGGAAGGCAATGTCGCCAAGACGGCGGCCGAAAAGCTCGGCTACACGGCAACGGTCGGTGCCCATAAGGGCGATACAAACACCGAGAGCAACCTGATCGACACGGCCATCACCAATAAGTCGGTCGCCATCATCCTCGATCCGGCCAATGCTGACGGCTCCGTCGGCGCAGTCAAGAAGGCCGTTGCCGCCGGCATCCCGGTTTTCCTCGTCAACGCTGAAATCAACCAGGAAGGCCTTGCCAAGGGTCAGCTCGTCTCCAACAACGCCCAGGGTGCCGCCATCGGCGCCCAGCAGTGGATAGAAGCCGCTGGCGACAAGGGCAAGTATGCCGAGCTCCTCGGTGCTCCTTCCGACAACAACGCTGCAACGCGTTCCAACGGTTATGAAACCGTTCTGACGCAGTACCCGGATCAGCAGAAGGTTGCCCAGGAAGTTGCGAACTGGGACCGCACCCAGGGCCACAACAAAATGCAGTCCATCCTGCAGGCCCATCCGGACATTACCGGCGTCATTTCCGGTAACGACGAAATGGCGCTCGGCGCGATCGCCGCGCTGAAGGAAGCCGGCAAGCTCGCCAAGATCAAGGTCGGTGGATTCGACGGTTCGCCGGACGCAGTCGCTGCCATCAAGGCCGGCGAACTGCAGTACACCGTCCTGCAGCCAGTTGCCGTTTTCTCGGAAGAGGCAGTCAAGCAGGCTGATAGTTTTATCAAGACTGGCAAGACCGGCGCCAAGAGCGAAAAGCAGCTTTTCGATTGCGTCCTGATCACCAAGGATAATGTTGACAAGTACACGGCTCCGTTCGTCCTGGCGCAGTGATAACAACAGGGAGCGCCGGCACAGCGGCGCTCCCTCATTCGGCCGCCGGACGTTCGCGGAAGACGGCCAGGACATGCGTAATGCAAAGGGTTGTTCCATCTCCTCTTTTTGCCTTCGCACTGCATTCGCTGTACGAAACTGACATCGACGAGATTCAGCGGCAGAGGCTCAAGTGACACGGAAGACAAGCTTAGGAGCATCCCTCTTGGACGAATTGCCAAGTGACAGCCGGCACACGCGCCAGCTCGTTCGCCGGCAAATGATTGCCGAGGCCGTCATGACGGAAGGCTCCATGCGTATCGAGGATCTGACCGATAGGTTCGGCATCAGTCTGATGACCGCTCATCGCGATGTCGACGAGCTCGTAAGCCGCGGTCTTTTCCGCAAGACGCGTGGCATCGTCACGGCAGCCGCAACCAGCCTCATCGAATCGAGCGATGTCTATCGTTCAAACCGGCAAGCGGCCGAAAAGAAGGCGATTGCCGCTGCGGCGATGCAGTTCGTCGAGCCCGGCCAGGCCATCTTCTTCGATGATTCCACGACCGTGCTGCAGATGGCCGCCCATCTCTCCGCCAAGGTTCCGTTAACGGCGATCACCAATTCGCTGACCCTCATGAACACACTCAAGGGAATGCATGACGTAACGCTTCTAGCTCTCGGCGGCCAGTACTACAGTTGGTGCAACGCCTTCATGGGCCGCATGACCATCAACGAGATCGCCCGGCTGAGGGCGGATACCGCCTTCATTTCGATGTCGGCGATCACCGACGACATCGTCTTTCATCAGTCGCCGGAAATCGTCGATACGAAACGGGCGATGTTCGACAGCGCCGTTAAACGCATCCTTCTGGCGGACCACACGAAATTCGAGCGGCGCGCGTTGCACAGTTTCGCGGCGCTCAACGAGTTTGACGCAGTGATCGTCGATGACAAGACGCCGTCCGTCCACATCGATCGCATGCGGTCCAAAGATATCAATGTCGTCATCGCCAAGGGCGATGGGGGCCGGTCATGAGGGTGGCGATGACAGGCGGGGCCGGAATGCGGCCAGCCGTTCGCAGACCGGATCATGCCTACGGCCTTTCCACTATCCGGAGTAATGAAAATGCCGAGTCTGCTCGGAATTGATAGCGGTCTGACGGTCACAAAGGCTGTCATCTTCGATATCGACGGAACACCGATTGCTGTTGCCCGGCGCCGCGTCACGCAGTTCATACCCAAGGCCCGGCACATCGAAAGGGACATGGATGAGCTCTGGACTGCGACGGCGGATGCGATCGCTGAGGCGATCAGCCTCAGCAAGCGCGCCGCGTCCGATATCCAGGCGATTGCGGCAACCGCTCACGGCGACGGCATTTACATTCTCGATCGGTCGCGCAGGCCGCTGGGGCGTGCGATCCTGTCGCTCGACAGCCGGGCAGGGGCCGTCGTCGATCGCTGGCTCGAAAGTCCGGTTGCAGACGAAGCCATAGAGCTTACCGGGCAATTGCCGCATGTCTCTGCGCCATCGGCGCTCCTTGCCTGGATCAAGGAGAAGGAGCCGACCCGTTTTGCGGAGATCGGCCATATCATGAGCTGCAAGGACTGGCTTCGCTTCTGTCTGACCGAGGCGATTGGCACCGATCGGACAGAGGCAAGCACCTCCTTCACCAATGTCCGAAGTCAGGATTATTCGCAGGATGCGCTCAAGCTCTTCGGGCTGGAAGAGCTGGCCAATGCCTTGCCGCCGGCCACACGTTCGGACGAGGTCGTCGGTCATGTGACGCGGGCTGCCGCTGCCCGTACGGGTCTTGTGGAAGGGACCCCTGTCGTGGCCGGCCTGCACGACGTCACGGCGTCGGCTCTCGGTGCGGGAGGCTACGCCTCCGGCGTCGTTGCGGTGATCGCTGGGACATACTCGATCAACGAGACCTTGTCGTCTGAGCCGCGCGTTGACAGACGCTGGTTCTGCCGCAACGCCATTGCCCCCGGTCAGTGGAACAATATGTCGATCTCTCCGGCTTCGACGGCGAATTACGATTGGTTCCTCGATCGGCTTTGTGCCAGCGAGCGCGCGAGCAGCGAAGCGTCAGGTGGATCGATCCACGCGCTGCTGGCGCCCGAGATAGACGCCGCATTCGCGCGTCCCTCGACGGCGCTTTTCCACCCTTATCTGTTCGGCTCACCCTACGGCGCGTCAGCCAGCGCCGGCTTCTTCGGCCTGGGTGGCTGGCACGATCGCGGCGACATGCTGCGAGCTGTTCTCGAGGGAATTGCCTTCAACCACAAGATCCATGTCGATGCTTTGAGTGACGGTTTTGCCTTTGGCGAGGCGCGGCTTGCCGGGGGCATTTCTCGCAATCCGACCGTCGTCCAGATGTTCGCCGACGTGCTCGGCATTCCAGTGACGGTGACGGAGACAGACGAAGCGGCGGCTTGGGGCGCGGCTCTTTGCGCAGGTGCGGGCGTCGGCCTTTATGCCGATCCGCAGAGCGATCCCCGCGATGTCGGCAAGATCGCCAGAACCTGCCATCCGGATGCATCCCGCAGCATCCACTATCGCGAGAGATACGATCTCTTTCGTGAGATCGCCGAGGCGATGACCCCGATCTGGCCGAAGATCGGCCGCCTCGCCCCCGCTGAATCGCGAGACTAGGACAATTGGCCGTCGCGCGGGCAGCTCGCATCGACGGCAGTTCAGTAGGAAACAATGGTATGACCGATATCGCCGCCGATTTGAAACAACGCTTTACGACATTGCCGGACAAGGACATAGACGTCGTCATTCTCGGTGCCGGCGTGAACGGCGCCGGGTTGTTTCGTGATCTCTCCGCCCAGGGTGTCAACTGCCTCATCGTCGACAAGGCCGATTTCGGGTCGGGAACGAGCGCTGCGCCGTCGCGCCTCATTCATGGCGGCCTAAAATATCTTGAGACGGGTGAGTTCGGCCTGGTTGCCCAATCAACGCTGGAACGCAATCTGCTCCTTCAGAACGCGCCGCACTGCGTCGAGGCGCTGCCGACCTTCATCCCGATTTTCTCATGGACGCGAGGCATATGGGCGGCTTTGCGGACGCTGACAGGCTCGACGACAGCGCCCCGCAGCCGTGGCGCCGTTCTCATCAAGATCGGGCTCGCGCTCTATGATTTTTTCGGGTCGCGCAACCGTGTTATGCCGCGCCATCGCTTCCTATTGAAGAAGCGCGCGCTCAAGGAAATGCCGCATGTCACTCCCGATATCGTGGCGGGCGGCATCTACTACGATGCCAAGATCAGCCGGCCTGAGCGGCTTGTCTACGAACTGGTCATGGATGGGCTTCAGGCCAACAAGAACTCGCTGGCGGCAAATTTTACCACGCTGACGTCGGCGGCGGAGGGGAGGCTCAGCTTCGAGCGAGCCGACGGCACAAGATTTTCGGTTGCTCCGAAGCTCGTTGTCAACGCCGCCGGCCCTTGGATCGACCGCGTCAACAAGGCGCTCGGCGCGCACTCGCGCCTCATCGGTGGGACGAAAGGCTCGCATATTCTGCTTGATCACCCCGAGCTCGTGCGCGGCCTGAACGGCCATATGATCTACTTCGAAGCGGACGATGGCCGTATTTGCCTCGTCTATAGTTATCTCGGTCTTGCTTTGGTCGGTTCGACGGATATTCCCAACGACGATCCCGACAGCGTCCGCTGCGAAGAGCCGGAAATCGACTATTTCCTCGAAAGCGTCCAGTCTCTGCTGCCAAGTCTTCGCTTCGGGCGGGAGCAGGTGGTCTACAGCTACAGCGGCATTCGGCCCTTGCCGGCTTCGGACGCGT
This sequence comes from Rhizobium jaguaris, assembly GCF_003627755.1. Taxonomy (NCBI): domain Bacteria; kingdom Pseudomonadati; phylum Pseudomonadota; class Alphaproteobacteria; order Hyphomicrobiales; family Rhizobiaceae; genus Martinezella; species Martinezella jaguaris. The sequence continues at coordinate 2,138,276 of NZ_CP032695.1, read as the reverse complement.
CGTCGCCGGGCCTGATCAGCCGCGACCATTCCGCTCCGGTGATCGAGCCGCAGTCGGATCGTCCGTTTGCCATCGTCTCCCTTGTGGGCGGCAAGTGGACGACTTTCCGCGGTTTTGCCGAGGAAGTTGCAGACCTCGTGCTCAAGCGCCTGAACCGCGCTCGGAGCCAATCCACAAAGCATCTGGCGATCGGCGGTGGACGCGATTTCCCGGCGAATTCGACAGTGCGCGCGGAATGGGTACGCGCTCTTGCGAAGCGAACCGGTGCAGCGCCAGGCCGGATCGATCAGCTCTTGAGCCGCTACGGAACCACTGCCACGGTGATCCTCGAATTTCCATCCGCGCACACCGATGCCGTGCGCCTCTTCGGGGCTCCACACTATAGCGCTCTCGAAATCGATTGGATCGTGCGGCAAGAGCTTGTCGTCCACCTGTCGGACGTGGTGTTCCGGCGTACAACGCTTGCGATCGAAGGTGCGCTGACCATGCAAGGCCTGCGGGACGTGGGCGCAATTGCCGCCCAGGCGCTTGGCTGGACGGAACAAAGGCTTGCAGCCGAAATCGAAGACGTCGTCACTACCATGTCGACGTTCCATGGCAGGCGGCTGGAAGACGGCGCCGAACGCCCATTTTCGGAAGCCAGGACGACTGTAGGCCCGGCTTCCGCCTGAGATGTTATTGTAAAGCGGCCCGGCGATTCAAAAGAATCGCCGGGCCGCTTTATTTCTTTGTTTTGAGCAAGTCGTACTGAAAACCGCTGAGCGGTTTTCCGGGAATGACTTCAGGAGAAGACCGGGTCGAGCGCGCCCGACTTATAGCGTTTGGCCATCTCGGCGACAGAGAGCGGCCGAATGCGGGCAGCATCGCCTGCCGTTCCGAACTGCTCGAACTTTTCCTTGCAAAACTTCGTCAAAACGGCCATGCCCAGCTTCATGTATTTGCGCGGATCGAATTCGCTCGGGTCTTCCTTCAGCATAGCCGAGGTTCAGAGGCTATCATCGCAAAAAAGGGGGGATTGTGTCGATGGCCTCGGAGGACAGGGCACGATAGACCCGAATCCAGAACAGCGCTTCGTTTGTCCGTTGGCTTCGTTCGGCGATCAGTGCCCGAATCAGCGCCTCCGAGCCGGCCATATCGTGCCAGCTCGTTTTTAGTCCAGTGGCGGCTTGGCCCACCGCCTGCTCGGCTTCATCCGCTTGGCCCATATTGCTCTCCTAACTTGAGGATAGCGGACCGCCTTTGCAGACGTCATTCCCCTCATATGTGGGGAGATCCCCTTGTTTGTAGAACCGATCTCGCGGTAAGATTATGAGAAAGCTGGGTGATGCGTCATGCGGGGAACTTCAGACAACCCAAAATTCGAGCACGCCTTCAATGAGATCAAAGCGGCGTCCAATGTCGACACTGCCATTCGGTCTCTGCAGGCGGCATATGACGTCGACTACGTGACCTACCATCTCGCGCAGACCATCATGGATAGGATCGACGCGCCGTTTGTTCGTACCACCTATCCCGATGCCTGGGTCTCTCGATATCTTCTCAACGGCTACGTGAAGATTGATCCCGTTGTCAGGGAAGGGTTTCTCCGTCAACTTCCGTTCGACTGGAGCGAGGTCGAGCCGACGCCGGAGGCCTATGCGCTATTGGTCGACGCGCAGAAACACGGTCTCGGCGGCAATGGTTATTCCATTCCCGTTGCCGACAAGGCCAGACGCAGGTCGCTGCTTTCCATCAATTCCGATTTGCCGGTCGATCGGTGGCAGGAGTTGGTTGCAAATTGCCGAATGGAATGGACGGAACTCGCCCATCTTATCCATGGCAAAGCTATGCTGGAACTCTATGGCGAGCACGATCCGGTGCCATCCCTGAGTCCGAGAGAGATCGAGTGCCTGCACTGGACGGCGCTTGGCAAGGACTACAAGGACATCGCACTGATTCTCGACATTTCCGAACATACGACGCGCGATTATCTGAAGACGGCGCGATTCAAGCTGGGTTGTGCCACCCTTTCGGCAGCCACCACCAAAGCCGTCCAGCTCCGCATCATCACTCCCCTGACATATCCCCTCAAATGAGGGGCTCCATTTGCGGGAATTCCCGACCGCGGTTTTCCGGTTCATTATTGCCTCGCGACAATAAACTGTTGGAGGCGAAAGTGTTCATAGTTATTCAAGCACACGAATATCATAAGTATGCGAGCATCCTCGATCAGATGTTCCGCCTTCGTAAGACGATCTTTGCAGATACGCTCGGCTGGGACGTAACTGTCGTCGGACCCTACGAACGCGACAGCTATGACGCTCTCGGCCCCGCCTACCTTGTTTGGTGCGATGAGCGCCGTATGCGGTTTTATGGTGGGGTACGCCTAATGCCGACGACGGGGCCGACGCTTCTCTACGACGTCTTCCGAGACACGTTTCCAGCCGCAACCGACCTGGTTGCCCCGGGAATATGGGAAGGCACGCGCATGTGTATCGACGAAGCTGCCATCGCACGTGATTTTCCTGCCATCGATGCCGGCCGGGCTTTTAGTCTGTTGCTGCTCGCACTTTGCGAATGCGCACTCGACCATGGCATCCACACCATGATTTCCAACTACGAACCCTATCTCAAGCGAGTATATAAGCGCGCAGGTGCCGAAGTCGAAGAACTTGGCCGCTGCGATGGATATGGGAAATATCCTGTCTGCTGTGGTGCATTCGAGGTCTCGCAGCGTGTTCTCCGGAACATGCGGCAGATGCTCGACCTGTCGGCTCCGCTCTATGCTCGCCCCAAACCCGAACGATCCGTCGCGACTCGACTGTTGGAGCTCGCGGCATGAGAAACCTGATCTTCGTCTCTGGAAATAGGAGGCGCGCATGCCCGAAGACGACAATCTGAGAGCGCGTGATTTTGCCAGAATGTTCCGGCTGATTTCCGCGGCAAAAGAAAGAGCCGAAGCGCTACAGCTTCGTAACCTTGTCCACCTGACGAATATGGCGCTGCTGCAGGTGGCACTGGACTGGGAAGGCCTGGACCCGGAGCGTGACCCCGATATCGACCTCGGAGGGCTCGTTCGTGAGAAAGAGCGGATCGCGATGAGACATGGGCGAGAGAACCTGCTTGTTCTCCCTCACACCTAAACTCCGACCCGGGCGTCCGGACATCCAATGTCATTGGGTCGACGCCCTCGTCGACCCATTCATTATACCCATAAATAAACCTCCACCTATGGTGGAGGACTGGACGAGTTCTACACGGTAGTTGAGAGACCTCCTGCTTGAACCGCTGGCGCGGCCCAGACTTCGAACAAGGAGGTTCTATGGATGAGCAAACGCTCTCGCATGCGACGTGGGACTGCAAGTATCACGTTGTTTTTGGCAGCAAATACCGAACGAAAAGACTCTACGGGGACGTACGGCGTGAGTTGGGAGAACTCTTACGTCGGCTGGCACAGCAGAAAGGCTGCCAGATCGAAGAGGGTCATTTGATGCCCGACCATGTGCATATGTTGATATCGATCCCGCCGAAATACTCGGTTGCGCATATTGTCGGCTTTTTGAAGGGCAAGACAGCCCTTTACGTTGCCAACAAATATGCGCGCAAGCGCCGCTACAAGGGTTATCACTTTTGGGCGCGCGGGTATTTCGTATCGACGACGGGCTACAACGAGCAGGTCGTCAGACAATATATCCGTAATCAGGAAAAGGCCGACAAAGCTTCCGACTTTGCCGACCTCTTCAATCGTAGCTACTAAGCGCTAACAAAACCGCTTCTAGCGGTTCAAGCGCAGCGTTTCAAACCTCCACCTTTGGTGGAGGTTATGACTTCTTCGGATGGCGAACAGAAACAATATGACGAACACTGTGCTGGTTTGGGTCCGCGCCAGCCTCAGCGAAAATGCAAAAAGAACATTGTTGGCCCTACCAACGTCACCGCAAAGATGAACAGCGATATGCCAAGCTTCAACGCACGCATGCGGCGTGATTTCACGCCATCCCAGTCGTAGCCCATCACTATATCCCCCTTCTGTATTTACGCCGATCTAGGCGGCGCATTAGGAATATCTTGTATGAGGGATGTGCGAAGCTTGCCACTTTGCGGCAGTGTCTTCGTGATTGTCCGCCACGGCCTGGCGAAATCGCAGACCTCATTATCCCGCCCCGAAGAATACCGATGTCGGCCCCCATCGCCCTCGCTTAGGACGGAGCGTTTCTTTCGCTAAGCGAATCGGAATAAACTTTCCTGGCGTGGTTCGGCGGACTGTGCATAACGTCCGGGTCTGCTCGTCGGTGCCGTCAGGTGGCGGCGCCTTCGATCGATTGTTCTGGAGAATCAATGGTGCAGCATCTTTTCGCGGCGGGAGCCATTCTACTCGCCGCAGCTCCCGGCGATGCACTCCCAACGATCGCTGACGTTTCAGCGCTTGCTGTGGCAGCGGTAGTGCGAAGGATCGATGTGCCGACATCGGCTGTCCATGTATTGACCGCCAAACCTAGCACGAGGATGCCCGGTTTCGTGGTCTGCGGCGTCGTTGATGGACAACCCGCCGACGGCAGCGGAGACATGCAAGGTACAGAGCGCTTTTTCGTGGTCATTCCCGGCGATTTTGCGATTCTCGACCAAGATGGAAAGAACCTCGTCGACACCTACTGGTCTGCAAATCAGTGCGGCTGATCTGCCAGCACTTTCTTTATCATTGCAAGTTCCTCAGGAGTGCGCCCCGATTCCAGCCGGAGCCAGGTGTTCGGATTGCCAGCGGCTTGTCGCTTGACGAACGTGTAGCCAGTCGCGTTCCAGATCTTGATCGCATCGGTCAAATTGTCGAGGATGAGATCGCCGCCGCTTGTACGGGCCATTAGAACGAGATGGCCCTCATTGTGGTGGTCAAGTACGACCGTGAGAAGCAGGGCCGACCGAGGCCAGCCGGCCTCGATGAGGAGCTTCCTCTTCAGCAGGACATAATCATTGCAATTGCCTGCGCCGTCGTCGGGATAAGTCCACCAGTTTATGATGCCAAGTTTGTATATTCCATAATGGTCATTGTCTCCGATGCCCTGGATCGTCTGATTGACCAACTCGTTGATCTGCAGCAACTCTGCCGACCGGTTCTCGTCGACCTTGGCGAATTCTTCGCTCTTTTCTCTTACCGCGCATTCGGCAGGCTGCGCCGTGCAGAAGCTGGTCCAGCCGATCGGCGCATTCGCGTCCATCAGAACACGCGCAAAGCGTTGCGACGGGGTCGCTGAAACATCCCGCACAGGCTTGGCTGTTGTGGTCGTCGAAAAAATCAACCCTGCGAGAAGGAGGATGCCTATGGCTGTCAGTCGTCGCATCTGTAGCTCCATGAACAACGCCATGAAGCCCGATGCCGCCAAATTTACTCAGAAAAACATCGCTCGCATTTTAGATAATGTGCATTTTTTGTCGGTTCGCGCCACAGGTATGTGATCTGAACCCACCCATCCTGGACTTATACCCAGCCGGCATAGAATACGCCTGCCAGGATGACGATACCCAGAAGGACGCGATAGATGACGAAAGGCCAAGTGGAGAAACGCTCCAGGAAGCGCATGAGGCCCCAGATGGTCACAAAGGAGGAAAGGCTGCCGACGATGAAGCCGACCGCAAGGATCGACCAGCCCTGAAGCGAAAGATGCGCTTTGTAAAGCTCGAACAGTTCCTTCAGTCCAGCTAGGGTAATGGCCGGCAGCCCGAGCAGGAACGAGAAGCGGGCGGCCTCGTCGCGTTTTAAGTCGAGAAACAGAGCGGCGGTCAGAGTCGATCCGGATCTCGAAACACCGGGAAAAAGCGCTCCGACCTGGGCTACGCCGACGATCAGGGCATCGACGATGTTCATTTTGCTCATGTCTCGCCGGTGCTTGCAATAAAGCTCAGCGAAAGCGAGAAGGCCGCCCATAACGAGGCATGAGACTCCGATGACCCACAGATGCCTGATGGGTGTGCCGCATGCATTCAGAGACGAGGACAACAGCACGCCGGCGATGACGATTGGTACCGTGGCCACGATGATGCCGAACGCAAGCCGCAGTGCCGGCGACGACCAGTTCCTCCGCGTGACTGCCTCAACAGAACCGAACAACACATATCGCACGTCGCTCCAAAAGTAGGATACGATGGCGGCCAGGGCGGCCAACTGCATGGCCGCTGAGAAAGCCGATCCGGGATCCTGCCAGCCAAGAAGCGCCGGGACGAGGCGCATATGGGCCGTGGACGATATGGGGAGCAGCTCCGTAAGGCCCTGCACGACGCCTAATATCGCGGTTTTCGCGTAGCCCAGAGCGACGAAGCCCGTATCAATGCCCTGCGTACAAGTTTCGGCCATGTTTCACCGTCCAGGTTCGATTTGCCGTACCAAGCCCAATGCTGCATGAGCACAGCGCACATTCTTTTCAATTGCTGCGGCGCAACTGTCAAGCCCGATGGGGGCGAACCGAAGCATCGTGACGCAGGCAAGCCGCCTGAGGATCGTCGCGTCGGCGTCGTTTGAAGTAGGTGACGCGCCTTAGCAACCTGCTTGCCCGCTATTCCATCCCGTTTGACATGCTGGCGGGCAACAGAAGTGACAACCTTGATGTTTTCAGCAGCAGCAATGTCGCGGCTACTTCGGCACTATCTGCGCTTAGAGTTCGGCGGACCTATGCGCGTTTACCGTTGCCTGAGCAGGTCGCGCAGCTCCGGCAATCGCGCATTGACCAGCCAGCCGTAATAGTTCTCCTCGGGCAGCTTTTTGCCGCCGGAGGCATCGGCTGCCTGCCTTAAGGCGAGCGCACGACGTCGCGGTTGACCGACATTATAGAGCGTGGCCGTCAGGCCGGGATTGTCGGTGATATCAAAGCCCTGGGCACGATAGGCGTCCATGGCATCCCTGACGATGGCCGCTATATAGATGACGCTTCGCTCCGGATCCATGATATCGCGATAGATCGCCTGCGGATCGTCGGACGACAGTTTCGGCAGGCCGCTGGTCGCATGAACGAGATCGGTGACTTCGAGTGCCGTCAGTGGGCTGATCTGACCCAGGCCAAATGTCTGTCCTGCATAGAAGGGTTGGAAGAAAGCGCGCTGGAACGTCATGTTTTCGTAGGCGACACCATCAATCACCTTGCCACGAAAATTCTTGTCCCACGTCTCGTCGCGGCATTCCCAAAGTTCGGCGCTTCCCGTGAAGGTGTCACAATGGGCGAATTCCGGCTTTTTCACGAAGGATTGGACGCTCACATCCTTGTAGCTGAACTTGAAATCGGCCTCCGAATAGGTAAGGGCCTTGACGTAATAGGACTTAACACGATTGACGATGGTGATGTTGTAGGTGTGTTCGCCGACAAGGGCGCCGATGATGTGGATAGGATCGATCTGATAGGCTTGAGCGGCCTTCCTGATCGAAGCCATCAGGTCCTTGTCTTCGCGAAGCACCGAGACAATCTTCTGATATTTTTCTTCATAGGTCGTGTTGAATGCCTTAGCCCGCAAGGCCGACGTGTTGGGTATGGGAGGCTGAATGCTATTGCGGTTGCCGGAGGGCACATGCACGAGGTCATACCCGAAACAGGCAGTTGTCAGAGCAAGAACAATAAGGAGACTGAGTGCTGAGGTTCTCGGCAGGCTTGTTCGCATTTCGCAATATGACTTTCAAAAGCGTTCCTGGGCGCGGGAGCGATCTTGATACCTGATCGGATTGCGAAGACAAGGCGGGTGCCGCGTCCGCCGCGCAAAAAATTTACTGCGAAGCAGCTTGGGCCTGCAAAGGCGCATTGGTAGATACCAGCAGTTACGTCTGAGGGCCTGGGTCAAGTATATATGTCGTCATGCTAAATTTACGGCCCGCGGGCGAGGTTGCGGGATGCGCCCGTTGTGTTAGTCTGGTGTAACATCCCTGTGCGGAGGGTCTCCAAATGGCTACGGTGCGCGAACCGATCCTGCATCCCGTTCCGATCGAAGAACTTAGGCCTACCCAGATAACCGTCGGCATGCGCGAGGTCAAAGCCAAGCGAAAGGCGTGGCGCACGACAGCGGAAACCAAAGGCGAAAAAGCCGGCAAATTTCTAGGAAATCACATGGTGCCAGCGGTTCGCGGGCCACGCGGCCGATTTTATGTCATCGATCATCATCACCTGTCCTTGGCGCTCTATGAGGAAGGCGTGAAGGATGTCCTGGTGACGCCGGTGGCCGATCTTTCGAAGCTTGAAGCGGATTCCTTTTGGTTCGTAATGGATTGTCATGACTGGATGCATCCCTTCGACGAGGACGGGAAACGACGCGGCTACGAAGATATTCCGAAGAGTGTCAAGGATCTCGTCGACGATCCCTTCCGCTCGCTTGCGGGCGAACTGCGGCGGGTCGGCGGTTACGCCAAGGATACGACGCCGTTCAGCGAATTTCTCTGGGCGGATTTCCTGCGTCGCCGCATAAAGCGCAAAGATCTCGATCGGGATTTCGATGCTGCGCTCGAAAAATCGCTTGAGTTTGCCAAGAGCAAGGATGCGGATTACCTGCCAGGCTGGTGCGGCCCGGTTGACGAATAATTCTGCCGGGCTCAAGTACACTGCATGACTGTAGGTATACAGGTGTGATCCCGCGTGGCCGGATATCTGTATTGATTGAACACGCCGCGACCGCGAGGCCGGGATGAACCACGAAGCAAGATGTTCAAGAGCTTAGGGAAGTCGCTGCGGAAGAGGTTTATCACCAAGAACGCTTGGATGGCTATTTCTCTATATTGGCCACAACAATTGGCTTTTGGATAATATCCACCCAACGGCCGGTATCATCGGTCGCCTGCCGCTTCAGAAAATGATAGGGCGTCTGCGTCCAGTTCTTTACTTCGTCCGTCAGGTTGTCGAGAATGAAATCGCCGCGGTCGGTGCGCACGGTGACGACCGCATGACCTTCGCCGTCCGGCAGGCGTACCACCGTAATCAGTAAATCGGCGAGCGACATGCCCTTTTCCATCAATTCCCTGCGCTTTTCCAGGGCATAATGCTCGCAATTGCCCATACCGTCGTCAGGATAATTCCAATATTGTACCACGCCATAGTGATCTAGATCGCTGACCGGCTTGACCCATTTGTTTACCGAGAGATTGACCTCGACAATCTCGTCCCAAATCTTCTGTGTAAGCTTGATGGGACGTAAGTCGGTGGGGTGGATCGAGCACTCCTCTGGGCGCCGTTTGCAAAAATCGTAATGTCCGATCGGCTGCGATGTCAGCGAACCTGTCAACATGAACGGGTTTGAGGCAGCTGATGCACTCGCGCCGTACGAAAGCAGCGCAATGGCAAAGGTCAAAACCGAGACAATGCTCTTGCATACCGAGAGCACCCTGGTTGGCTGGACAACGCAAAACATAAGGCCGCCTTTACCTAAGGATCGTTATTAACGGATCGTTAAGTTTTGCGACGTTTAAAGTCAATTTGAGCGGCTGCGTTGCGGCCATAGATCTTAATAGATGGTTAACGGCAAGCCGCTAAGAGGTAATCGTCGAAGGCTCTACCAACGTGCGAAATCGGTTTGGCGCTTCCTAAATTAGGCGCGATGGAAGACTTCGTCCGTCAGAAGCAAAAGGAAATTGTTGTCGTCCAGCTTGTTGGCGATCTGGCCGTCTTCGGTCATGTAGTCGAAGACGGGCCCCGCCGGCCGATCCGAGAATGCAAATTTGGGCCATTTCAACTGTTCGATAATGACGATGCGGCGCCCGGCGTCATTTTCGCATGCTATTCTTCGCGTCTCCTCGAAATAAGTCATGGCGACACCTCAACAATAGTTCAGAAACGAAGCTTAGGTCGGACAAATTACGAGTCAACCTGACCATCGTGAGTATCACATAGGTGTTATCGTGCGGCTTGGAAGGGGGAAGTTGCGGTCCGAATCCGAGCAATCCGCAAATAGGGCGATGCGACCTCTAGTGCCAGGTCTGTCGATTATACCAGTCATCAATGTCGCGCCGCACGCGGTTTCTTTCTAAGCCGCAACGTTACCGGTTGATGACGTCGATGACAGCCAGATAGACTTACGAAAATCCGCCGCGAGGTGCTGCCGTCAATCATCTCAGTCGAATGACGTATAGAAGTTGTCATAAAAATATGTTCTAAATCAACCGTCGGACGTGCCCGCGCCCGACAGCTGGACTATCATTTGCCCTATCCATCACCGGATAGGGCTTTTTTATAGGAATGAACCATCTTCCCCCGAAGCGGTCATCGGAAGTTTAAGCTTCCTCATCGCGGAGGCTGCGACCCCTTAATCGGGTTGTTGTTACGAACGCTGCATCTTTCTTGCTTTTATGGCCGTCTGACCAGCTGCATAACCAGCGAGATGACAAACAAAACCAGGAAAAGGAAGAATAGAAATTGCGCGATCGAAGCAGAGGCGCCCGCGATGCCCCCAAATCCGAGAACACCGGCAATCAGCGCCACAACAAAAAACACCAGAGCGTAGTAAAGCATCGTGGTCTCCTTTCGAATCATGTGGGAGATAACGGAGCTCACCGGTATTGGTTCCGAGACGTCATGCCCGCGCCATATCTGTGCTTTTGAGCTTGGCTAGGGCATGTCGCGCAAAAGTGCGCAGTGCGCAGCGGTTTTGCGATAACGACATGCGAAACCTAAGAAGCTAAAGCACGCGGAGCGGATCTGAAAGATCGCGATGTGGCTTTAGCGCATTGACCTTTCAAGCCGTGCAAATGGATGACGGCTATGAACAGGTCCGACGGCAACTATTTTGCAGGCTATCCAAATTCGAAGCCATGTCGGAACGATCTATCGCCTTCATTGGGCTCTGGCGGTTCTGCCGCCTGAAGGTAGAATTTGACAGGCGCCGTCAGCACAAACCAAATGCTTGCTCCGAACACAAAACACGCGACCGTCGTGTCCGCTGATCCGGCGAAGAATGGAAGGCTGGCGGACAGGAACAAGACTGTCATTCGCACGGACCATTCTGCTTCCCGTTTTGCGAATGCGTATGTCCTAAGAAGCGCATATTCTCGTCTGCCATATGTATCGGTCTTTCTCATCGAGAAAAGGAGCTTCCATACGGAAGGAACTGCCAGCATGATGAGCGCTGAAGCGCTGAGCATGAGCTCGGAACCGCGCAGAAAATGTTCGGCGGCAATCAAAAGAAGCGAGAGCACAGCGACATGCCAGGTCGGCTCGAGCCGCTCTGGAGGTTGTCCGGAAACGATATGCCAGGTTCGAAGCCCAGTAGCTGCGCCATCGAGCAGCGGCTGATCGATGTAGCGATTTATCCATTCCATGCGTAAATAGTCCCATTGCCGGAAAAGGAGGGAACACCACGCAAATCGGTCATCATCGTGGCGACGCGCCGACAACTGTCGAATTGCAGTTGCGCCAGGCGTAAGCCAGCGGCCGGAACTTCATGAACACGCTGCCGTTTACAGCCACCTCTTATCCACGAAGGAGTCGAACTTTGAATACCGCCAACCTCCAACTCGAAGGTCTTCTCACCGCGATCGCTTCAATCAATGCCCTTCTTGTCGACAGCGGCATCGTTTCCCGTGGCGAGATGCAGCAGGCATTGGAACGTGCGCAGCAGGGCGTCAACGGAGAAGCCCGCAGCCTTTCTGAGGCTAACCAGAAGGCGATGCTTTTCCCTATCCGCGTTCTCCTGCTCGCCAATGAGGACACTGGTCAAGGGAGATCCAGGACATTCGCCGAATATGCGGAGGCGGTCGGCAAATCATCCTGAAGGATACCCGATCCGGGAGGACATGGCTGAGGCGCGCCGATAGTTCTTGCGGCCGCGCTGAAAAGCTTTGCGGCAGGTTGTCTCATTCCGGCTTGCTGCGATCGAGTGAAGACGATTTCCGCGTCGTCGCCACCTTCTCGTCCTACTTGAGGATGATGCCTTTAGCGGCAATGCCTCGTCTCAGACGATCGATCATGTCATGACGCGTCTCTGACCATTCCCTTGTTTTTGCCCAGTATTCTATCATCAGTACTGTCTTTTCGGCGGTAAGATCCTCTGAATAGACGCGGGGCGGCGGATCCTTCCGTACACGTTCGTCCGATCTTACCAGCTCCAGGAGCGTCTGCGTCACGATGTCAATATCGACATCGTTGCCGACGCCGACCGACAATTGCTGGCGTCGGCTGGCTTGGCGGCTGTGATTTGTGATCGGTGTATTCCAGAGGGTGGAATTGGGAGCCATCAGGTACAGGCCGTCGGCTGTCTTCAATTCCGTTGCGAACAAGCCTATTTCGACGATGGTTCCTTGGACATTGAGTGTCTCGATATGCTCACCCACGCGCAGCGGTCTCAGGACCAGGAGCATAATACCGGCTGCAATGTTTTGGAGCGTGCCTTGTAAAGCCAGGCCGATTGCCAAGCCGGCAGCGCCGAGAGCGGTAATGATCGATGCTGTCTGAATGCCGAATTGTGCCAGCACAGCGACAAAGACAAAGATGAGGATACCGTAGTGCATGACGCTTTCGAAAAAGCGGGAAAGCGTCTCATCTATCCCATGTATTTTCGATATGCCTTTATAGGCCCACCGGCTGAACACTCCGGATAGAATCCAGCCGGCAATAAGAAGAATGACGGCGCCGACAATGGAGAAGCTGTATTGTACAACCAGCGCCGATGCCTGGCTGAAGGCGGTTTGCGCGGCGAGGATGAGGTTGGCCGGTTGTTCCATCGGAAAAGCAATCCTTTCAGACAGTGGCAAACATGATTTGGTCTGAAATAGTCCGCTGAACTCGTTTTCAATGAAGATATTGCAGTTTTTGCGTTGATAAAGCCTAACGGCCCCGATCGACATCGAGGCGGTGGTATCGCAGTGGGAAGCCTCCATCTCAATCAGTCAAGATTGCAACACAGCGCTGCCTTTCGATGAGCACTGGCAAACTCTCGTTCTTGCCTGGGAGATAAAGAGATTTTGGCTGTCGGCCAGTGCTGGCATGAAAAGAACCCGCAGCTTTCTGGCGGTAGCGGCGAGTTCTCTTCATTCAGTCCGCCGCAAAGCAGTCATCTGTCCGCCTTGTAGCTGCACGAAATTCTTCGACTCAGCACCGCCCCGAATTCCGCTTAATAATTGCCACATGCCAAGGCGTCCCAATAGTCGCCAATATGTATTAGCGCTTTCGGTCGTACGAACATTCCGAAGGGTGATCCGGGCAACCTATCAGCAAGATATTTCCGTGCCGAACCGATTTTCTCTGATCCTTCGCTTGCCTGGCGGATACCGAAAACCGTTGCCTTCCGGCTGACTCAACGCGGCGCGATGCGAGCCCAGGGCCATCAGTGGCATTTATGCGATTGCTCTCGACTTGACATTTGTCGAGTCATGATCGAATAATGTCAGAAATCGACATCAACTCGCAGATGAATGATGTCGATCGGCATCCGCCTTCAGGATTGCCGAATGCGAATGCGGAGGAGAGCAGGTGGAATTTTTGCTGGAGGTGGAAGGGCTGAAGAAGTCCTTTGGCGGTGTTGCCGCTTTGCGCGACGGTCGCTTTCAATTGCGCGCCGGCTCGGTTCACGCGCTGTGTGGTGGCAATGGCGCCGGCAAATCGACCTTTCTCAAGATTCTGATGGGCATCCACAAACGCGACGCCGGTTCCATCCGCCGACGCGGCAAGGAGGTGGAATTTGCCGGCCCCGCCGACGCGCTGGCTTCCGGCATTGCCATCATCGAGCAGGAACTCAGCCCTGTTCCTCACATGACTGTTGCGGAGAACATCTATCTTGGCCGCGAACCGTCAACCCGTTTTGGCGGCATCGATTTTCGCAGCATGAACCGTGCAGCGCAGAAGCTGCTGGATGATCTCGAATTCGATATCCGGGCCACGCAGTACATGATGAACTTGTCCGTTGCGCAGATGCAGCTCGTGGAGATCGCCAAGGCGCTCAGCCATGAAGCCGAGGTCATCTTCATGGACGAACCGACTTCCGCGATCGGCGAGCGAGAGGCGCAACATCTGTTTGCGGCCATCCGCCGGCTGCAAGCGCAGGGGCGCGGCATAGTCTATGTTTCGCATCGCCTGTCGGAAATCTTCCAGATCGCCGACTCCTATACAGTCTTCCGCGACGGTGCCTATGTCGGCAGCGGTGCGCTGGCGGATATCGCCAGGCCCGATCTCATCCGCATGATCGTCGGACGCGAGCTGACGGAAGAATATGTCAAGACGAATGCGCCGACAGCGCAGGTCGGTCTGGAAGTCGCTGCGCTCGCCTGCCCGAACAAGATTGAGGACATTTCCTTCTCTGTCCGGAAGGGGGAGATTTTCGGCATTTATGGCCTCATGGGGTCCGGGAGAACCGAAATTTTCAATTGCCTTTTCGGTCTCGACAAGCCTTCGGCGGGCAGCATCACGATCGATGGCGCCAGGGTTTCCATTGCGAAGCCAGCGGATGCCATGGCGCGCGGGCTGGCGCTCGTCACCGAGGACCGAAAGCAGACCGGCCTCAATCTTTCAGACTCGGTGCGGGCAAACATCTGCATGGCAAGCCTGCCTGAACTGAGCCCGGCTTTTGCGATGAACCGGGCGGGCGAGGTGGAGGCTAGCCGCCGGATGCGGGAGCAATTCCAGATCAAGGCGGCGCAGGACACCATGCCGGTCTCCGGTCTTTCGGGCGGCAACCAGCAGAAGGTGGTGCTCGGCAAGTGGTTCCTGCGCAATCCGAAGGTGTTGCTGCTGGACGAGCCGACGCGCGGCGTCGATGTCGGCGCAAAACGGGAAATCTATCGCATCATCTGCGACTTCGCCGAAGCAGGCGGAACCGTCGTGATGATCTCATCGGAAATCGACGAAGTTCTCGGCATGTCCGACCGCATCATGGTGATGCGCGCCGGCAGGAGCGCCGGGATTTATAGCCGGGAGGAGACGGATGCCCAATCACTCGTCCACCTATCGACCTGACGAGGGTCGGAGCAATCCTTCGGCAACAGAGGAGCCAGTGGTGTCAGTTAGCGAAAATGACAACAAGAGTGCGGGCGGTTGGTTCGGTTCAGACCAGCGACGGCTGCTGATTCAGGAATACGGCATCTTCCTGGCCTTCCTGCTGCTGGCGGGCGTTCTCGCCTTTTCGAACGAGTACTTCCTGACCGCAGGCAATATATCGAATATCCTGCTGCAGACCTCGATAAACGGGGTTCTGGCCATTGGCATGACCTTCGTGATCCTGACGCGCGGCATTGATTTGTCCGTCGGTTCGGTCGTGGCGCTGGCCGGTATCGTCAGCGCCAGTTTTGCGACGACATCCGCGACGGCCGGTATCGTTGGCGCGCCTTATCCGGTAGTCGTCGACCTGGGTATCGGCCTGCTGGTCGGCATTGCCTGCGGCGCGGTATCGGGTGTCATCGTCTCGCGCTTTTCCGTGCCGGCCTTCGTCGCGACGCTCGGCATGCTGTCTGCAGCGCGCGGTCTGACGCTTATTTATGGCGCGGGCCGCCCCGTTCCTGCTCTGACACCGGCTTTTCGCTGGATCGGCACCGGCGACGTCCTCAATATACCGGCACCGGTGATCATTCTCGCCGTCGTGTTCGCCGTTTCTTGGTGGATCCTCAATCGGACCCGGTTCGGTCGCTATATCTACGCGGTCGGCGGCAATCCGCATGCGGCAAAGACCTCAGGCATCAACACCACCCGCATCCGCTTCCTCGTCTACGTCATCTCCGGCGGTCTTGCCGGCATTGCCGGAATGCTGCTCAGCGCTCGCACGGGTTCCGCGCTTCCGCAGGCTGGCGTTGCTTATGAGCTGGATGCGATCGCGGCGGTGGTGATCGGCGGAACAAGCCTTTCCGGCGGCGTCGGTCGCGTCACGGGAACATTGATCGGCGCGTTGATCATCGGCGTCATGAATAACGGCCTCGATCTTATGGGCATCCAGTCCTACTACCAGCAGGTGCTGAAAGGCGCGCTGATCGTCGGTGCCGTGATGCTCGACCAGAAACGGAATTTCGGAGCCTAAGCTCCGACACGGAAATTCGGGGCAGGCGTATTGCCGACCCGTCTCAAAGGCAAGCCATGCCGGTAGCCTAAACCCAAGGTGGAGGAAATGAAATGAAAAAACTTTTGATTGCGCTTGCTTCGGCAACCGCGCTGCTGGCTTCATCGGCCGTAGCGCAGGAGAAGATCAAGATTGGTGCTGCGCCCTACGGCTTGAATGCGGAATTCATGCAGATCTGGGCGGCAGCGCTCCAGGACCATCCGGCGGTTAAGAGCGGCGAAGTTGAGCTGACGGTTTTCGACGGTCGTTATGATGCGCTGGTCCAGCAGGATCAGTTCAAGACGATGGCCACACAGAAATACAATGCGATCATCTTCGCGCCGATCGACGTCGACGCCGGCGCGGCCGCCGTGCAATCGGCCGTCGATGCCGGCATTCCGGTCATCGGCTCCAATACGCGCGTCAATTCCGATCAGTTGACGTCTTATGTCGGTTCCGACGACACGATCTCCGGCTACATGGAAGCCAAGGCCGTACTCGACAAGATCGGCTGCAAGGGCAATGTGGTGATCCTCGAAGGTCCTGTCGGCCAGTCCGCACAGATCCAGCGTCTGCAGGGCAACAAGAAGGCGCTTGCCGAATGCCCCAACGTCAAGGTTCTCGAAGACCAGACGGCGAACTGGTCGCGTGCGGAAGCCCAGACGCTGATGGAAAACTGGTTGACCGCCCACCCGAACCAGATCAACGGAGTGATCGGTCAGAACGACGAAATGGCTCTAGGTGCGATCGAGGCGATCAAGTCGGCTGGGCTTGACGTCAAGAGCTTTGCCATTGCCGGTATCGATGGTGTCACCGACGCTTTGCGCGCAGTCAAGGCCGGCGAAATGACATCGATCCTGCAGGATGCCCGGGCCCAGGCGCAGGGCGCACTTGACCTGGCGATCTACCAGGCGAAGCATGGCAACTACAAGCCGGAGTCGGACATCTGGACGACTTACAAGGACATGCCGTGGCACGACGGCAAGGACAAGAACTACAATGTGCCGTGGACCCCGGTTACGGCGCAGAACGTCGATCAGCTTCTTGCGACACGCAAATGATCCATCCGCGGGGTGGGCTGATGCCCACCCCCAATCCTTACAGGTCGAGAGAAAGTCATGACTGATTCAAAACAGATTGATCTGAATTTTTCGCTGGGCGGCAAGGTCGCTCTGGTCACGGGCGGCGCCTCCGGTATCGGCAATGCCATCGCATCGGCGTTCGCTGCCAAGGGTGCTGCCGTCGGGGTGATCGATATCAATGAATCGGTCGCGAAGTCCAAGGCTGATGAGCTCGGTAACGGCGCGAAATCTTTCGTTTGCGATGTATCCGATCCGCAATCGGTGGAGAGGGTGATCGCTTCGGCGGAGGCCGCTTTCGGTCACATCGACATCGTTGTCAATAGCGCTGGCGTGGTCATGCTGGCTCCCGCCGAGGATCTTAGCCTCGACGCCTGGGACAAGACCATTGCCATCAACCTCAAGGGAACCTTTCTGGTTTCCCAGGCTGCCGGACGCAGGCTAATTAAAGCCGGCAAAGGCGGGAAAATCATCAACATGGCTTCGCAGGCAGGCACCGTCGCCATCGACCAGCATGCCGCCTACTGCGCATCGAAATTCGGTGTCATCGGCCTTTCCAAGACACTTGCTGCCGAATGGGGAAAATACGGCATTACCGTCAATACGATTTCTCCGACCGTCGTCCTGACCGACCTCGGCAGGAAGGCCTGGGACGGTCCACGCGGCGAAGCGCTGAAGCAGCGCATTCCAACCGGCCGCTTCGCCTTCCCGGAAGAGATAGCGGCCGCAGCGGTGTTTCTGGCCTCGAACGGCGCCGACATGATCAATGGCGCGGACCTCCTGGTCGATGGCGGCTACACCATTGTCTGACGAGCGGAAAATAGGAGCAACAATGCAGCGGTTCATCAACAATCCGGACGAGGTCGTCGAGGATACGGTCAAGGGCTTCGTCAAGGCGCATGCGGATATCGTCCGGCTCGGCAGCAATCCCCGTGTTATCGCCGCCCGTCATGCGCCGGTGAGCGGCAAGGTCGGGGTGATCACAGGTGGAGGTTCCGGCCATGAGCCTGCCTTCATCGGCTATACCGGACGCAACATGCTCGATGCGGTTGCCGTCGGCGAGCTCTTTTCGTCGCCGACCGCCAAGAGTTTCCTCGACGCGGCGCGGGAAGCAAATGGCGGCAGGGGCGTCGTCTGCCTCTATGGCAACTATGCCGGCGACAACATGAACGTAAAGATGGCGACCAAGCTTGCCGAGAAGGAAGGCATTACCATCGCGACGGTCGTCGCCAATGACGACGTGTGCTCGGCGGGACCGGATGAGCGCGAGAAGCGCCGCGGCGTTGCCGGTGAGATATTCATGTGGAAATGTGCCGGCGCGAAGGCCGGGGAGGGGGCAAGCCTCGAGGAGGTGCAGGCGATCGCACAACGGGCGATCGATAATTGCCGCTCCATCGGCGTCGGCCTCGGCCCCTGCACCCTGCCGGCCGTCGGCCATCCCAACTTCTCGATCGAGCCTGGAACAATGGAGGTCGGCATCGGCCACCATGGCGAACCGGGCGTCAGGGTCGAGCCGCTGAAATCGGCAAGCGAAGTTGCGCGCGATATGACGAAGATCGTTCTCGGCGATCATAATCTTACCGCCGGAACAGAGGTGGCTGTCATCGTGTCCGGTCTCGGCGCCACACCTCTCAACGAACTCTACATTCTCCATGACACCATCGAATCCGAGATCACTGGCCGCGGCCTGAAGATCTCCAAGACCTATATCGGCAACTATTTCACATCGCTTGAAATGGTCGGAGCCACGCTCACCGTGATGGCGCTCGACGAAGAGCTGAAGCGGTTGCTGGATGTCGATGTTCACTGCCCGGCTATGCCTTGATGGAGGAAAGAGACGAGATGCAGCAATTTCAGAATGTCTCCTCGGGGGACATCGTTCTTTCGCTGGCAGAGCAGATCATCGAGAACCGTGCCTATCTTAGCGAAATCGACGGCAAGATCGGCGACGGCGATCATGGGGTCAATATGGCCAAGGGTTTCGGCATGGCCGCGGAGAGGATCAAAGGCAATGACATGTCGCTGGCCGTTGCCCTCGATACATTAGGCACCGTCCTGATGACCGAAATCGGTGGCTCCATGGGACCGCTCTACGGTGTCATGTTCACCCAGTTCGCCGAAACCATCGAAAAAGTTCCGGCTATCGATGCTGCAACCTTCAGCGCGATGCTGCATAGCGGTCTCGACGGTATCCAGGCCATCGGTTCGGCAAAGGTTGGCGACAAGACCCTTCTCGATACCCTCGTACCCGCCATAACGGCGTTCGATGCCGCCAGTCGCGACGGGAAGTCGTTTTCGGATTCGCTGAAGGCTTTGGTGGTGGCCGCGGAGGCGGGGCGCGACAGCACCCGCGATCTGGTCGCCAAGATCGGCCGGGCCAGCCGGCTGGGCGAGCGTTCGCTCGGCGTCCTTGATGCCGGCGCCACGTCCTGCGCACTGATTCTCAAATCGCTCGCGCTTGGCATCGAGGCCAGGCTCTCGCCTGCCGCATGACATTATGGGCTTTGGTGAGAGCCCATGATCCTCCCGAGCATCACCTTTCCGGCCGCTTCGGCGGCCGGAAACCATCTTGCTCAGACATACGTTGAAAACTGCAGCCTTTACGCTCATCTTCGCGGTCGATCGTGGATAAGGGGATACCAGGCAGCATGACCGCCAAGACATCATCGGCACGAAAGAATGGCACTGCGCGAAGCGGCACCGCCGAAGCGGTCGAGCCTATTCCGCTGCGTTTCGGCGATGATCCCTATGTCTGGGCATGCTGGCTCTATTACGAAGATGGCATGACGCAGGGCGATATCGCCGAGACGATGGGGATCTCCCGGGCGACGGTCAACAGCTACCTCGCTGATGCGCGCGCACGCGGCATCGTCAATATTTCCATCGAGCCCTCCCGGCTGAGTTCCCTGACGATCGCCCAGGAATTGAAGCGGCATTTCGGATTGCAGGACTGTCTTGTGGTGCCGAGCGACGACAACAGTCGTCCGCTCATCGATCGTTTGGGTGTTGCAGGCGCGCAGGCGCTGCAGAGAATTCTGAAATCCGGCGACACGCTGGCGGTCGTCTGGGGTCGCACGGTCATGGCGGTCGGTGAGCATGCCTCGATCACGGGCCTGCAGGATATGACGGTGGTTCAGGCAACGGGCGGCACCAGCGCGACATTCAGCTACACGCCGGAGCTTTGCGCGGCAGCTTTTGCCGGCGCCGTCAATGCGAAGCTGATCAACATCGCCGCCCCCGCCATTGTTTCCGCTCCGGAGGTCCGTGATGTCCTGCTGCGTGAGCCCCTGATCGAAAGCCAATTTTCCGCACTCTCGCAAGCCAACAAGGTGATATTCGGCATTGCTTCGATGCGGCCGAATTCGACCATCCACACCAGCGGATTTTTCGAGTCGGTGTCTCTGCAGCAATATTTGGCGAAAGATGCCGCAGGCGTCGTCGCCGGGCGTTTCATCGATGGGAAGGGTCACCCGGTCGCTGGGCCGCTTGATGGGCGGACGATCGGGATATCGCTCGATATGCTGAAGGGGATCGGTTTGCGGATTGCAGTTGCCGGCGGATTCGACAAGGTTCCGGCAATTCTTGCCGCGCTTCGCGGCGGCTACGTCAATGTCCTCGTCACCGATGCTGCAACCGGTCGCGGCATCCTCAACGCCGACGGCGTTACCGAAGTTGATCAGAAGCTTGCCCAGCGCCCAAAGACCGACATCGTGCCGCTCGCGAGCGCAGTCCGCACCCACATCAAGAAATTCCTGAACAATCCGGACGATGTCGTCGAGGAAATGCTCGATGGCGTGGTGAAGGCACATGCGGCCTATATCAAGTCGATTGACAGCGCCCACCGCGCGCTTGTCGCTCGTGCAGGCCCGCGACCTGGAAAGGTCGGCCTGGTGATCGGCGGCGGCACGGGACATGAGCCCGCATTTCTCGGTTATGTCGGCAAGGGTCTCGCGGATGCCGTCGCCGTGGGGAATATCTTCTCGTCGCCTCCGCCTGGCCCGATCCTTCAATGTGCCAAGGCGGCGTCCGGCGGTAACGGCGTGCTCTTTGTCTACGGCAACTATGCCGGTGACGTCATGAATTTCGAAATGGCGGCTGAAATGGCCGCTGAGGACAATATCGAGGTCCGCACGGTCGTCACGACGGACGACATCTCCTCGTCGCCCGTGGAGGACAGAGATGGCCGCCGCGGGGTCGCCGGCAATTTCTTCATTTTCAAGATCGCCGGTGCTGCCTGCGACCGTGGCATGTCGCTCGACGCTTGCGAGGCCGTAACACGCAAAGCGAATGCGCGGACATTTACGATGGGCGTCGCCTTGGAACCAAGCTCGCTCCCGCAGACCCGTCGCCATAATTTCGAGATGGGTCCCGATGATATCGAAATCGGTATG
The DNA here is from genome assembly GCF_003627755.1 of Rhizobium jaguaris. Classification (NCBI taxonomy): domain Bacteria; kingdom Pseudomonadati; phylum Pseudomonadota; class Alphaproteobacteria; order Hyphomicrobiales; family Rhizobiaceae; genus Martinezella; species Martinezella jaguaris. Next base: position 2,116,858 of record NZ_CP032695.1, on the reverse strand, counting down.
GGCATACACGGTGAACCCGGCGTGATGCGCGAAAAGATGATGACCGCCGACGCGGTGGTCGACATCGTCATGGATCGGATATTTGCCGAGATGAAGGCGGTGGCGGGCGATCGCGTCGCAGTGCTCGTCAATTCCTTTGGCGGGACGCCTCTGATGGAACTCTATATTCTTTTCAGACGTGTCGAACAGCGGCTGAGTGCGAAAGGTATTGGGATAGAGGCGAATTGGGTGGGGCATTATTGTACGTCGCTCGACATGGTCGGCGCATCGATCACGATCCTGCATCTTGACCAGGAACTGGCGGAATTGCTGCATCATCCGTGCGACACCGCTTTCCTGCGGATCACGAACTGAAAATGCGAGAGATGCGCCCGGCTGACATGGGCCGCATCCTGCTCGAATTGGGAGGATAACGATGTCGGAAAATGCGGCGCGCCGCCTTAGCAGGATGTTTCATCGCATATCCGTGTTGATCGCGGCGGAGAAGGATCATCTCTCGGACCTGGACGGCGCCATTGGCGATGCCGATCATGGGATCACCATGTCGCTCGGTTTCCAGGCGGTGAACGGGGAACTGGCAAAACGCGACCTTGATCATATGCTTCCGTCTGAGGTGTTCACGGCCGCCGCGACAGCCTTTCTCGATGCCGTCGGAGCATCCACGGGACCGCTTTATGCCACGGCATTTCGGCGGGCGGCGCAGGCCCTGAAGCAGGATGAAAGCCTTTCGCCTGCCGGTCAGGCGATAATCGTCGAGGCCATGACGGCAGGCATCAAGGAGCGCGGCAAGGGGCAGCGCGGCGACAAGACGATGCTGGACGCTTGGATTCCGGCGGCGGAGGCGGCCAACGGCGCGCAAGCTCGCGCTGTTGGGCCGTCGGAGATGTGGAGCGGCATTCTGGAAGCTGCCGAAGCCGGGGCGAATTCGACACGATCCATGGTCGCGACCCGTGGAAGGGCGGCACGCCTCGGTGAAAGATCGCTCGGCCACATGGATCCGGGCGCAGCTTCGGCGGTCATTATTTTGCGCGCCATGAAAGACGCCTTGGTTGAGCGCGACGCGGGCGAATAATCTCGGATCGGCGCGCTGCGGATCCTATCTGTTGCGCTGGCGGCTTAACAGACGCCCTGAGGACGGAACAGATTTCCTGTTTTCCATGCAGGGAAAGATGGCTGTTCCTTTAAATCCACTATTTTTATAGACAATATCTGGTCATCGATAGGCCTGTCGAAGCTTGGATCGCGAACTCGCGCTCCGATCAACGAGATGGAGGATCGCATGACATTCAATTTCATCAGTCGCTTGAAGATGGCCTTCAGTCCTCTCGCGCTTCAGGGCACGGGCAAGCCGGGCGCTCCCGGCACGCCGATCGAAGGAACGAGGGCTTTGGATGACGACCGTGAGCAATCGGCTCGCGATTACGAGTTCTACTATTGGTGCTCTACACCGGCACCCTGGTATTGAGAGAGGAAACACATCATGGCGCTGGCTTTCGACCTGCGACGACCGGTTGTGAAACGGTTTCCGAACGGTATCCGATCTCATCTTGTTTATGGTGTCGAGATTTGTTCCGTCGTCTCGTCCTTCGTATTTCTGTTCGCGCTCGTGGCGGGAGTGTTCTGATGCTCCTTTCTCCTTATTGCGATTGCGGAGCCTTCGCGCGGCACGTGCCGCATCCTCAAATAGCGATGACGGAGCTGCAATGAGCAAGGTGCTTGTCTTGCCGGGTCTGTTCGGTTCGGGGGAGGGGCATTGGCAGCATTACTGGCTGCAGGATCAGCCGGACTGCCGTCTGGTGGATCAGGACGATTGGGATCATCCGAATTTGCGAGCGTGGATGACGAGGCTTGACGCGGCTCTGGAAGAGGCGGGGGAGGCCTATATCGTCGCTCACAGCCTCGGCTGCCTGCTGGCCGCGAGACTGGCGGGCCGACCGACGGCGCAACGGGTCAAAGCTGCGCTGCTCGTCGCGCCCTGTGATCTTCCGGCGACCGAGGCGCTGCATGCGGGGCATATCTCTTTCGGAACCATGCCCGCCGAGGCTTTGCCTTTTCCCAGCATGACGATCGGCAGTTTGAACGACATATATATGACGCTCGACCGCCTTACGTTGTTCGGGCACCTCTGGAAATCCGATATCCGGAATATCGGTCTTGCGGGCCACATCAATGTCGCGAGCGGCTTCGGGCGCTGGCCGAGTGGGTATGGCCTGCTGGAGATGCTGAAGGCGCGCGCCAGGCGCCGCAGACCGCGGAGTTCTATGTCCGAGGCTGGCGCGACCGTTTAACAAAAAGGCTTTTCTTTGAAAGCTTTAAACGCCATCCTGTGGCCGCTGCGCTTCACGATATCGCGCCCAAAAATAATAGCCTGGAAAACGGATTTCGACCCCAAGGGAACCTCGGCAAGGCCGGGGCCATTGAAAGCAATATTGAGCCGTTTCCACCTAGATGGAAAAATAGATGCTGCAGATGGAACGACCAAGCTGCAATCCGGAAGAATCAAACCTGCATCTTCATCAGGATCGGCTATCCAAGCTGTTCCTCTGCAATCAGAAAATTAAACCGATTAAAATATTAAAATCGATTTAAGCATATTGAAACTGTTTGATATCGTGACGCTTTCTGTGTCCTGTGCTCTGGACAGAACGTCCTCGCTCTGATGGATATTCGTGGCAGCCAAAAAAGCGTGTACACCGTTTAGAGAACGCGCTGTGACACGCCCCTTCTTGGGCTTAGTCGTAAATTGGAAGGAGAAAGCATGGTCGATGCTAAGCAGAAATCGCAGATGGCCGAGAAGAAGGGTTTTATTGCCGCTCTCGATCAGAGCGGTGGTTCTACCCCAGGCGCCTTGCGTCTCTACGGGATCGCTGATTCCGGATATAGCGGCGACGAGGAGATGTTCCGCCTGATGCACGAGATGCGCGTGCGCATCATGACGGCGCCCAGTTTTTCCGGAGACAAGGTCATCGGCGCTATCCTGTTCGAAAAAACCATGGACGGCGAAGCCCAGGGCAAGCCGGTTCCTGCCTATCTCTGGGAAGATCGCGGCGTGGTGCCTTTCCTCAAGGTCGATAAGGGCCTCGCCGCTGAAGAGAATGGCGTTCAGTTGATGAAGCCGATGCCCGATCTGGATGCCTTGCTCGCTCGCGCTGTGAAGAAGGGTATTTTCGGCACCAAGATGCGTTCGGTCATCGCCAGTGCCGACAAGACCGGCATTGCCGCCATCGTCAAGCAGCAGTTCGAAATTGGCCGGCAGATCCTCGCCCACGGGCTCATCCCGATCATCGAGCCGGAAGTGTCGATCAAGAGCCCGACAAAGCAGGAAGCAGAAGCCATTCTGCGAGACGAGATCACCAAGGAACTCGACGCGCTGCCTGAAGGTACGCAGGTGATGCTGAAGCTCACCATCCCGACGGTCGCGGATTTCTACGCTCCCCTCATCGCTCACAAGGCAGTCATCCGCGTCGTGGCACTCTCGGGCGGTTACAGCCGCGCAGACGCCTGCGAAAAGCTCAGCCACAATCACGGCATGATCGCGAGTTTCTCGCGTGCTTTGACGGAAGATCTGCGCGTCACTATGAGCGACGCCGAATTCGATGCGAGCCTCGCTGCGACCATCGACCAGATTTATGCCGGAAGCGTCAATAAGGCCTGATCACCGCACGTGTTATATCGCTGACTGTGCGCTCTCAATGCGATTGAGAGCGCACCGCTATTTGCAAGCCATGATTGGAGTGATGCAATGATCGTAAGAGTTGCCATCAACGGTTTCGGCTGCATCGGCAGAAACGTGCTGCACGCTTTCGTCGAAGGTCCGATCCGCTCTTATCATGGTGAGGTTGTATGACGTCGGATTTCAATGCCGAGCTTCATGCCCGACCTTCGATCTACTTTACCGGTCCGGCGTTTGTTGAGCACATTGCGCTCATGCAATCTGCTCACGCTGCGTTGCATGGCAGCCGCTATCTGCCTGAAGCCGATGACAACGATGATCCGCGATTACAGGTGGAACACCATACCGAATTCATAACCATCACCCGTGTGACCCAATTGACGGCAGACGCCGAAGAGTGGCCGGTATCGAGCCTCTCGGTGGATGACATTGCGTCTCTCGTGGACATTGAGGCGCCTCTGATCGTATCTCGAGTTGGAATTCTGGTACTAGGACCCGCACCGGCGGAACTTGGACCAATCCTTTCAAGGTTCGGCTTTCACGATACAGCTGCCTCTTTCATCGGTGGGGGTGCTGCGCAAGTATGCTCGGACTTCCGTGTCCAGGAAGACCAGGCGAGCCGGATCCTTCTCTTCAATAAGGAGCTGAACGCGTATCGCCTCGGCCGGATGGTCCGCAGAATCTATGAAATCGAGACCTATCGATCCATGGCTCTTCTCGGGCTTCCCGAGGCTCGCCGCTTGGCTCCCCTTCTCGGTGGGTATGACAAGAACCTCGTTGAGCTTACGAACCGCAATCAGACGACGGCGACCACCGAACACAAAAAACTGCTTGAAGAGATTTCGGAACTTTCCGCTCAGATTATTTCGGCAGCCGCTTCTACGCGCAATCGCTTTGGTGCCACGGCAGCCTATGCGAAAATCGTCGAGGAGCGCATCGGCGAACTACGTGAATCCCATGTCCCAGGGTTCCAAAGGTTCGGTGTTTTCGTGACCAGGCGCTTCCGACCGGCCATTCGAACCTGCGAAGCGACCGCCCTGCGCCTAGACCAACTCTCGCACGCGACCATGCACTTGATCGATCTCCTGCAAACCCGCATTCAGGTTGAAATAGAATATCAGAATGCCATTCAGATCCAGGCGATGGCGGATCGGGCCGCAACCCAGGTGAAAATTCAGAGGGCTGTGGAAGGCCTTTCCATTATCGCCATCAGCTATTACCTTCTAAGCCTACTTAAAGTCGCATTTGAGACCGCCGATCACGCGGGTTACCACATCAGCCCGTTGGTGATGCTGGTGTCGATCCCGGTCGTTATTGGCGCAGTCGCCCTCGCGATCCTGCGTGTGAAGCACGCGCTATCAGCACATGCCTGACCGGCGCGGTTGGGTGTTTCAAACGGTGTCACCCGATCCTTTGGAATCGCAACTTAAAGGACATTTGGATAGCGAGCTGGCCACGCTATAAGCTCGCGCTACATTAGGGAAGAAGAGACCTTTAGCGGAAACCAATGCCAAGCCCCCCCAATTCCTCAGCCGAAAGTGCCAGCGACCCGAGCACGGGTGCTAATCGCTCGCCGGATTTGGAGTCCGCAGCCGAACAAATTGAGGCGTCGGCACCCGCCTCGGACTCAGGAGCCAACTCATCCACCCAAGCTGATCCTCCGCGACAGCCTGATGGATCCTTCGGCCAAAGCAGACTGGCAACGTACAATCTGTTGCGTGCACTCGGTCATGATTTGCAGGCGAGTTTAACCTTGGCAAGGGCAGGAGCCAGAACAGCAGTTTCCTATTTGAGGACGAAACTCAAGGGATCAATCCAGCCGGAAACCACAACAGCTGTCCGCAATCTTGGCAACTGGTTCGCGACCGCTGCGGGTAAAATAGGGGGCGGTATTCGTGGTCTGCGTATAAGACAGTTCGAAAATCAGCGGCGCGCTTCCCCAAATACCGGCCGGTGGAAAATCGCTATAGGACTGACATTTCTTGCCTGCTTCCTCCTTGTGGGAAGTGTACTAGTGTGGGCACTAAAGGATGTACCTTGGGGCGAGATCCGCGATGGAACCTTGAAGCCCGTCGTGGTGCTGGAAACCACTGACGGTGCACCATTGGTAAGACAGGGGCCTTATCAAGGACCATATGCCCAATACAACCAGTTTCCGCCGCATCTCATCGATGCCGTCCTCTCAATTGAGGATCGCCGCTTCATGGATCATTTCGGCATTGACCCCAGAGGGATCGGAAGAGCACTGCTGCGGAACCTCGAAGCTGGCTCGGTGGTAGAAGGCGGCAGCACGATTACCCAGCAGCTCATCAAGCTGCAATATCTCGATAGCGATCGGACAATAAAACGAAAAATACAGGAGGTCGTCATAGCCGTTTGGCTGGAGTGGAAGCTCGGCAAGCAGGAAATCCTGACGCGCTATCTCAATAGCGCCTATCTTGGAGCCGGCGCGACCGGCATGCCTGCCGCCGCGCGGATCTATTTCAACAAAGATATCGGCGCTCTCGACCTGCCGGAATCGGCGATGCTCGCGGGATTGCTGCGGGCGCCGAGCCAATGGAACCCGATCGACAATTTCGAAGGCGCGCGCCAACGCACCGCCGTTGTTCTTGACGCGATGGTGGCCAACGGCAAGATCACCGCACCGGATGCGGAGGAAGCCAAGGCGAGCTTCGCGAAGCTGCATCCAACGACGCCGACACCGCGCTCCGGAAGCTGGTTTGCTGACTGGATTTCGCCGCGGGCGAGCGAAATCGCCGGCTCCTCGCCGGGCTCAACCACGGTGCGCACAACTCTGGTACCGCGGTTTCAACAGATTGCCGAAAGGGTCGTGAGAAACGCGCTGGACGGTGAAGGACAGGCAGTCGGAGCATCGCAGGCGGCATTGGTTGCGATGACGCCGGATGGCGCAGTCGTTGCCATGGTCGGCGGGCGCGACTACAAGGCAAGTCAGTTCAACCGCGCCGTCACTGCGATGCGTCAGCCGGGTTCGGCCTTCAAACTCTTCGTCTATTATGCAGCGCTGAAGGCAGGATTCACCCTGTCCGACCGGATATTGGACGCGCCAATCGACATCAACGGCTGGTCGCCGGAAAATTCTAGCGGCGGCTATCACGGCTGGGTGACACTTGCCGAAGCGTTTGCCCGGTCACTCAATGCCGCCTCGGTGGCGCTTGCCGAAGAGGTCGGGCTCGACAATGTGATTGCCGCCGCGCGCGAGCTCGGCATCAAGACGCCGCTTGCCAACACACCATCTCTGACGCTCGGCACATCTGAAGTGAACTTGCTTGAGCTTACCAGTGCCTATGCGTCCGTCCATCTCGGCAAGGCGCCCGTCGAGCCCTGGGGCGTTGTGGACTTTCAGGCTGCCGGACAGCCAAAGGCGTTTCGCGTTGGCTCACAAGTGAGGCCGAATATCGACCTTTCCCCGTACCAGTCCGATCTCCTCGGCCTGCTGCAGTTGGTGGTCGAGCGTGGCACCGGACGTGGAGCTGATCCTGGCATGTTTGCGGCCGGCAAGACAGGCACCAGCCAGAACAATCGCGATGCCTGGTTCGTCGGCTTCACTGAACCGCTCGTCGCCGGCGTATGGGTGGGCAATGACGACGGCGCGCCAATGAACGGGGTCACAGGCGGCGCCTTGCCGGCGCATATTTGGCGGGACTTCATGCGCGAGGCGATGTCCGAGCCTGCGTCGAATGGAGCGCAATCGACCGAAGCAGCGATCGACAACCCAGGGGCAACGCAGTCCTGCAACATCACCGCCTGTTCCCGCAGTTACCGCTCTTTCCGCCCGGCGGACTGCACCTACCAGCCCTATGGCGGTGGGCGACGGCTTTGTGAAAAGTGATCCTCGCGTTGGTGAAAGGCGCCTTTTGGCACGCTCTCGCGCGAGCCGTTGCAGGTCGAAACGCTTGGTTCCCGCCGCCACCTAAGCAAGATCAAGCAGGGCATTGCCTAGCGAGGCGAGCGGCATTGCTTCAACGTCGTTTTTAGCGGGAAGGTCTCCTGTCCGAGATAGACGACGATGCGCGGTGCTGGATTGAGATCCTCGGTACGCTCGAGCGGTTACCAGAGATGATCCGCGATGAACTTTAATTGCAGTGCTTCCGGCGCCGACCAGGAAAGGGGAGAGCCGACGGCAAGCTCGCACCAGGCCTCAAGGTAGCCGAGATCGGAGGCCAGCGCCCGGAGCGGGTGGGCGCGCCCAAGCCCTCCTTGGCGAGGTGTTTCAAGGTGCCGACGTCCTCGTCGGTCAGCAAGGTCGCGCTTTGATGTCCGCCGTTCATTTCCTCGCAACATCGCGCTGGGTTTACAAAACGTGGAGAGCTGATCCGAGTTCAGTGTCCCGTCAGTCAACGGTGATAGCCATGACTTTGATAGCCATGACTTTTAGTTGGGTACGCGCGCAAGAGCCGACGCGATTATGAGATTTGTCAATAGAATAGACGGGAGAATATTTCCCGCGAGCTAAAACGAACGATGGAAATCTTGACGAAGGAGCCGACGCCTAACTCACGACTGCCGGGTCCGGTGGAGATCATTGGCAAGGCAAAAATTATCCGCTCGATCTACGAGGGGCGTGACATCATGCCCCTGTGGCACGACCTCCTTGGCCGGGTGACGGCCGATCATTCCGATGCAGCAGCTTTTTTTGACCTGTCGATTATTACGAATTCGGTAGGCCAAAAAAGCGAGGCCGCGATCGCGCAAAGGGCCGCGCTTCGGCTCTCGAAGACCTACCGGGTAACGTTCGGCAGTGGCACTGGCCTCAACATCCTCGTCCTCGTCGCAAAAGGCGACTTCATGGCGAACACGCCGATCGAGCTCCTGCTGGAAGAATCAAACGTCAACGTCCTGCTCCACTATGTCGATGCCGATACGACCAACCTCGACGACATCCCGAATCATGACATCGCCTTTGTCGCCGTTGCCGAATCGACCGAAAATCTGCCTGTGCTTCTTAATCTCGAAAGATTGCTGCGGGACTGGCGCGGCCCAATAATGAATAATGCGCCGCGCGCGGTCATGGGTTTGTCTCGCGACGGCGTCGCCGAATCGCTCCGGGAAGCAGTTGCCGTCGTGACGCCAGCCATCACGCGAATTTCCAGAAACGTGCTTCAGGACATCGCCAACCGTGTGCTGGCCCTGGAGGCTGCCGCCGGTATCGTCAGCTACCCGTTCATCGTCCGCCCGCTCGACACCCATGCCGGCCACGGCATGGAAAAGATCATCGACCCCGCGCAGTTGCGCGGCTTCTTGGAACTGCATCCGGACCCGCTATTTTACGTTGCCTCATTCATCGATTACAGCAGCGAGGATGGCAAGTTCCGCAAGCAACGCATAGCCTTTATCGACGGCAAAGCCTATGCCAGCCATATGGCTGTCTCCGAACACTGGATGGTGCATTACCAGAACGCCCGCATGTCGCATTTCGAGGACAGGCGTGCTGAGGAAGCCGCCTGGATGACGAGTTTCGACGAGGACTTCGCTATCCGCCACGCAAACGCCTTCGCCGAGCTCGGTCGGTGTTTCGGACTGGACTATTTTGCCATCGACTGTGCCGAATTGCCCGATGGCCGCCTGCTGGTGTTCGAGGCCGATGTGGGGATGTACGTCCACGGGATGGATTCAACGGAGGTGTTTCCCTACAAAGCGCAGGTGATGAAGAAGTTATTTCGAGCGTTTGAAGCCGCTCTGGAACAGCGCGTTCGGCAACGCGACCAATATTAGAACCACGAGTTGCCTGTGGCTATAAAACTGCGTCAGAAACACTTGCAGAATATATTTTCCCACCAGCGTCAGTAAAGCAATCGCGCTCGGATCGTTCCCGGAATCTGGCGAAGCGCATCAAGTATGTCATCCGCTATCTGGCCAACGCCCTCGGCTTCAATGACCACGTAACCCGTTTCGCCATACGTCTGCAGGAACTCGCCGACGATATTCAGTCCACGGGACGAAAAAATCACATTCAGACTATTTAGGATGCCAGGGCGATTTTCGTGAACATGGATGAAACGCGTGCCGTTTGGACGTGGCGGCAGTTGAACCTGGGGAAAATTGACCGCCCCCAGCGTCGAGCCGACGTCGGAATATTCGACAAGCTTCCTGGAGACTTCCCTGCCAATACGCTCCTGGGCTTCTTCGGTCGACCCGCCAATATGCGGAGTGAGAATGGCATTCTCCAAACCCTGAAGTGGCGTTTCGAAACGCTCCTTATTCGATGCCGGCTCCTTCGGGAACACGTCCACGGCCGCGCCTGCGAGATGTCCTTCTTTCAAAACCTTCGCGAGCGCTTCAAGATCCACCACGGTCCCGCGGGAATTATTGATGAAAATCGCTCCCTTTTTCATCCTGCGCAGTTCGGCCTCGGTTATCATGTTTCGCGTCGAACTCGTTTCCGGAACATGCATCGTCACGAAATCTGAGATTTCAAGAAGCTCGCCGAGCGTTGTCATCGATTCTGAATTGCCATGACGAAGCTTATCTGACGGATCAAAATAGCGAACGTTCATACCCATGCTTTCCGCAAGAACGCTCAGCTGCGAGCCGATATTGCCATAGCCCACAATGCCTAGCGTTTTCCCGCGCACCTCGCGACTACCTTCGGCAGATTTGTCCCATCCGCCTTCATGAGCGGAAGCCGAACGCGGGAAAATCCGCCGGGTCAGCATTATGATTTCGCCGATGACAAGTTCTGCCACCGAGCGCGTATTCGAATAGGGGGCGTTGAACACGGGTATCCCGCGTCGGCGGGCTGCATCCAGATCGACCTGATTTGTCCCCACAGAAAAACAGCCGACAGCCATGAGCTTCTTCGCGGAACTGAAAATTTCCTCTGTCAGATGCGTGCGTGAGCGAATTCCGACAATATGCGCTTCCGCTATATGACTTTTGAGATCCTTGTCATCCAGAGCCTTCGGCAGATGTGTCAGATTGACGTAGCCAGACGACGCAAAGTAGTCCACGGCGCTTTGACTGATGCCTTCCAACAAAAGCACGGAAATCCGATCGCGGGGGAGAGAAAGTTGTCCGGTCATTGAATTGCCTTCGATTCTCGTATTGGATCAGGCCGAGGTTGCTTGTCGACCACAAAAGCTCACGGATGCAGCAACGTGACTTAGCGACCAACCAACGGATAGCGCAAGAACAAACTCAGTTCCCTCGTCGGACACAAGGATGTGCACGCTGCTTTGAAATACGCAATCTCCAGATCATGGCAGCCCAGCAAGCGCCAAGGTGCAATCAGAGCACAACGACCTTTGTTCCGACGCTGACCCGGCTATAGAGATCCATCACATCCGGATTTGCCATGCGGATGCAGCCAGAAGATACCGCCTTGCCGATCGAGTTGGGTTCATTGGTGCCATGGATGCGGTAGAGGGTGGAACCGAGATAGAGCGCTCTCGCTCCGAGCGGATTATTGAGGCCGCCATCCATGTGGTCAGGTAATTCTGGCCGGCGAGCGATCATTTCCTTGGGTGGCGTCCAGTCCGGCCACTCCGCCTTGCGGCTGATCGTCTCCGTGCCCTTCCAGGCGAAGCCCTGCTTGCCGACACCAATGCCGTATTTGAGGGCAGTTCCGTCGCTGAGCACAAGATAGAGACGTTTTTCCTTGGTGGAGATCACGATTGTACCGGGTTCGTAGCCGGAAAAGGGGACTACCACACGCGGGATCGACGACCGCGCCAACCCGGCCCGCCTATCGTCCTTGGCGCCAGGAATGAATTGCGGAGAGATTGCGCCCTGATCGATCGACGCCTGTCGCTGTGGACGGCGGCGCGGCGGGAAATCGCCGTCTTCGTCGTCATAATAGCCATAGGGATCACCCCGGTAGGAATAGTCATCGCCGGAACGCCGATAATCACGATAGTCCGGCGGCGCCTCCTGCCAATAGCGCTGAGCAGCATAGCCGCCATCCGGGTCGTCGCCATAATCCCGCGAGTACCTCCATTCCTGAGCATGCACAGAGCTTGCCATCAGGACGGCCAAAGCGGGCAAAAGGGCTAATTTTATAGTCTTCATGGTCACAACTACTTTTCCAAAGAACGCGCCGGATCGCGCCCCCACGTGACAGGGCGTACGCGCCGGCGACAATTCCCGAAAACAGCAGGCGTAATTGTGGCAGCGGCGGTTGAAAGTCGCGATTTGTCGGGCTGTTTTTGGGGCCTCGGTCCAGATGCGAGATACGTGCGAAAAGGTTGCTTTGCAGGCGTGTCTTGTGATCGAGAGCATGCCGCGCATTTCGTGGCCATGGACGAACAGCCTACTTCGCGACAGGAAAGCGCGTCAGCCGCTTGCTAGAGTGAAATGCTTTAACCTCTGTCATTTTGGAAGTCGGCCGGGGCCGATCGATTCAAGTGGACCTATTTTGCGGGCCGTATGCGGTCACGCAGGGTAGCTCAGGCAAATACGGCAATACCCACGGCCAACCAGATTAACATCGTCCCCAGTGCCATCGCTCGCCTGGCGGTGCCGACTTTCTCTGCATCCTCCTCCGCGACAGGCGTGGTCACAATCCAAGGCACAGAACCAAGTGCTGCAAATCCGATGAGAGCTAAGACCAACACAACATAATCGACTGTATGCCACGGCCCCTGTTCATACACTCCCCAGTAACCCAGAAAGGCCATTCCCACTGCAAACATGGTGGCGGACGCAGAGCAAAGCCCTGTAACGGATCCGGTAGGTGCGCGCATGTTGCTTTCCCGTGTTTGCAGGTTCATGAGGCTCTGCAAATATCGCAGGAATTGAGGGCGGCGTGAAGCGCTGGTCAGCGCCGGATCGGGTTAACCACATAGCTGCAACGAGATATTGCCTTGCTTGGAGTCGAGTCGATCAACTCGCTCAGCTCAGCAAATCAGAGCGGGATGAACTTCATCAAGTTCGCGACCCCCAACGGATTTCCCAAGCGACCAGGAGGCGCGTTGGTTGCGCTTGCCGATAAATTGTCACTTTTTGTCACTGTTTCCCGGTTTTTGCGGGACAGCCTTCAGCATGCCAGCCTGGAGATCCGCCTCGTCGGCAACGATGGAGGCGGTCTCGTTCAGCAAGACGTCTTTTGCGTTCCTGCGGGCATTTTCAATCGCAATATCAGCGCTGAGGCTGCGCTCGTTTGCCTCCAGGCCATCGTCCTCACCAGTGTCCTCACCATCATCCATTTGCTGGCGAGACTTGAGGCGATTGGCCTGAGCGATCAATTCATTGCGCCGCTCGGTTTCATTCAGGGAGACAACCCGCTTTTCGCGCTGCGCCTTCAGTTCGGCAACGTCTTCTGTAAAGCGCTGGAAATCCTTGTCGTTCGCCACCCGAGCGTCGTGGCGGCTCTGCAGTTGCGGCAGTAGCGCCTTTATATCGCCGTCAGGAGTGTAGCGTGCCGGTTTGATCTTGGTCCACGGCAGGGCATTGTCATAACTCGCTTCACCAAAGCTCTTGGGATCAGAAGAGCCCGGCAAGCTGATGTCGGGCGTCACGCCGCGCAACTGTGTCGTACCGCCATCGACACGGAAAAATTGGGCAACCGTCAATTTCAACTCGCCGAATTTCGGCTTGCTGCCGTGGGTCAACTGGTCAAGATTGATCACAGTTTGCACTGTGCCCTTGCCAAAGCTGGGTTCGCCGACAATCACACCTCGACCATAGTCCTGAATCGCCGCGGCAAAGATCTCGGAAGCCGAAGCCGAGCCACGATTGATCAATACAGCTAGCGGGCCTGTCCAGGCAGGCACGGGAAGATCGTCGCTCTCAACCTCGATCTTACCGCCGGCATCGCGTTCCTGAACCACCGGGCCTTTGCCGACAAACAGACCTGTCAAATCAACTGCCTCGGCTAACGAACCGCCGCCGTTATTGCGCAAGTCGATCACAACGCCGTCGGCATTGTCCTGCTTCAGTTCAGCAAGAAGTTTGGCGACGTCGCGGCTGGCGCTCCGGTAGTCCTTGTCGCCTTTTCGCCGCGCCTCGAAGTCTTCGTAGAAAGCGGGCAGGGTAATTACCCCGATCTTGCGGGTGGCGTCGCCATCTTTTATCGGCAGAATCGTCTTCTTGGCCGCCTGTTTGTCAAGGCTGATCTTGTCGCGAACCAGGCTGATGACGTGATGCTTGCCATCCGGTCCGGCATCCGCGGGCAGAATGTCCAGGCGCACGACAGACCCCTTCGAGCCGCGTATCATCTGCACGATTTCGTCGAGGCGTGTACCGACCACTTCCTTTATAGGACCATTCTCGCCTTGACCGACGCCGACAATGCGGTCGCCCGCCGCGAGCTTGCCGGATAATTGCGCCGGGCCGCCGACGACGAGCTCACGGATCGTCGTGTAGTCATCTCTTTCCTGCAATACCGCGCCGATACCAACGAGCGAAAGCTTCATTGAAATATCGAATTCCGCCGCAGCGGCTGCGCCGAAATAGTCGGTATGCGGGTCGATCGATGTTGTATAGGCATCCATGAACGTCTGGAAGACGTCGTCGCTCTTGTACTTGTAGGCGCGATCGAGGGAATTTTTGTAGCGTTTGTCGAGCGTATCGCGAATGCCGGCATCGTCTCGGCCTGCCAGCTTCAGACGCAGCCAGTCGTTCTTGACGCGCTTGCGCCACAGGTCATTGCTTTCCGCTTCGGATTGCGGCCAGGGCTCCTTGTCGCGGACGAGGGGATAGTCTTCCTGCACACTGAAATCGAAGTTCCGTTTGATCAAGTCGCGCGCGTAGTTCATGCGGTCGACAACGCGCTGCACATACACGTTGAAAATGGAAAAGGGGATCTGCAGGTCTTCCCGGTTTATGGCATCGTCAATCTTAGTGCTGTTGGCCGTGAACTTGTCGATATCGGTCTGCAGGAAGAGGACACGGTCCGGATCCAGCGACTTGATAAACTGGTTCATGATCCTGACCGACAGGGCATCATCGAGCGGAACGGGCTTATAGTGGAAACGCGTGAGAAATTGCGCGCTCAAATGAGCGGCTTGCTCTTGTTGCTGTAGCGGCGTCAGAACTGACGGTGAACCGGTTTCCAGCGCATACGCCGATGGGGCAATCGCCAGGAACAGACAAAGGAAACTATATTGTAAACGCATTCAGCTTCGATCCAACTCTCACCGTTGACTCTTTAGTGAGTGATGTTCGTGGAGCAATTATGGTTTTTTGGCAACAAAATCGACGCGCTTTCTCTGAATGCGTGTTTAAAAAAAGCTCCGGACAGAGATTCCGGTATGTCGCGGACCGAATTGCTGGTGGAATTAGATCGATTTTGTGAGATCAGCGACTGTGACCCTCGCCAATGTTTCCATCGTCGGCTCGGGTCCTGCTTCCACGCGGTGGAGGGGTATCTCCCTTCCGCCTGAATTCATGTTCAGCGTCAGGTTATCATTTGACCGGCGCGCTTGGACACAAGGTGTCGAGCGCCAGATCCTGAAGTCTCTACCATTTATCTTCGAGACTTTGATCGGGTACATCTCGGTATTGCCACCCGTGTTCTAAATAAGATACGGCGCTGATCATTTGCGCGGCTGCAAACGCGTATCTTACGGCAGCTTCAATAATTCCTCTTGGGCAACCGCTGGGACATAGATCGGCCCTGGTAACATTCCGCCTCAAACCGGCGCATAATGATGAACAAATATACTTGCAAGAGCAACGATCAAATTTGGGGTGATCGCAAACACAACAAACATTCTTGCTTCGGCTGTGAACAGACCAAAAATAGTCGGAAAATTGTTAGCACCAAGGCTTGCGCGTCGCGATATTAACTGTTTCAGAGAAATACGTGTGAATCTACTTTGCAGCAGACGTGACTTCGTTTAAGCCTAATAGATGGATAAGCTTTCTAAAGTATATTCTATATTAGAAAAGCATTGTTATAGGGGAAGGTTACCATTTTGACCTATGGAAAGCGATTGATTCGGGCGATCGGCACTTCAGTCGCCATTGCTTCTTTATCGAGCGGTGCCGCTTATGCTACGACATTGCAGCAGGCAATTGATAAGACAATGAAGACCAATCCGCAGATCATGGAGGCTGCCCAGAATCGCGAGGCGACAGAGTTCGAATTGCGCCAGGCGCGGGGACTTTACTTGCCATCTGTCGATCTGGAGTCAGGTTATGGTCGCCGTAGACTGTCAGACACCACGTCCGGAGCTTTGAAGTCTACCACGGATTACCTGAATCCGGCTGATGTAAGCTTGACTATTACGCAGACGTTGTTTGACGGCGGCGATCGCAAGGCACAGAAGGACAAGCAGGCAGCTCGGGTCGACAGCGCATCCTTTCGCGTCCAGCAGCGCTCGGAAGCCTTGGCGCTTGAAGTGACGCAAGACTATCTCGAATATCTACTGCAGACGGAAATCGTCTCCGCGGCGGAAAAGAACGTCGCCTTCCATAAGCAGATGGTCGGCAACATCGAGGATAGCATCAAGGGCGGCGCCCTTACGGATGCCGACCGTTTTCAGGGCCGCGAGCGCCTGCAAGCAGCCAATGCCCGCCTCCAGGAAGCCAAGCAGGAACTGGATGCGACGAAGATCCGCTACCTTCAGGTGGTCGGCGAGCCGATCAGCAATGCGCAGCGTCCGGTCTCCGTGGCGCATTACCTGCCGAAGACGCTGGATGACGCCGTCTTCATCGCCCAAAAGAATAATCCGCAGATTTCGTCAGGTAAGGCTGACGTCAATGCCGCTGACGCCGATGTCCGTGGTTCCAAGGCGGCCTTCCTGCCGAAGTTGGATTTTGTCGGCAGCGCCCGCATGGGTGACGATGTTGACGGCAACAAGGGTAACACCAACGACGTCCAGGTCGGTGTCGTTGCCAAATGGAACCTCTATCACGGCGGCATCGATACTGCCCATCAGCAGGAACTGGTCCGTCGCGCCGCCGAACAGCGTTACGCGTTGAGCCAGAGCTATCGTGAAGTCGATCAGTCTGTTCGTTCCGCCTGGAGCGAGCGCACCAATCAGGCCCAGCTAGCGCATATCTTGGACGGGCAGGAGAAGACAAACGCCCAGCTCGTGACGTCCTATCGGGAGCAGTTCAAGGTCGGTCAGCGCTCGCTACTCGATCTGTTGGATGCCCAGAACACCCGCTTCAATACCGAGGTTTTGGCCAAGACGGCGGACGTCGCTTCGCTCTTTGCCGAATACAAGATCCTCGCCGCATCGGGCAGTTTATTGTCGACGATGAAGCTGAAGCCGGTCGAGCAGGCAACGCCTTATGCCCGTGATCAGTTTGGCGTGTCGTCGAACACGGCTGATCCCGGTTATGTCAAATACGACTCGCATCAGAAGCCTGGCCTGCCGATGGATCTGCTCGAGCCGATTCGTTAATCGTCGCGATCCGGATTGGATAGTACTCCATGTTGAACGTGGCACCTGAGGTGTCTGCGAGCGTATCGCTGCAGACGTTTAAATCGGCATTTAAATCGGTCGCCGCGTTTTACGGTCGCCCGAGCTCCGATACCGTGCTGTTTTCGGGCGTTCCGGACGAGGTTCTGGAGGCAATGGAGCAGGACGATGTCGAGCGGCTGTCAGAGCGCGTCGGCCTTCAGGTGCTGAAGCACAAAGAGCGCGATTGCCGGCTGGGTAATTTCGACTGTCCCGCCATCGTCACCTTTGCCGGTGGCGGCGTGCTCCCATTGCTCGAAATGACCGAAAATGGCTCCTACGTCATCGATATCGCGTCAACAGCCGGGGCGCCGCTTCGCTTGACGCGAGAAGAGCTGGCCGCGCTCAATCCGCAGGCCGCCTTTGCTTTCACGCTCTTCTATCAGAATGCTTCGGAAGAAGCGCGCGTCGGTCATGCGATGGAGATCGAGAAGCGTCATTGGTTGGCGACGACGCTGGTGCCTTACTGGCGCACCTATGCTCGCGTCATGCTGGCGGCGCTGTTTATTAACATCATCGCGCTGGCCTCACCGCTCTTCACCATGAACGTCTACGACCGCGTGTTGCCGAACAAGGCGTTCCCAACGCTCTGGGTGCTGACGGCCGGCATTTCCCTGGCCTATCTCTTCGATTTCCTGCTGAAGACGGCCCGCGCGTCGCTGATCGACTATGCCGGCCGCAAGGCGGACATGCGTCTGTCGCAGCTGATCTTCGACAAGATCCTGAATTCGACGCTAGCCTCCCGCCCGATGTCGACAGGTGAATATGCCAACCGCGTGACGCAATATGAATTCGTACGCGAATTCTTCACCTCGAACACGATCGGCGTGCTGATCGACAGCCTCTTCGTCGTCATTTTCCTGATCGTCATCTATATGATCGCCGACTGGCTGGTCGTCATCCCGGCCGTTGCTTTCGTTCTGTCCGTCGTAATCGGCCTCGTGGCCCAGGCGCAGATCGGCAAGCGTATGGCGACTGCGACGAATGAAGCATCGCGTCGCCAGTCGATGCTCGTCGAGACGATTTCGACGATCGAGACATTGAAGAGCCTTCGCGCCGAGGCGACCATGTTGCGCCGCTGGCAGGAGCTGACGAAATATTCGAGCCGCACCAGCGAGGACATCAAGCACATCTCGTCGAACGCCATCAACTTGACGATGTTGTTGCAACAGATGGTTAGTGTGTTCATCGTCGTGGCGGGCACCTATGAATTCGCCGATGGAAAAATTGCCATGGGCGCGATCGTCGCGACCGTCATGCTGGCGAGCCGCGCCGGCGCGCCTTTCGGCCAGATCGCCATGACACTGGCGCGCTTCCGCCAGGCCACCATGTCGCTGCGCATTCTCGATAAGATCATGGAACAGCCCGATGACCGCCCGTCGACTGTCGGCTTCGTCAATCGGCAGATCCGCAGTGGCGGGTTCAGCTTCCAGAATGTCTCTTTCCAATATCCGGGTTCCGACCAGTCGGTCATCAATCGGCTGTCCTTTACGGTCATGCCCGGCGAGAGGATCGGGATTATCGGCCGCATCGGTTCGGGCAAGACGACGCTCGGCCGGCTGCTCGACGGGCTTTTTCAGCCGGCCAGCGGTCGCGTGCTGATCGATGGCGTCGATATCCGCCAGTATCACATGGCTGAAGTGCGCGCCGCGGTGGCCGTCGCCGGCCAGTCGTCGGATCTGTTCTCCGGCACGGTGAAGGAAAACCTGCTGCTCGGCCGGGCCGATGCCAGCGACGAGGAGCTTCTGGCCGTCTCGCGTATGACCGGTGTCGAGGAATTCGTCGCCGTTCACCCGCGCGGTTTCGACATGCCGGTCGGCGAGCGCGGCGCGAACCTCTCGAATGGCCAAAAGCAGGCATTGACCATCGCTCGCCTGCTCCTGACCCGGCCGAAGATCGTCTTCCTCGATGAGCCCTCGGGGGCGATGGATTTGGCGAGCGAACGGCACCTGATCAACAAGCTGACGAGTGCATTCGGTCCGGAAACAACGCTGATGGTGGCGACCCATCGCCACAGCATGTTGGAGCTGGTCGATCGGCTGATCGTCATCGACAAGGGCCGCATCATTGCCGATGGACCGAAGAACGCCGTCATCGAGGCGATGCAGCGCAAGGCGGTGCCCTGATGCGTACCCATCGTCGCAACATCCACGACAATCCTCCATTTTTCGCCCGGCTGATCCTCGGTATCTGTGCCTTGATGATCGCCGCCTTCATCGCCTGGGCGGCCTTGGCCGACATCGATGAGATCGCGCGAGGCGAGGGGAAGGTGATACCGGTATCGAAGACGCAGATCGTACAGTCGTCCGAGCCCGGCATCGTCCAGCAGATCAATGTCAATCTTGGTCAGGTCGTCCATAAGGGCGATCTTCTGGTGCAGCTCGACAATACCACGACGCAATCGACGCTTGGTGAGTCGGTGGCCAAGGCCCGCGCTCTGGGTGCCAAGGTTGAGCGCCTCGCCTTGGAAGAAGCAGGCACCTACGACGCACAATTCGTCTGCCCAGCCGATATTCTGGCCACCGCCAAGGACGTCTGCGACAACGAGGAAAAGCTCTTCGAGGCGGATCGTGCCGCCTACCAGAACAAGCTTGATGTTCTCGATCAGCGTTTGAAGCAGCATCAGAACGAGCTGGACGAGGCGCATGCCAACATAGACCGCCTGACGCAGAATATCGCCGGTGCCCAGAAGCAGTATGATCTGCTGAAGCCGCTCGGCGAGAAGAAGCTCGTCGCCGAAACCGAAGTGCTGAAGGTCCAGCGAGACTTGGTCGACCTGCAGGGTCAGCTTAAAGTCTATGTCGAAAGTCTGGATCGCCTGCAGGCGGCCGTCAAAGAGGCGACGCTGCAGGTCAACGACCTCGGGCTGCAGCTGCGCCAGCAGGCGTTGACCGACAAGGGGCAGGCACTGTCGGAGCTGTCCGTCGTTGACGAGACGATCCGTGGGGCATCCGACCGGGTCAAGCATACAGATATTCGTTCCCCGGTCGATGGCATCGTCAACACGCTGGAGGTCAATACGATCGGCGCCTATGTCGATGCCGGCAAGGTCATCGCCGGCGTCGTGCCGACAGCCGACACTCTGCTGATCGAGGCGAAGATTTCGCCGCGCGACGTCGCCTTCGTGCGCGTCGGCCAGCCGGCAGTCATCAAGATCTCGGCCTACGATTTCTCGATCTTTGGTGCGCTGGACGGTACGGTCGTCAACGTATCTGCCGACAGCCTTGTCGATAAGGACAAGAACGAGACCTACTACCTCGTGCGCATCAAGACCGACAAGTCGGAGCTGGAGCGCGACGGCAAGCGCTATCCGATCATACCCGGCATGGTGGCTTCGGCCGAGATCATGACCGGCCGCAAGGCGATCCTCACCTATCTGATGAAGCCGATCAACAAGGCGCGCTCTGAAGCGCTGACGGAACGGTGAGGGCGGCCATGCGCAAAGTAGCCGGAAAGGACGAAGTCACGACGATGGCCCGCAGCGAAGCCTTGCCGTCTGTCGATGGTGACGAACTGGAGCCGCGTTTCCGCGCCGTGACTGGCGGCGGCGAGCGCCGTGGCGTTCGCCTGGAGCGGATCTACTGGGACAGCCTCGGACGGATGTCCGAAGCTGGCGGCATCAGCATCGGCGACCTCGTTTACCACACGGCGGCCGACATGCCGGAAACCGGCAATCTCGCCTCGCTGTTGCGTGTGCTGAGCTTCAAATGGGTGCTGAGCCGTTTGGACGCCATCGAGGATGTCGCATCGCTGACCAATCTCAACGCAGTCCTTCAGGCATCGCCGACGCCGGCGGTGGTGTTGACGCAAGAGCGGGGGATCAAGCTCTTCAACGATGCCTTCCTGAAGATGCTGCGCCATCGCCTGCCGTTGATTGATGACGTCCAGCAGACGGCGCGCACCCTGCGCTTTTCTATCGACACCCAGGTCGAGGAAGTGCTCTCCGTCCTGTCGGCCAATCGTGGCAAGACGCTGAACACCGGCTTCAAGATCGGCCTCGGTTCGCAATCGCTGACGGGCCAGATCAACTTGGCGTTGGCGCCGGCACACGAGGCGCCGATGCTGATTGGTTATATTTCCGTTTATTGAGAATATCGCCACTGTCGCTGTGCGCGGAGTTCGTCCCGAAACGTCGAGAAGGCGAGTCCAATCAGTGGATCTCGCCTTCGCCGGGGGCCACCTTGGCGAGCGGCATTGCGGCGACAACCGCTTGCGCATGAGGATCGCGGGAGCCGTGCAGGTAGCCGCGGCCGGCGACGATCGAATAGAGCGGCAGATATTCTGCAATGCGCTTGTCGGGCAAAACCTCATCGCGCATGTTGTCGAGGATAAGATTGTTGCCGTTGACGGAAACCGACAGGACGGCGTGGTAGAAGTGCCGCTGCTGGTCGAAGAGGATGACCAGCGCCATTTGCTCAAGATCGACGCCTGCATTGTAGAGGGCGGCCATCTTTAATATGGCATAGTCCTCGCAGTCGCCCTGCTGGCGCGACAGGGCCTCGCTCGGCTTCGCCCAGTAGTCCGTCACATGATAGGTATCCATGTCGCTGGCGTAGCGGATGGCATGGTTGACGGTGAAATTGATAGTGTTGATCTTGTCGCGGATCGAGGCGCCGGCAGTCTTTGTCTCGGCCGCTGCAACGGCGGCTGCGGCTGCGTCGCATCCGCCCGCACCGCAATCGAGCGCTTTGCCGGACCGGATCTCGGCGAGCGGGCCTGCGAACTTGTCGAGCGCAGCAAGATGCTTGAAGGGAATGGCCACGGTTCCGAACACCGAGTCGCCCATCGGGGTATTGGTCGGCTGTGCGGGATGTACCGGCTGGAGTGCAGCCGTATCGTTACCTGGTAGGCCGGCCGGTTCGACGGCGAGGCTCTGGCTTAGCGCAGCAAGGTCGACGCTCCCGATCGCCTTCGCCGTGTTTGCGGCGGTCGGCGCAAAGAGATCGATGACTGTGTCAAACAGCGGGTCCGCAAGCAGGTTGACTACCGGGCGGACGGTATCGCTGGGCGCCGCCAGGCAAATGGTCGACGACGACAGACCAAAGGCAAGGGAAGTTGCAGCAAATGCTGCAAGTATAATTTTATTTTTCTTGCGTTCCATTGGCGCTTGTTTCTCCCTGGTTGAGAGAATAATGCGCTATACCTCTGAATATGGGGTTCGGAAGCGTAGATAATCTAAGTATAAATTGAGCGATCAAATAAGTATAAAATTCCACGGGGTTTGGTGGGGAAGCATTAAGGATGATGTCGCCATGCGCATCAAAAATGATCCGCTCTGGTGCGGGAATCGATGACGCAGCAGCAGCGCGCTCTAACGCGCGCTGCGCTCGATGCCGTCGGGCTGCTTCAGAACGATTGTGAGGGCTGCGCGGCGACCTTCAGCTTGCCGCCGTCGATCGTATTGATCACCATTTTGCGCTCCACCATGCCAGTGGCGTTGAAGCGGAAGAGCCCTGTTGTGCCCCGGAAGCCGACCTTGTTCATCAGGTTGGCGGCGGTCATGGCTTGCGGTCCCTGGGAGCGGATGAGGCCGGAGGCGATAGCCATGGCGTCGTAGCCGTAGGCGCCCGAGGTTGTCAGCGGATGGTTGAAGTGGCGCTGATAGCGCTCGGCAATCAGCCCGCTGCTCTGGGTATCGTCCGTCGCGATAAACGCGCCCGTCACAGTCGGCATCGTGTACATCGATTGCGGCCAGTTGTTGGTGCCGACCAACGCCTGGCCGGGAACGGCGGCGCTGCGCACTGCACTCGCCACCATACCGATTTCGGAAGTACCGCCGAGAATGACCACGATCTCGGCCGAGCGGATGAGCGGTTGGTTCTTGGTCAGGATATCAGCGGCCTGATCGCTTGTGTTGTAACGGCCGAGACCCATGAAAGTGTTGCCGCTGTTCCAGATGGCGTTGCCCAACCTGGTGCTATCGGATTGAGAAAAATCCGCGGGCACCAGCGCCGAAACCTTCTTGTGACCTCCGGGGCCGGCCGCCTTGACGCCTTCGGTCGCGCTATCGATTTCGTCCGAGGCGAGGTTGAAGACATCGCCTCCGCTCGTGGCCGTCGGACTTGCAAGGTTAAGCAATGGTGGACGCTGGGCGGGGGAAATGGCGGCGATAGCAGCGGTCTCGCCCGGCGGCAGATAGCTGACGATAAGCGCGGCATTTCGGCCCTTGGCTGCGGCGACCTGCGCCGCGATTCCAGCGAGACCAGGGCCAACATCCTTTACACGCAGCCGAATCTGATTGTTGCCGAGCTCGCCGACACCAAGCACCGCTCCGTCGCGAACGTCGCGGGCCGGACCTTCGTAGAGACCGGCGGCACCCTTGCGCAGCAGCAGCGTGATTTCCGTGCCGCTGTCGCCGCCGTAGCTTTCTTCGATGGCGGTGGACGGCATTTTTATATCGTCGTTCTTGCTGTTGCTGCTCAGGCCGCTACCGTCCATCTGGCAGCCGGCGAGGCCAGCGCAGAGGATAAGAACGGCACCGCATGCGGGCTGCCAATGCCGTCTGTGCGGCAGCCAACCGGTCAAAAGGCTCAACGAAAGGCTGCTCGCAAACGGCACAACTCACTCCCCCAATTCTCGAACGCAGGCTGCGACAGCCTATGGCGGCGCATTTGCACACGGCGAACGGCAGAAAGTCAAGCGGTATACTTAAGGAGTTGCTTGGTTATTAAGTTAACCATGGGTAAATATATCTGCGATCGTGCATAACCGGCTATATCGGTGAGGTTAACGAAGTATTGCAATCATCCCGCTCTCGTAATTGATTGGCGCCACATTACGAGACACCGGGAGTTAGACTTATGGAAGATTCGCGCATTTCGACGGTAGACCACGAAGCGGTTTCGAACGATTTCGTATCGGGCGACCGGAACGAGGGCCTTGCAGCCGATATCGGTGTGGATCAGCGGCTGCCGTTGTCGCAGAATGCTGATGTCGCGGCGTTCGAGCTGGCACAGGCCGCCGAGCAGCAGGCCAACGGCAAGACCGCGCGCCTTGCCGCCAACGAGCCGCAAAACGCCGACACCCGTCAGCCGATCCAAATTGTGCCGGACAATGGCAACGTCGTTCATCTGCCACCGAACACCTCGATCGACGACATCCACGTCGAGGGGCGTAATCTTGTTCTCGTCCAGGCCGACGGCACGCGCATCGTCATCATCAACGGCGCGCTGCACGTCCCGACCTTCCTGATCGGCGACGTCACGCTGCCGCAGCAGGCCGTCGTCGCTGCCCTACAGCAGCAGGGCGTCAACGTCGCCGAAGGTCCTGATGGTTCGGTTCACGCGGGCAATAGCACGGATTCCGGCCACCAGTTCACGGACAGCCAGGCTGGGAATGCCCGCACGCCGCTTAATCTGATTGGTCTCCTCGGTCCTGGCGGCATAATCGGGAACGGTAACGGCGGCAATCTGCCCGGCACCCAGACTCGCGTTCCCTTTATCCTTCAGCAGGCGACCGAAACAGCCTCGCTGATCGAACGCGGCAGCAGCACTGGCGCCTTCGTCACTGAAAGCAGTAGTGGCCGCTTCGGCTTCGGCGGCCATAATGCCGCGATCACCACCGTCACGCTGGTCGGCGAGGCAGAAATCACCGGTAGCGGCACGCAGCAGCTGTCGGGACTGACCTCCGGCGGCGCTCCCGTTGTCGTCACCCAGAACGGTCAGACCGTCACCGGCGTCGCCAATGGCGTCACTGTCTTCACGTTGGTGTTCAACGCCTCGACCGGCGAGTACACTTTCACCCAGCTCGCTGCCCTCGACCATTCCCGTGGCGCCAATTCGGCCAGCGATGTGCTTGAACTGCAATTTCGGTACACGGTCTCCGACACGAGCGGCCATACGGTTTCGGCTGTCGCGACCGTCGATATCACGGACAGCGTGCCGGTTGCGGCCGTTGGTACGGCGGGTTCGGTTACCGAAGCAGCTCTGTCTGCCGGTAACGCAGCCCTGACCCATGCGACCGGCGACGCGACCGCCACTGGTTCACTTAACATCTCCTGGGGCGCTGACAGCGCCAACACCGACAAGGGCGGCCTCGGCGATCGCTCTGTCGCCTTCACCAATGCCACAGTTTCGGCGACGGGTGAGGATAACGGCGCGCTGAGCTCGCACGGTCTGGCCGTGCACACGGCGATTTTGGCCGACGGCACGCTGGTCGGCTACACCGGCGAGGCCGCTCCGACGGCAACTTCCGCATCCAACGTGGTCTTCTACGCGACGGTCTCTGACACCGACAACGGCCACTATAACTTCACGCTGGTGCAGTCGCTCGATGACGCCAAGGGTTCGGACGCCATCCAACTGACCTTCGGCTATACGGCCACCGATTCCGACGGCGATACCGCCACGAACACCTTCACCATCACCGTCGCCGACGACAAGCCTGTCGCTGCGACTGGCGATGCAGGCTCGGTCACCGAAGGCGCTCTGGCGAGCGGCAACGAGAACCCGCATGTCGAGACCGATGCGATTACTACCGGCTCGCTCAACATCTCCTGGGGTGCCGATAACGCCAACACCGACAAGGGCGGCGCCGGTGACCGCTCGGTCGCCTTCACCGATGCGTCGGTTACGACACAAGGCCAGGATGGCGAAGCACTGAGCTCGCATGGCCTTGCGGTTCATACGGCGCTGCTGGCCGACGGCACGCTGGTCGGCTATACCGGCGACGTCGCTCCGACGGCGGTCGCAGATGCCAAGGGCGCAGTTGGCTCGAACATCGTCTTCTATGCGACGGTATCGGACACCGACAATGGCCACTATAACTTCACCCTGGTGCAGTCGCTCGACGACGCCAAGGGCTCGGACGCCATCCAACTGACCTTCGGCTATACGGCCACCGATTCCGACGGCGATACCGCCGCAAACACCTTCACCGTCACCGTCGCCGACGACAAGCCTGTCGCTCACACGATTGACAACACTGCTTCGCCGCTGAATGACGATGCGCAGATCGGCGGAAACCTGGATGCCAACGACGCCAACGCGCATAGCGTCTCGGGCGCCGCCGGCGCGCTGTTCAGTGTTGGCGCCGACGGCTTTGCAAGCGTCTCGATCGATCAGTCGAGCCTTCCGGCTCTGAAGACGATCTATGTCGACGCCAACGGGTTCGCGCAGCAGGAAGACGTTACCTGGGGCAAGCCGACGATTTCCGGCGGTGCGACGACTTGGGTTGCTTCCAGCGCCAATCACGAGACCGTCGCCACGCTGACCATCAATGCCGATGGCTCCTACACGTTCAGCACCAGTGCGCCGCTCGTCCATCCGACCTCCGGCACAACGGAAGAAGGCTTGCCGCTGACCTTCACCTTCACGGTGACCGATGGCGACAATGATACATCGGCCGGCTCGCTGACCTTGCACGTTACCGATGACGTGCCGCTGGCAAACACCGTCACCGTGACCAGCGTGACGCTGAACGACGACGCGCTGAAGGGCGGAAATCCCGACACGGTCGGCGTGACCGATACCGACACGGTCAGCGGCGCGAGCGGCACGCTCTTTTCGGGCGGCGCTGATGGCGTCCATCAGGTGACGCTCGGAGCGACGACGGATTTCAGCGCCATCTATACCGGCAAGGACGGCTTTGCCCATGTCGAGTCGGTCGTTTGGGGCAGCCCGACGACGACGGCGGGCGGCGAGACGATCTGGATCGCGACGGGCAAGGACAGCGGCCAGACTGTTGCGACCCTCACGATCGGCACGGATGGTTCCTACAGCTTCACGCTCAGTGCGCCGGTCGCCCATGCGGCAAGCCCGACCGCGGAAAATACGCAGGATCTGACCTTCAACTTCACCGTCACCGATGGTGACAGCGATACGGCCGGTGGCTCGCTGACGATCACCGTCAAGGACGATGCACCAATCGCCTATAAGGTTGATACCACCTCCACGCCGCTCAATGACGACGCGCAGGCACATGGCAACCTGGATGGCGCCACCGACGCAAAGACGATCAACGGCGATGCCGGGGCTCTGTTCTCCGCCGGCGCCGATGGCGTTAAGAGCCTGTCGATGGACAGCCTGCCGACGCTGAAGGCGATCTACCTCGACAGCCACGGCATCGGCCACCAGGAAGCCGTGTCCTGGACGTCGTCTGCGGCGAACGGTGTCACGACCTGGACGGCAACCGGCGCCTCCAGCCATGCTACCGTTGCGGTTCTGACGATTGGTTCGGACGGCTCCTACAGCTTCACCGCGGATGCGCCGCTTGTTCATTCGACGTCGTCGACGACCGAAGATGGCCTGACGCTGAATTTCGGCTTCACGGTCACGGATGGCGACGGCGATACAGCGAAGGGCTCGCTGGCGATTGCCATCACGGACGACGTCCCGGTTGCTTCCGGCACGACCGTTGCGGTCAGGGCCGACGAGGGCGACATTTACAATCTCCTGTCGCATGGCAACAGCGCGCTCGATGGCACGCATGACGGATCGTCCTCGCAGCCCGCACTGTTCGGTTTCGGCTTTGCGGCCACGGTATCCGGCTCCGTTGCTTCCACCGTTTCCTTCGGTGCTGACGGCGCAGCGGTTGGTGGCGGCTTCAGCTTCACCGCGAATGCGGCGTCGACGCTTACCGCTCTGCATCTGACTTCGGGTGGCGAAGCGCTCTCCTATGCCGTCGTCAACAACGTGATCATCGGCTATGTCGATAATGACCACCACAGCGGCTTCAATCCGCTCCTCGACCGCCCTGTCCTGTCATTGTCGCTGTCTAGCAACGGCAATTTCACCTTCCAGCAGTACGATCAGCTCGACAACGTCGCCGGTCCCGGCAACGACCTGCGCTCGGGCAATAGCTCGATCTCGGCCATCGACTTCGGTTCCGTCATTCAAGCGACTGACGGCGACGGCGACAACGTGACGCTGACCGGCGCTTTGAAGGTCACCATCGTTGATGACACGCCGAAGGTCGATCTGGCCCTCACGGGCTCGATCACGATCGACGAGAGCGGCAGCGGCGACAACGACGTCAACGCCAGCAATGCGGTCAAGAGCCTGTTTGCCGGCATAACTGGCGGCACCGATCCCTATATGTCGACGGTCTACGCTCAGCACAACGTCGTCTCTCCGTCAGTTTCGATGGGCGCCGACGATGCGTCGGGCGCGACCAGCAGCCTGACGCTTCATATCGACAATGCCGACTCCGGTCTGAAGACGACTGCTGGTCAGGCGATTACGCTCTCGCAGCTCGGCGACGGTACCGTCGTTGGCAAGATTGCAGACGGCGAGATCGCCTTTGCGATCCGCCTCGACAACAGCGGCAAGGTCAGCATCGCCCAGTACATGTCGCTTGCCAACCCGAACACGTCTAAGTCGGACGGCGATACGGTCGATCTCACCGGCAAGCTCTCGGCGGTGCTGAGCGCGACCGATAGCGACGGCGACACCGTCGCCAAGTCCGTTTCCATCGGCAGCAGCATTCGTTTCGATGATGACGGCCCGTCGATCGGCGGTGCCGTATCGACGAAGACACTTGCCGAGCATGACCTTCTGACGAATTCGGGTTCGCTGTCGCCCTCTGGCATCAGCACTGGCGCGGTTGCGCTCAATCTCGCCTTCGGCGCCGACGGCCCGGCCGCCCATGCTGTCACCTTCGCAGCGGGTTCGAACGGCAGCTATTTCACCGCAAGCTACGGCAATAATCAGACGCTTGATGCGACCAAGCTCAGCTCTGGCGGCCATGCGCTGTCCTACTCACTCAGCGGTGACGGCTTGACGCTCATCGCTTACACCGGCAGCAATGCCGCCGACCAGTCGAGCTGGGTCTTCAAGGTGGTCCTGTCCCAGGACAGCGGCCACGCCAGCGGCGCCTACAACTTCACGCTTTACAAGTCGCTCGACGACGTCAACGGTCAAACCAACCTCTCGGATATCAAGCTGACCTTCCAGGTTGCTGGCCATGATGGCGACGGCGACACCACGAACGGCACGCAGAGCTTCACGGTCGATGTGATCGACGATGTACCGACGCTGGTTGATCATGCCACGGTTTCCGCGACCGTCTCGGAAACGGCGATCAATGCTCCCGTAGTGACGACGGCATCTTACACGATCGATTTCCACACGGTGAATCCTGCGGCTGCCAAACTGACAGTTACCGAAGGCACCGTCAGCGGCGGTGAGGTAGGCTCGTCGTCCAAGGGTGGCGAAATCGTGCTCGTGTCCAACGCGGGAACGACCTTTGTCCTCACCCAGATGGATATAGGTGTGTTTGACCACAAAGGCGTGTCGTCCAAGACCGTCACGATCATCGGCACCGATGCGCAAGGCCACACCTATTCGGTGACGACTGCCGGTACGACCTTCTCGGCCGCCGGCACTGCCCTCGAAGGCAAACAACTGACGTCGCTCGAGATCGATCCGCATGACAGCTCACTGACAGTCACGGCCGACAACATCCATGTTACCGACACGACGACGACGCCCACCCATGATCCCGCTGAGACGACGGTAGATCTGACCTCGCTCGTTCACGCCGGCGCCGACAGCCCATTGACCTGGTCGGTGAACACGGTTGCCGGTGGAACGTCTTCCGGTAACCTGACGGGCGGTACCGGATTGACTTACAACGGTACGGCCATCACGCTCGCCAGCACGGATGGACACACGATCACCGGCTCGGCCGGAGGCGTCACGGTCTTCACTTTGACTGTCGATCCCGCGAGCGGTCACGCCACATTCGACCTTTACCATGCGATCGACGGCGGCAAAACGCTGCCGCTCGACTTCTCGAAATACGTTACGGCGACGGATTTCGACGGCGATGCTGTCACCCTGGGCAGCGGCTCCGTCACCATCGTCGTGCAGTCGGCCACGGACAGCCTTCCGACAATCTCTTCGGCCGGCTTGGTATCAGGCGTCAGCGAAAGCGGCTTGCCGGGTGGTACGGGAGCGGCCGGCGTCGCCAATGTTCATTCGGGTAGTATCGCAATCACCGCAGGCGATGCGCCTTCGACGGTGACAATCGCAGGCCATACGTTCAACGTCGGCGCCACAATCGCCAATGGCGATACCAATGCCACCGTTCGGGGTGCCTACGGAACGCTGCACATCCTCAGCGTCACCACGACGGCCATCAATTACACCTATACGCTGACGAGCACCACGAGCGGGGCGAGCAACCATGACTCCTTCGCCGTCACGGTCAGCGACGCGCCGATTGACGGTGAAAGCCAGACTGCAACCCTGACCTTCAGCATCACCGATGATAAGCCGATCGCAAGCACCATTTTGGTCGGATCGATGCATGAGAACGACAGCAGCGCGACCTTCGCACTGGCTTCCGGAACCATCGCCTTCGGCGCCGACGGAGCGGCCCAGAGCGGGGCGATCCATGTCGACAGCGTCAGCGCCAACGGAGATCTCGTCGGGTCGACGCTGAGCACCTCCATGGTCACGATCGACGCCGGTCACGTCACCGTCACGCCGGGCAGCGCACTCGATGCCCTGGCGCTCGGCCACTCCTCGACACTCTCGATCGGTTACACGGTCACCGACGGCGACGGCAGCAAAACCAGCGGCACCTTCACGATCAGGGTAGACGGCGTCAATCACGCGCCGACCACGGTGGACGGAAGCGTCTCCACCGGCGAACATGCGGCCTATTATTTCTCGTCGAAGGATTTCGCCTTCAGCGATAGCATTGATGGCAATACGCTGAAATCCGTCACCATCACCAGCCTTCCGACGGGTGGGACGCTTTATCTTGGCGGGACAGTCGTCACGGTCGGTCAGCACATCGCCGCGAGCGCGCTTTCAACGCTCCACTTCACGCCTTCGGCGGGATTTGCCGGCGCGACCGAAACCGCGAACTTCGGCTTCACGGTCCAGGATAATGGCGGCACGGCCAACGGCGGCGTCGACACGTCGGCCGCTCATACGATGACAGTCACCGTGACCGCCGTTGACGACGGCAGGGCGACGGTCTCGATTGCCGATCAGACGACGCATACGGGCAAAGCGCTCGTCGCAGGCGACACGCTGAACGCGGCGATCGCGACAAACGACCCGGATCACGGGCAGTCCGGTCTGACCTATGCGTGGAGCTGGGCGGACGATCAGTCCCATACGGTTCTCGGAACCGGATCATCCTACACGGTGACGAACGCCGATGTCGGGCATTCGTTGATCCTGACGGTGAACTATACGGATGGCCAGGGCTTCAGCGATGTCGCGACGCAGACGACGTCTGCTGTCATCGCCCCGACGGTTTTCGCTCCGACAGTCGATGCAACGCCCCTGTCGGAAGCCAATCTTTCGGATGGCTCCAACCCGCAGCCTTCTGAACTGACAGCCACGGGCAGCATTGCCCTGGGCACCCTGGACAATCCGCACATCACCAGCGTTGTGGGTGCCGACGGCACGGCGGTAGGCGTCGATCAAACGGCCCCGGACAGCCAGACGACGACGATCCACGGTTCCTACGGTGATCTCGTAATCGACGCGAATGGTGCATATACCTACACGCTGACACATGCGGGCTCGAACCCATCGGGAGACACGGATCAGTTCACCTATACGGTGACGGATATGAACGGCAAAACGGCTCAGGAGACCCTGACGTTCAATATCGCCGACGACACGCCGACGCTGACCGGTACCGAGATTTCCGCAACCGTCTCCGACGATGGTGTGGTGACAGCCGCCGAACACTCCGCAACGATGACGGCGGGACTGACCTCGCTCGTTAACTCTGGTGCCGACAGCCCATTGACCTGGTCGGCGAACGCGGTCGCAGCCGGTACCTCTTCCGGTACCCTGACAGGCGGCACCGAGTTGACTTACAACGGCGCGGCCATCACCCTCGCCAGCACGGATGGGCATACGATCACCGGCTCGGCGAACGGTACCACGGTCTTCACACTGACGGTCGACAGCAGCGGCCATGCCACGTTCGTGCTTGACCAGACAATCGATGGTGCCAAGGACCAGACACTCGACTTCTCGCAGTATGTGAAGGCCATGGATTCCGACGGTGACTCTGTGACATTGGGCACAGGCGCCTTCACCATCGCTGTGGACCACGTCAATCACCCGGCGGAGATCGGCGGTGCCGATAGCAGGGCCGTCACGGAGGACCTGAACGTTTCCGCAGACGGTCATCTGCAGGCAAGCGGCACGTTGATCATCAATGATGCCGATCGGGGCGAAGGCAAATTCCAAGCGGCGACCATAAACCCTGACGGTACGCATCTGGGTGCGCTAACGATCGATGCGGACGGCAACTGGAGCTATAAGGTCGATGACAGCCTGTCGGCTGTGCAGAGCCTGGGTGCAAACCAGAGCAGAACCGACACGTTCACGGTTTCCTCGGTTGACGGAACGACCCATGACATCGTGGTGACGATCAACGGCACGAACGACGCGCCGACGATCTCGATCGCCAGCGGCGACAGCGCCAGCGGTGCAGTGACCGAGGCCGGCATTGGCGTTGCCGACGACAGCGCTCACAACACGGTTTCCGGTCATCTGACCGGGGCTGATATCGACAGCCCGACCTTGACGTGGTCGGTGATTGCGGGCAGCGGCCAGACGGCCGGTCAAGATGGGTCGGTTACGGGCGCTTATGGTACGCTGAGCGTCGGTGCGGACGGCACCTGGACCTATGTCCTCGATCAGTCGAAGGCCGACTCGCTGAATACTTCGGACCATCCGCAGGAAAGCTTCACGGTTCAGTTGAGCGACAACCAAGGTGGCATCACGACGCAGACGGTCGTGGTGACTGTCAACGGCACGAACGACGCGCCGACGATCTCGATCGCCGGCGGCGACAGCGCCAGCGGTGCCGTGACTGAGGCCGGTGTTGGCGTCGCCGACGACAGCGCTCACAACACAGTTTCGGGTCATTTGACAGGGGCTGATGTCGACAGCACGTCGTTAACATGGTCGGCGGTTGCCGGCAGCAACCAGACTGCCAATGGGAACGGGTCCGTCACCGGCACTTATGGCACGCTGAGCATCGATGCGAACGGCACCTGGACCTATACTTTGGATCAGTCGAAGGCCAATTCGCTGAATGCTTCGGATGTCCCGCAGGAAAGCTTCACAGTTCAGTTGAGCGACAACCAAGGTGGTGTTACGACGCAGACGATTGTGGTGACGGTCAACGGCACGAACGACGCACCGACGATCTCGATCGCCAGCGGCGACAGCGCCAGCGGTGCCGTGACTGAGGCCGGCATTGGCGTTGCCAACGACACCGCTCACAATACGGTTTCCGGCCATCTGACCGGCGCTGATGTTGACAGTGCATCGTTGACGTGGTCGGTGGTTGCGACCGGCAGCCAGACGGGCAATCCAGACGGATCGGTTACCGGCGCCTACGGCACGTTGAGTGTCAATGCGAACGGCACCTGGAGCTATCTCCTCGATCAGTCGAAGGCCAATCCGCTGACGGCTTCGGATCATCCGCAGGAAAGTTTCACGGTTCAATTGAGCGACAACCAAGGTGGCGTCACGACGCAGACTGTCGTGGTAACGGTCAACGGCACGAACGACGCGCCGACGATCTCGATCGCCAGCGGCGACAGCGCCAGCGGTGCCGTGACTGAGGCCGGCGTTGGCGTTGCCAATGACAGTGCTCACAACACGGTTTCCGGCCATCTGACCGGGGCTGATGTCGACAACACGTCCCTGACGTGGTCGGTGGTTGCGGGCAGCGGCCAGACTGCCAATGGGAGCGGGTCGGTTACGGGTGCTTACGGCACGCTGAGCGTCAATGCGAACGGCACCTGGACCTATCTCCTCGATCAGTCGAAGGCCGATCCGCTGACGGCTTCGGATCATCCGCAGGAAAGCTTCAAGGTCCAGTTGAGCGACGGCCAGGGCGGCATCTCGACGCAGACGGTCGTGGTGACGGTCAACGGCACGAACGATGCCGCCTCGATCTCGGGCTCGGCGACCGGTTCGGTCACCGAGGACGGCCAATTGACGGCGAATGGTGTGCTGACGGTTGCCGACGTCGACAATGGTCAGAGCCATTTCCAGACACCCGCATCGCTGACTGGCACTTACGGCACGTTCACCTTCAATGCGACGACCGGTGTTTGGGGCTACACACTCAACAACTCTGCCTCGAATGTGCAGGCTTTGAACGGAGGGCAAACGGTTACGGATAAGCTGACTGTAGCGTCCGCGGACGGAACAGCTTCGCAGGATATCGTAGTGACCATCCACGGCACCAACGAGGCCGTGTCGGCACCGAGCATCAGCAGTGTCACCGACAATGTCGGGTCGATCCAAGGCAACCTGGCTGACGGTGCGGTTACGGATGACACCAATCTTGGTATTCGCGTAAGCCTGACCGAAACCGGTGCTGTCAGCGGTGATACGGTGCAGCTCTATAACGGCACGACCGCACTCGGCATAGCCGTCACGCTGACGTCGACCAATATCAGCAATGGGTATGTCGATATTACCACCCCGACGCTGACGAACGGATCGACTTATAACTTCCGGGCCTCACTCACGGATGCGGGCACCACCAGCCCGCTATCGCCGAGCGGCGCCTATGATATCAAGATCGATACGACGGCGCCGACACTTGTCATTACGCAGAACAGCGGCGTGATGACCTTCACCTTCAGCGAGGCAGTGTCTGGGTTCAACATCAATGACGTTACGCAGGATAGCAATTACTCGCTCTACAACTTCAAGCATGTTGGCGTGAATGCCTTCGGCCAGGACATCTACACGGCGAATATTTTCAACTGGAACAATGGCTGGAAGTCTGCCTCAGTTTCGGGGAGTAGCTATACCGATCTAGCCGGCAACGCCGGGACAAACAGCAACGTGTTGACATTCAAGCCAGCCGGCATCTCCGGCGAGGCCATGAACCTCGCGCTCTCTGATCCGTCGCATCACGTTGGCGCGGTCACGTTGAGCATTGCCGGAGTGCCGGCAGGTTGGACGCTGAGCGAAGGCACGCATAATGCCGATGGCACCTGGTCTGTGGTGACGAATGATCCGTCGTCGCTGACGGTCACGTCGCCCAATGGCGCCACCGGCGCACTGGTTCTTCAGGTCACCGAGACCTGGACCAATGCGGACGGCTCGACGGGCATGGCCACTGTGGCCGACAACGTCGAAGCCTATGCCAAGGGTTCGCCGATTTTCGCCTGGTCGGGCGACGATACGCTCACCGCATCGAGCGGCAACGACACGCTGGTCTTTGCGAACACCATCGGCACTGACGTCGTGCACAACTTCGATACGGCGCATGACAAGATCGATCTGATCGGCTTCGCAGGCTTCAATAGCTTCGCGGATGTTCAAGCCCACCTGTCGACCGACGCGTCGGGCAATGCCGTCATCACGCTCGGCGATGGCGAGACCATCACCTTGACAGGCGTCAGCGCCGCAGCGCTCACCGCGAATGACTTCCTCTTCAACGAGGCAGTGGTGACGCACAATACCGGCGACATAGTCCTCAGCGACGGCGCGCTCTTGCCGTTCAGCGGCACACTCGACAACACCGGCAGCATCCATCTCGCCTCGACCGGTAGCGAGACGGCCTTCGAAATCGTGCAGCACGGCCTCACGCTGACCGGCGGCGGCACGATGACGTTCTCCGACGATGCGCACAACGTCATCGTCGGCAGCGGCGATGATGTCACACTGACCAATGTTGACAACACGATCTCCGGTGCCGGCCAGCTCGGCGATGGTCACCTGACGCTGGTCAACGAGGGCACGATCATTGCCGACGGCAGCCACGCGCTTGTCATCGACACCGGTGTCAACGCGGTGAGCAACACCGGCACGCTGGAGGCGACCGGAACCGGCGGCCTCGACATACACAGCGGCGTCGTCAATGACGGCCTACTGTGGGCGAATGGCGGTAACATCAATCTCGAGGGCAATGTCAGCGGCAGCGGCACGGCGCTGTTGTCGGGCCACGCCAGCCTCGAAATCGGTGGTTCGTTCAGCGAGGCGATCACGCTGAGCACGGACGCCCAGGCTACCATCACCATCGACCACGCGGCCGCATTCACCGGCACGATCGCCGGCCTCGACGGTAATGACGCGCTGCGGTTCGGCGATATCTCTGCCGCGACCGCCAGCTTCTCCTATGCGGAAAACGCTGAGAAAACTGGTGGCGTGCTGACGGTCACCGACGGTAACCACACCGCCACCATTGGTCTCACCGGCGACTACACGGCCAGCGACTTCTCGCTCGGCCACGACGGTGACTATGCCGAGATTGACTTCAGCGGGCTCGGCCACCTCTATGGCACCGACGGCAGCGACACGCTGACGAGCGGCGGTGGCTACATCATCACCGGCGGCGCCGGCGCGGATACTTTCGTGCTCGATGCCCAGGCCCTGCACAACCTCAACATGGCCGACGTCATCACCGACTTCAGCCCGAAGGGAGAGGGCGACAAGCTGGATGTTTCGAACCTGCTGAACGCACTGGTCGGCGAACACCCGGGCATGACCGAGGCGAATGCCGTCGCGTCGATGACGGCAGCGGTGGATACCGCAACCAATTCGACGAAGATCAGCATCAACACCGGCTCGGAAACCCATGTGGTCGCCACGCTGCAGAACTACACGCCGACAGGCCACGATGCCGTCCACGTGCTGTTCAACAATCACGACGAGCAGCTTGCAACCCATACGCAAACCGCTGGCGCCTGACGCCTTTAAACGGGCACTCAAATCTGGAAGCGGCGCGTCCCGGACGCGCCGCTTTTCATTTGAAATGGATGCCGCCGCGATGGCAAAGCGTTGTGTCGATCGGGAGGC
The DNA here is from genome assembly GCF_003627755.1 of Rhizobium jaguaris. NCBI lineage: Bacteria > Pseudomonadati > Pseudomonadota > Alphaproteobacteria > Hyphomicrobiales > Rhizobiaceae > Martinezella > Martinezella jaguaris. The sequence continues at coordinate 2,080,067 of NZ_CP032695.1, read as the reverse complement.
GCCGCGTTAACGGCTGGTGCTGATACGCGGGTATGACCATTGATCATTGGACCAGCCCCACTGCGCACCATTACAAGCGCTGCCGCTTTCCCACCGAGATCGTTGGACACGAAGTGTCGCTAGGATCGACCATGATTGTGACGTTGCGTCGCGATCGTCGCCAACTCAGCGATGTTATCCTCCTCACAAAAAGCTGGCCTCCGCGGGTTCGTCCGACGTCGTGACGATGCTTGATCCATACCCTTCGCGCGAGATGGCCTTGATAGTGTCGTTCGGTGCCGCGCGAGCGAAACGCTGGGCTTCCTCCCACGGAGCGTTCAGCCGGATATGGGGATTTTCCTTAGTCAACAACAAGACGGCATTGCTTTGCCGTGATACCTGTGAGGAGACGCGAAATAAACGCTATTGTGCAGGATCTAGTCACCAGATTTCGAGGCTATAGTTTCCGCTCGATGTGAAATCGAATAACATCTCTTTATCTGAGATTGTCAAAGGGGGCAGTGAGAATGTCTTTGCAGCCGATCCAATACGGGCTCATGAGGGCTGTTGCCTTTGGCATTCCGATTATTCTTTCGGCTGTTTTCCTGGCCTCCTGCTCAACAGTCGGCAGAGCTGGAGGCCAATCTGCGCCCGTAACCGCAAGCAAGTCGGCAGATTCCGTCAACGACAAAGACAAAGCGGCCGACCGTCGGCGATGGGCAGAGAGAGTGCAGCGAGATAACCAGTTAGATCCGAGCGGGTCGCAACCAGGTTACTATGGGTCTTTCGGCCCCCGTTTCAGTTGGTGATCAGTGGCTATTCGTCCTGACCACTATTGGTCTCCTATGCTGGATGCTATGAGGCGCAGGCGCGCTAAGGTCGAACAAACGTGGAATTAAACCTCGAGCTGCAGGATAAAGGTGAATACAACAAAAAAGCTGATTACATTACGAGAAGCACGCGAGATAGCAATTAGTGAGGCAAAGGGCATCATTGGCGAATTCCTGCCGAAAAGTGGCATCGGCTCGATTTTGGAGGATGAGTATGTCGAGAATGAGGATTGTTGGATTTTCTTCCGGAATAGGCAAACCAATATTCCCGTTCCAAACAGGACAATAGTCGCGCACTGGGCGTTTGCGGTTAGTAGGTCAGGTGAATATTTAACAGTTCCGGACAACTACGGCGACGCGAAGGCGATAGCAGTACAACTGAGAAGACTTTCAGCTTATTATAAGTCTCACGATTTTCCTTAAAGACCGGTCACTGAAGCTGGCTTTACATTATGCCGACTCTTGGTGGAGGGCCGTTGGGTGCTAAGTGTGCGATTCATCGTTATGCGAAAAGACGCTTCCGGCACGTGATTGCAGTCTAGGAAGTTGTCGGTTGCTTTAGTGGAGCAGTTTGACGCAACAACGCTTCAGCGGCCGGAACTCGGACGACGTGACGATATCGATCGAATGCAGCTGCGGGAAGCGAATTGCACCTTCCCGCGATCCTTGATTTTGAAGCTAGGCAATCGTTCAAGGATTGGCCGGGACCTACAAGATCAAAACTCTTCCCAGGATGCCACTGCGGCTCCGCCGGAGCCACCGAATGCGCCGGCAATTCTGGACCGGAGCGAGCGCGCCGGCGATGCGGTGGGACTGGACCGTTCCGTCGCGGTAGCCGGGCGTGCATGGCTGCGTTCGCTTTGCAGATTGAATTGCCCGAGGAGGTCATTCAGCGCTGTCACCTCCTTGGCCAGGCTATAGCTTGCGGCGGTAGACTCCTCGACCATGGCTGCATTCTGTTGCGTCCCCTGGTCGATGCTATTGACGGCCGTATTGATCTCCTGCAAGCCGGTTGCCTGTTCGCGCGCGGCTTCGACGATCGCTCGTACATTGCGGTCGATCTCTTCCACCTCCCTGACGATCTGCTGGAGCGATTGCCCGGTTTTGGTGACAAGATCGACGCCGCTGCCTACCTGCTGACCGGACGTCGAAATGAGCGTCTTGATCTCCTTGGCGGCAGTGGCGGATCGCTGCGCAAGCTCGCGCACTTCCTGCGCGACGACGGCAAAACCCTTGCCGGCTTCGCCCGCACGTGCTGCCTCGACGCCGGCGTTGAGGGCAAGCAGGTTCGTCTGGAAGGCTATATCGTCGATCACGCTGATGATGTTGCTGATTTCGCCCGACGATTTCGAGATTGCCTCCATTGCCGCAACCGCCTCCTGCATGACTTCGCCGGATTTCTCGGCGCCGATGCGAGCACGGCCAACCAGCGAGCTTGCTTCCTCTGCGCGCCGAGTGGAATCCTTGACGGTCGTGGTGATTTCCTCAAGTGCGGCTGCCGTCTGTTCGACGGAGCTTGCCTGTTGCTCCGTACGCTTGGAGAGATCGTCCGCGGCAGAGCGGATCTGGTTGGCGCCGGCCGCGATGGCTTGGCCACCTTGGCCGATGGCGCGAAGCGTTTCCTCAAGCTTTGCCATCGATGCGTTGAAGTCTGCTCTCAGGCGATCAAGATGAGCGACAAATGGCTGCTCGATGCGGTAGATCAGGTTGCCGTTTGAAAGCTCGGCTAGACCGCTTGCAAGGCCATCGACGGCAAATTGGATGTCAGCCGTGTCCTTCGCCTTTTGAGCCTCGCGTTCCAACCTCTCTCTTTCTGAGAGACTGCGACCGTCGGCAGCTTCCTGTTCCAACCGGATACGTTCGACGGCATTATCACGGAACACTGCGACGGCCTCGGCCATCTGACCGACTTCGTCCCTGCGTCCGATGCCTGCAATCTGTTCTTGGGTGTTGCCGTCGGCGAGAGAAGCCATGCGCGCCCGCAGGCGTTCGATGGGCGCGGCAATGCCGCGTGCTGAAATCAGCGCTGCAATCAGGATCGCAGCGACGAAAAGAATGCCGAGCGCGATCAAGGTATTGGTAATCGTGCTCGTCGCGTGCTTGTTGAGCAGCTCACTTTTGGTGCCGATGTTCTCATTGAAGGCGACAACCCACTGGCGAATGGCGAGAGCTTCGTTGCTAATCAGTCCGTCGGCCTGCTTCAAAAGCTTGGTCGCCGCGTCGTTGTCGTCATTCTTACCCGCCATCACAGCTCTGTCGGTGACAGCAACGATATTATTGGCCTTTACCGAGAGTTCTTCGACTGCGGCCCCCTGTTCCGGCACCAATTTCCTGACATTCGCGAAGCGTTCCAGAAGGGCCTGCTTGTTTTCCTCATAGTTCTTGAGGAACCCAGCCATTTCTGAATCTTTGGAATTGTAGAGTTGGATTTGATAGGCATTGTAACTCAGTGCCGCCAATCGCTGATTGGCCATCGACATCTGGATCGATGCCGCCTCATCCGTTGAGATGAATCTGGAGTAGTTTGCAACGGTATCGCGGTATTGAGACGATACGAGTAGGGCACCAGCAATTCCGATCAGGCAGATCGGGATGATAACGCAGAGGACCTTTGTTCTGATCTTGGCGTTCTGAAAAATGCTCATGGGGCTCGTCCACTTTAGGGAGCCGGTGACCGCCTACGCGACAAGGTCTGTATAGGTCGGCTATCGCCTGCTCTGAAGGCTGGGAACATTGCAGGCGTGAGCATCCTGCTCGCCGCCTATTGGCGCTGCACGTCAAAAATGGCAGAGACATCTGATGAAACAATTAATAATCAAAAATCGTACTAATTGAATAAAGTACTTCTGTCACTTGTTGGCGGGTGAAATAACTATTATAAGTTGTTTTCACGAAGATTTATGCAATTTGAAAGTTGTATTCAAAATATAATTTGAGGTATTATTTCAGATATACCGTTAGATGGTGGAATCGGCTTTTTGGAATCCAACTTCTATTTTTCATTTGCTTTAGTTGCATGTTGGTGGATAAAATACAACCATGATCTACATTAGTGTGTACGCATTGAGAGGCGGCGTGCAATGCAGTCGCAACATGGTCCACGTCTGCGGCGCTATATGTTGAACGCCGGCGATGAGCACGGCATCCGTCAACGCCTAGGATAGATGCCACGCGCGCAGCGCTGGAATGCAACAGGAAGAGGTTTGTGGTGAATACGAGCACCAGGTGCTCAGTGATCTAGCCGATGCCCAGTGCGTAGGTCAGGCCATGCGAGATCCTGATTTGATCGGACGAAGTTAGTTGGCCGGCTGATCTTCGGTTGCCCCCGAACAAAGGTTTTTCCTTGAAGCGAGGAAATCGATGAAAGTACGAACCTTGGCGGAGAGATATTTTCTGCTGGGATAGACCGCGTGCAGGGTCGCGGTGAATTTCACCTGTTCGGGCAGAACCATCTCCAGTCTGCCCTCGGCAACGTCGGTTTGCGTCATCCATACGGGCAGGAAGACGAGGCCCATGCCTTCGAGCGCTGCGAGATGCAGCATGATTTCGTTTTCGCTTTGCATGACGGGCCGAAGGTTGACCGTTACGGGGCCTTCTGCTCCGTCGATGGTTATGCTGCCGCTTGCATTCATGCCGCTATAGGCCAGCAGCGAGTGACCATTGAGGTCGGCCAGCCGGGTCGGGCGGCCTGTACGCGACAGATAGGCGGGTGATCCGACGAGGTGAAAGGTGACCTTCATCAATGGGCGCGCAATAAGACTGGGGTCTAGCCGTTCGGGAGCCGTCGCACGCAGGGCCAGATCAAAGCCCTCGTCCACGAGATTGACGATCCGGCCGCTCAGATCCATGTCGAAGCGCACGTCGGGATAGCGCTCGTGATATTCGGCAAAGGCTTGGGCAATCAGCGTATTGGCAGCCCAAACCGGAGCGCTGAGCTTTAGAACCCCGCGCGGCATGACGGTGACGTTACTGACGGCGGCCTCCACCTCATCCAGCCCGTCGAGCATTTGCTTGGTCTGGTTGAAATAGAGCATACCGGTTTCGGTCACGCTGACGTGGCGACTGGTTCGGTTCAGCAACCGGGTTCCGAGCCGGTTTTCCAAGTGCATAACATGCTTGCTGGCCATGGCCGGCGAAAGGCCAAGGCGCTCCGCGGCTGCCGTGAAGCTCCTGAGCTCGGCCACTGTGCAAAAGACTCGCAGGCTCGTCAAACTATCCATCGATCATCAACGTATAGGAAATGTTTCTTCAATGTAAGACGCATTGATCAACATCTGTGAAAGGCTCAAATTCGCTGCATGAACACGGGCAGGGCTCGTTTTCCCGCGATTTCGCACCCGTGGACTGGTGCGGCTCAACAAGGATGCAGCAGGTGAGCAAGTTTCGGCTTCCGACTTATTTCGTCAGTCACGGCGGCGGTCCGTGGCCGTATATCACCGATGGTTTCCGCCGTAACTTCGACAAGCTCGAGCAATCGCTGATCGAGATGCGGGCAGAGCTCGCCAATGCGCCCAAGGCGGTCCTGGTGATCTCCGGCCACTGGGAAGAACAGGGCTTTGCCATTTCATCGGGTGCCAGACCGGGAATGGTCTACGATTATCACGGTTTTCCCGAGTATCTCTATCATATCAAATATGGCGCGCCCGGTTCGCCGGCGCTTGCCAAGCGCGTTCAGGACCTTCTGCATGTGCGCGGAATCGACGTCAACCTCGATCCGACGCGGGGTTTCGATCATGGCACTTTCAGTATCATGAAGCCGCTTTACCCCGAGGAAGACATCCCGCTGGTTCAGCTCTCCCTGGACGTGGGCTACGATCCGGCCTTGCATCTCGAGGTAGGACGGGCTCTTGCGCCATTGCGCGACGAGGGTGTGCTGATCATCGGCAGTGGCCTCAGCTATCATAACCTGCGGGAAATCCGGGGCACCAGCGGCTATGAGCCCTCTCGGCAGTTCGACGCCTGGCTCCAGCAGACGCTGGTCCATTCCTCGCCCTATGAGCGTGCCGAGCGGCTGCTCGAATGGGAACAAGCCCCCTCCGCCCGCGCCGCACATCCGCGCGAGGATCATCTCATTCCGCTGATGGTGGTGGTCGGTGCAGCCAGGGATGAACCCGGTGTCGTCACCTACCATCAGACCGATTTCGCAGGCGGCATCACCGCTTCCAGCTTCCGCTTCGGAAATGTGCCCGAGGCCCTCTCATCCGCACAATGAGCGACGATCGGTCAAAGCCGCTTGAACGTATCAACAGCCAATCAGGAGTAATGCCATGCCGAACACAACCAAGTGGACGCCTCATATCCTCGCCATCTTGCGGATCGTAACCGCATTGCTGTTCCTTGAACATGCGACGATGAAGTTCTTCCAGTTCCCCACCGCCATTCCCGGCGTGCCCTATCCGCTGCCCGCCATCATGCTCGTTGCCGGCGCAATCGAGATCGTGACCGGATTGCTGATAACGGTCGGCTTTTACACGCGCGTCGCAGCTTTCATCGCTTCCGGCGAAATGGCGGCCGCCTATTGGATGGCTCACGCGCCGCAGGGCTTCTGGCCGGCACTCAACATGGGCGAGGCCGCCATCATGTTCTGCTTCATCTTCCTCTATATCGCCTTCGCCGGCCCGGGCAGTTGGGCTCTCGATAATGTCCTGCGCCCGTCCGCGAAGCAGGTGTCGCTTACCGAAGGCGCATAGAGCCAATTCGCTCCCGTCCCGCCACGGGAGCGCATTCGACCCGGCAGGTCTGCTGCCCTGCGGGAAAACCAAATCAATCAAAGCAACAACCAGCTTCTGGAGACAAGCAATGAAGGCTGCTCTTCTGAAATCCTATGGTGATATCGACCAATTCGAGATCGGAGAGATTCCGACACCGAAGCCGGGGCCAGGCGAAGTCCTGATCAAGATCGAAGCCTCGGCCGTCAACCCTTTCGATCTCATCCTGCGCCAGGGTTTTATGGCTCAGTACATACCGCTTCCGCTACCGGCAGTGTTGGGCGGCGATGCCGCGGGCATCATCGCCGCAGTCGGCCAGGGAGTTACCGAAGTGGCGATCGGTGACAGGGTCGTTGCCGACTTCGCGGCTGACGGTAAAGGGGCTCATGCCGAATTCGGCGTCGTTCCCAGCACCTCCGTCGCCAAGTTGCCGGCCGCGCTGAGCTTCGAGGAAGGAGCGGCGTTGGTAAAGGCCGGGCTTACGGGGCGCCAAACCGTGGATGCTCTGGGAGTCAAGGCTGGCGACCGCGTATTGGTTTCCGGCGCCCTTGGCTCCGTCGGCCGCGCGGCCATCCAATATCTCCAGCAGATCGGCGCCAAGCCGGTGGCCGGCGTCCGGCCGGAGCGATTGGGCGAGGCTCGCGAATTGGCGGGTGAGGCGGTGGACATAACGGCGTCGCCGGAAAGCCCCGGCTTCGACTACGCGATCAGTGCTGCGGCACCAGTGGCCGAAAATCTCATCGCTCATGTCCGAGACGGCGGCCAAGTCGCGAGCATCGTTCCAGTGCCCGAGGGCGCCAAGAGGGACAGCCGCGTGATCATCCATGAACTCTATCATCGAACCGATGCCGCAACACTCGATGCAGTCCTGGATGCCGCCGTAAGGGGGGTGCTTGTAATACCGATCTCGCAAACCTTTGCTCTGGAAGAGATCGGAGCTGCCCAAAATGCAGTCGCGGCGGGCGCCCAAGGGAAGGTTGTTCTCAAGCATTGAACGGAGAATAGACAGAAGCTGTACTCGGAGGCCGTGAAGGCTCGATAGCCATCCCAGTTCACGGCCTTCGCCGGCAGACAGCCTCTCCTATCGAAGTTGGGTTGTTTTGTTCGGCAGCATTCCGATCATCGATAATCCTAGACAAATATATGGAAGATATCAGGACTCTGATCTGAGGTTACCAAGATCATGCGATGGATGTGGTCGACCTTGAGATAAACCACGTCGAGGCCGGCGGCAGGATCGTCTCTGTCGCCGTTCCGCTTTGGAGCATATGATCATTCGCCGGCCAACTAAACCATCTTAGTCGGTCGGCGCCGCTCCGGTCGAGGCGCGCACGATCAGCCCGTCTCTCAGAATTGTGAAGACGCAATGGCGACAGGGGTCAACCACACGTGCGATACGGGCCCCACCACGATCCGGAATCCGTAAGCGGCGAGAAGGTCACCAAATTTCTCTCTTCAAAGTTGCGGACCCAATGCATCCAGCGGCATAAATCCCGGCGCCAAAGCTGATAGTTGCATATTGGTCACAGCGCCCGAAGCTCGTGATAAGGGCACCTTCATATAATTGACAAACATACCGTTGGTTTGTAAATAAAGCTCAGGACATGAATATGTCTTGCGGTCGGCGTGTCGGCCGCATCGGTAGGGCGTTTCAAAGCCGTGTCGCGGGTGGGACAAGAGGGACTCAAGCCAACTTCAAGCAGAGCAATCGCAGGACTGTTCGATCGTGTTGATGCGAGGCCAATTCCATATGGGATGGGCAAATGAACCTGCATGCGCACTGGATCTTTGAAATGTAAATTACAACCAGGAGTTTAATATGAATTTGAAAAGCCTTCTGATCAGTTCTGCTGCCTCGCTTGCCGCAGTTTCTGGCGCGCATGCCGCGGATGCCATCGTCGCTGCCGAACCGGAGCCTCTTCAGTACGTTCGCATTTGCGACGCCTATGGCGCGGGATATTTCTTTATTCCGGGTACTGAAACCTGCTTGAAGATCGGCGGCAAGGTTCGTACTGAAGGCGAGTGGTATGATGCCTACAACCCGAACAGCAAGGTCGGCACATTGTGGCACACCCGCGCCGAGCTCAATCTCGATACCGCAACGGATACCGAATACGGCCCGCTGAAGACCAACATGGTTCTGCGTTGGGACTGGAGCGAAGGTAATTCGACGACCACCAAACTGCTGTTTGCCAATATCAGCCTCGGTGGTTTCACGGTCGGTAAAGCAGACTCGCAATATAACTCTTACATTGGTTACGCTGGCGACGTCATCAACGACGACGTGATCTACGACGGCCCGTACGAACTCAACCAGATTACCTACAACTATGACGCCGGCAACGGCTTCACGGCTGTGGTCTCGGTCGAAGACAGCAACTCCAGCGGCTCGGGCGCTTCCTATGGCTCCAGCTGGTGGAGCGATGACAAAGCGAATCACTACGCTCCGGACGTCGTTGCCGGTGCTGGCTTCAAGTCCGGCATCTGGGGTGTCAAGGTCGTCGGCGGCTATGACTCGATCGTCGAGGAAGGTGCCGTCAAGGCTCGCGTCGATGCCGACTTCGGTGCCTTCTCTGCCTTCTTGATGGGCGGCTGGAACACGGATGGCGACAAGCTGAACAAGTATGCCGGTACGAACCTGGACCGCTCTGCTTGCCCGGCAGGCCGTCCGGACCTTTGCGGCTGGGGCGACTGGGCAGTTTGGGGTGGCGTTGGCGTTCCGATCAACGACAAGCTGAAGTGGAACCTGCAGCTCGCTTATACCGACTCCAAGATCTTCGCCGCTACGACGAACGTCAAGTGGAACCCGGTTAAGAACCTCCTGATCGAGCCCGAAGTCTCCTATACCGATTGGGATTCGGTCAATCAGGACCAGTGGGCCGGTATCCTGCGCTTCGAGCGTAATTTCTAATCTGAAGTTATCCGGCCTTCTGCCGGGTATGAGAAGCCTGCGGTTTCCAATCCTGCAGGCTTCTTACACTGATCGGTTGACCTCCGATCAAATACGGAAAGGGTTCGGTTTTCCCTACCGAACCCTTTTCACGTGCGTCAGCAGCTGTCTTGGATTTCGATGGCCGTATCGGCTGGGATTGTGCGTCCCTAATGCGTCGGAAACCAGGTGGCCAGGATCATTTTGACAAGAGCTTGGCCGCAGGGAACCAATTGAAAGTCGCCTTTATCGAGAGCCCATTCTCCGACCAACCCTCCAATGACGGCCGTCAAAGCGGAAGCGGCAGTATCTGCCGTCCAAGGGGAGGCAACGGCCTGATGGCATCCATGGAATGAAAGATTCTTGCGAAGTGCTCTCGCATGTCATGCCGGAAAGAATTCGCGTTATCTGCGACCTCCTCACAAAATGCCATGTCGAGATACATTATGACTTTCAGTAGCCCACGTTTGCGCGGCTCCTGTTGAAGATCCGCGAATGTCGCCGAAATCGTCTCCGCCACCAGCTCAAGCGGATTGGGTGCGTGCCCTTCCGCAATTCGCTCCGCAAGTTCCTTGAACGGCTGCTGCGCCTTGTCGCGGATCGCAAACAAAAGACCCTGCTTGTTCTTGAAGTGCCAATGGACTGCTCCGCGCGTAACGCCCGCCGCCGCTGCTATTTCGTCCAGGGTGACATTTTCATAGCCCTTGTCGAGAAATAGCGCTTCCGCCGCTCGCAATACCTCACGTCTGGTTTCAGCCGCTTCCTCCTTTGTGCGTCTCATTTATTCCCCTCCGATTTCCGAGCTGCGCCCCTTCAGCCCTCGCACATAGTCATAACGTCTATTGTTGTGCTTACAACACCGTTATGTTCGGCTTCGGGATCAAGTGTTCAGCTCATCCAGCATATCGCCGTCAAGCTTGTGTATCACAGCAGCGATCTGCGTGGAGTATGCCCCTCGGAAGCTGGCAGGGAGCGCGGCCGTTAACGTTGCGATCGGAGGACGTCAAACACGAGCATCTTACTAGCCCATCGCCAGGCCGGAGGTGAAGACGAAGACGGAATAAATCGAGCTGGTCCCGCAGATGAACAACCTGTTCCTGCGACGGCCGCCAAAGGTCAAATTCCCGACGATTTCGGGAATTCGTATTTTGCCGATCAGCGTGCCATCGGGATCGTAGCAATGCACGCCGTCAAACGCGCTTGCCCATACCCTGCCATCGCGGTCCAGCCGGATTCCATCATGGATACCGCACGTCGATGTCGCAAAGACATCTCCACCGTAAAGACGCCCATCGTCACCGAGATTGAACCGGCGGATATGTTTCGGGCCATCGCGCAGATGCGTGGCCCCAGTGTCGGCAATGAACAGGGTCTTCTCGTCAGCAGAGAAGGCAAGTCCATTCGGCTGGACAAAGTCGTCGGTCATCTGCCGGATGCGGCCCGTCAACGGATCAATCCGATAAACGTGACATCCCTCCAGTTCGCGTTGCTGAACGAGGCCTTCATAGTCGGTGATGATGCCGTAGAAAGGGTCGGTGAACCAAATCGATCCATCCGATCGAACGATGACATCATTGGGCGAATTCAATCTCTTGCCATCGAAAGTTTCCGCCAACACTGTAATAGAGCCGTCATGTTCGGTGCGCGTAACCCGTCGTGTTAGATGCTCGCAGGTGACAAGTCGGCCCTGCCAATCCACTGTGTTGCCGTTGGCGTTATTGGCCGGTGCGCGGAAAACGGAAACGGAGCCGTCGGTCTCATCCCAGCGCATCATTCGATCGTTGGGAATATCTGACCAAATCAAATAGCGTCCCGCGGCGAACCACGCCGGCCCCTCGCACCAGCGCGCGCCGGTCCACAGCCTTTCCACTTGAATATGCGGGGCGAAGAGAGCCTCAAACCGCTCGTCGAGAACCTCGAACCGAACGTCTCCTGCCTGATCGTTCATGCCGTTTTCCTCCGCTTGTTCCCGAGGCTCGACAAAACAGGCCTGGTCACTTGTGTTATTGGTATACTGGTATAATGTGTTGACCACACGGTGTCTAGCTGATGGAGAAGGTAGCCGTGCATCTGGAGGAGAGATTCATGAAGAAATCGATTGCAATGACGGCCGCTGGGGGCGTTTTGGTGGCTTGGCTTTCTGGGCCAGCCCTCGCCTCCGATAAGCCGGTCATCGCCCTGGCCAATGCCTATTATGGCAATACATGGCGCCATCAAATGGTCGACGCGTTTGAGGCTGCCGCCAAGCAGGCGAAATCAGACGGTAAGATCGCCGATTATATCGTCGTCAACGGTGACGGCACAGTCGCACAACAGAACAGCCAGATCGGCGAGCTCATTCTCAAGGGCGTGAAGGTTCTTGCCGTCGACGCTGCCTCCGAGACGGCCGTCAACGGCGTGATCGAGAAGGCCTGCAAGGCCGGGATCATCGTCATTTCGTTCGATTCGGTCGCTTCGGCTCCGTGCAATTACCAGCTGAATTTTGACTTCAAGGGCTACAAGGCCCAGCAGGCTGAAGCCGTCTTCAAGATGCTCGGCGGAAAGGGCAATATTATTCAGGTTCGGGGCGTAAAGGGCTCCGCTCCCGATAACGACATGTACAACTCGCAGATGTCGGTGATTAAGAAGTATCCCGATATAAAGGTTGTTGCGACCGTCTATGGGCAGGCGACCGCTTCAGTTGCGCAGGCTGCTATCGCGAACGTTCTTCCCAGCTTGCCGCACGTTGATGCCGTGCTTGGACAAGGGGGGTCGGACGATGTCGGTATTGCCCAGGCTTTCCAGCAATTCGGCGGCGACTATACCAACCACATGCCGATCATCGAAGGCGGCGGCGGTACTGATTTCGTGAAATGGTGGGCCGACGAAAGCCAGAAGAACGGCTATAAGACAGTATCGATGAATACGACGCCTGGCATTGGCGGCGCCGCATTCTGGCTGGGTCTGGCGCTCGCAGAAGGCGCGAAGGCGCCCAAGATGATGATCATGCCGGTCGCGACCGTGGATTCCAGCAATCTCGCTGAATACGCAAAGCTGCCGGGCGGACAGATCATCAGCCCGACATACTCGCCGGATTGGGTGAAAGAGAACCTCCTAAGCAAGTGACGCATTGGCCGGGATGGCAGGCCTTGGGTCGCGCCATCCCGGCCGTTGACTGCCACGGCGCGGGATCGATGATCCGACTTCGTAATCGAAGGGTGCAAAACATTCCCATGAAGCTTAGTCCCCATGAATTTGATGCGGCTACAACGGAAGACGGCGCCGCATGCCTTGTGGCACTGAAAGACATCGTTAAGTCCTACGGTTCGACTATTGCGAATTCCGGCATCAGCCTGTCCATAAATCCCGGCGACGTCATCGGGCTCGTCGGCGGCAATGGTGCCGGCAAATCAACGCTGATGAAGATTCTCTGCGGAGGGGCATCTCCCGATTCTGGGAGGATCGCGTTTTCCGGCACGGAGATTCGCCCCGACGATTACGGTCCTGCCGAAGCTCAGGCGCTGGGCATCCGCATGGTGCATCAGGAGCTTTCGCTTTGCGGCAACCTGTCGGTGGCAGAGAACTTCTTCCTCGAGCTTCCTCAGGGCGCGAAATTTCTCCCGGGCTGGCGTTCCCGTTATCGCGATCAGGCGCGCACCGCGCTCGATGCCGTTTTTTCCGGGATCAGCCATTGATGTCGATTCAGGCGTTGCCAATCTGACGATCGGCGAAAGACAGATTGTGGAAATTGCTCGAAGCGCAGCCGTGCCAGGGGTGCGTTTGATCGTTCTCGACGAACCGACCTCGTCGCTCGATCAGGATCGTTCGCGTCAATTGCGTGCCTATATTCGTCGACGGTCGGCCGAAGGTGTCGCATTCATCTTCATCAGTCATAAACTGCAGGAGGTCATCGACATAGCGACGAAGGTCGCCGTCCTGCGGAATGGCCAGATGGTCTGGAATGGCGCTGCATCGGAAGCGTCGATAGAAAAGCTGGTTCAGCTCATGGGCGGCGACGTGAATGCGATCAAGGCGCATGGCACGGCTGCGACCGCCTCCGCTGCCGAGGAAATCATCAGGATCGGCGGGAAATTTACCGCGGGGCTAGACAGCGATGTCGCAATCCGTCGGGGAGAGATCGTCGGGCTGGCCGGCCTGGAGGGCAGCGGCCAAAAGGAACTGCTGGAAGCTATTTTTGCAGGGCGGCGCTTCGCGAAATCCGGTGTCGAACATCAGCAGAAAATCGGTTACATCGCCGGCGACCGGCCGAGGGAAGGCGTCTTCCAGCAATGGAGCGTGCTGTCCAATATCAGCATAAGCAAGATTGCCGGACTTAGCCCTCTCGCTTTCATCTCGGATAGCGCGGAACGCTCGGCCGCCGGAAGGCCCGCCGATGATTTGCGGCTAGCACGCAACCGGTTCGATTCCAACATATTGGAGCTGAGCGGTGGCAATCAACAGAAAGCGCTTGTGGCGCGCGCGCTTGTCGACGATGCGCCCGTCATTCTTTTAGATGATCCGACACGTGGCGTCGACATCGCCACGAAGCAGGACTTCTATCGCATTTGCAACGAGATCGCCGCTGCAGGCAGAACTCTTGTCTGGCTTTCGACCGAGGAGGCCGAGCTGCTCACCGCAGATAGGGTGCTGGTGTTTTCCGGAGGCCGCATTGTCGAAGAGCTCGTCGGTGAAGAAATCACGGAGGAAGCGATCGTCGCCGCGTCATTCGTTCATCAGTCGACATCGGCCACCTGGGCAGGCGAGGAAAAGGCAAAGAGTGGTCGTTACGCAAGGTGGGCAGTTCATCCCGCATCATTCGTGAGCTTGGCGGTGGTTCTCGCCGTGATGGGTGCGGTGAATCCCGCAACTGCTTCTGTCTTTGGTCTGGATCTTCTCCTCATGCCGGCGCTTTCGTTGGTCCTAGTTGCGATCGCCCAGATGTTTGTCGTCGGCGGCAGCGAAATTGATCTTGGGGTTGGAGCCTTTGCCGGATTGATCAGTGTCTTGAGCGCAACGCTTCTGTACGACCAACCGGGCTATGGGGTGTTCGCAATCACCGCGGCCTTGGCTGCCTATGCGGCGCTAGGCGCGCTGATCACAGCGCGAAAAATTCCGGCAATCGTCGTCACCCTCGGCGCCTCGTTCATTTGGCTCGGGATTGGTTATTCCATTCAGCCCACTCCCGGTGGATCCAGCCCTGATTGGCTGAGCGCCGCCTTCGGATGGTCGCTCGCTAGCCTGCCAACGTCCGTGATACTGATCATCGCCGTCGGCGTGGTTGCTGTCCTTATCGACCGAACGCCATTGGGTGTGGTGCTGCGCGGCTTCGGTGCCAATGCCAACGCGATGACGAAGTCCGGCTGGAGATCCACCAACTATGCGCTGTTTCGCTATCTTATCTCCGGACTGTTTGCCGCGGCTGCCGGGCTCTCGCTAACGGCGATCAATACCGCGAGCGACATCAATTCCGGAAATTCCTACACACTTCTTAGCATCGCCGCGGTCGTGATGGGCGGATCCAGCCTCATTGGCGGCATCATATCGCCGGCCGGAGTGGTAGCCGGAGCAGTCACCTTGTCCTTGATCGGCGCGCTGCTCGGTGTGCTGAACGTGTCAAGCGATTATAATGCGGCAGCCCAAGGCATCGTCCTCATACTGCTTCTTGCATTTCGAAGCATGGTCGCTGATCGCAGGAGCGAAAGATGAACCGGCTCAACACCTTTGCACAGAAAAACCGATGGGTTTGGTCGGTTTTGGCAGTCGTCATCCTGTGGATCGTTCTTTCCTCTGCCACCGGTCGGTTCAGCATCTCCAATCTGTCCGGAATCGTGTTGTCTGCGTCATTTCTGACATTGATCGGTCTTGGTCAGATGTTCATCGTGACGACTGGCAGGGGCAACATCGACCTGTCGATCTCATCGGTCATCACGCTCAATGCCTATCTTGCGCTTATCGTGATCCGTGGCGACGATCACAACCTTGCCATGGGACTGGCAGTCGCTGCTGTCCTTGGGCTGGCCATCGGATTGGCGAATGCGATCCTGGTTGTGAGGCTCCGGATTCCGGCAATCATTGCGACCCTTGCAACTGGCTACGTTTTGGCGACAGCCACATTGCTGGCCAACAAGGCAATTCCGGGCTTCGTCGTCAGTCCGACACTGAAATACATTGCCAGTGCCCGCCTCGCCGGAATTCCGGTGATGACGATGATCGCGGTCATCTGCGCGGGCGTGGCGGCTTATGTCCTGCGCTACACCGCCTATGGCCGCAAGCTGTCGGCTGTCGGGCAAAGCCGCGCGGCCGCCCATCTTGCCGGCATACGCGTTGGCCGGATCGTCACGTCGACGTTTCTGATCTCGTCGGTTCTTGCATCGTTTACCGGCCTTCTGCTTGGCGCATATGTTGGCGGGGCCTTTCTGGAGATGGGGCAGCCTTATTTGCTTCAGTCGATTGCCGCCGTCGTGCTTGGCGGAACGCTCATTTTTGGTGGCTCGGCGACGGCGCTTGGTACCGCCTTGGCGTCAGTGCTTCTCATTCTCATCGTGACCACCATGCAAATTCTTGGGTTGCCTCCAGGCGCTCAGGATATGGTGCAGGGGGTCGTTGTAATCCTCGTCCTTGCGCTGGCGGGCCGCGAAACTCGAACGAGACGCGTGGCTCGAGCTGCTCCAACTGGAGCACAGACGCCCGTTTGACGAAAGCACATGGAAGTGGCTACCGCCGCCGAAACAGGTCCAAACTATCATCCGTAATCCGTAATCTGTGCCGCGAGCGACGATCAGTCGACAAACTCGACGACCACGCCGGGCTTGACCATTCCGGCCAACTCTTCGACATCCCAGTTCGTCAGCCGGACACATCCATGAGAACCGGCCTTGCCGATCAGTTCTGGGTTGGGTGTTCCGTGGATCCCATAGGTGGGGTCAGTCAGATCGATCCAGACAGTGCCGACGGGGTTATTCGGTCCGCTGGGCAGCTTCAGTATCTTCCAATTGCTGCCCAGCTGGAAGTTGATTTTCGGATTATACGTGTAGGGCGGCATCCGCGCGACGCCTTTGACCTTATGCGTGCCGGTCGGCGAGGGCGTTTCCTCGCTGCCGATCGTGGCCGGGTATGCGGCCAGTAACGAACCATCTTTCGCAAAGGCCATGACCTGTCCCGATTTCTTGTGCGCCTCGATCCTTTTGACCTGGCCGGAGCGTGCGGCACCGGGCATGGCCACCGAAACCGATTCTCCTGCAGCAAAGGAGGCACCAGGATTGAGAGCCTTGAAGAGATTGATATCCATATGGAAACGCTCGGCAAGCTTTTCGGCGATGCTCGTATAGCCGAGGTGGTGCATCTTTGCCTGTTCGGCATAATCCTTCGGAATCCTGTCGACGAGATCCTTTCCGTCGTCTTCCGATATGACATACGGCTGAATGGCGGGGGCATCGTCAGGGAGCCGGCCGATGACGTCCGGATCCAGCTTTCCGTCGACCGGAAGATGTTGCATGATCTCGAAGCCGGCAATCGCCTTGCCGAGGTTTTCGCCGTTATGACCGTCGATTACTCCGGGAGACGAGCCGGTGCGGTCGAGAAGTACCTGAAGATGGGCGATCGCGGGATCAAATCTGGATCGGGAGTTGGCCGGTCGGTCGGTCGATATCGACGTGATAGCAGCGTTGTTGACCTCTTCCGCTGTGAGCGTCGCTGCGGCAGCCATGCCAGCCAAGGTCAGTGAAAAGATGGGTACGAGGCAGAACGCATTATTCATAAATAAAAGAAGCGGCAGGCAAGGAACTTGTTCCGCCGCTCGCGCTGAATTTCGGTAAACCGCTCTGTCACCGCGGCGATCCTATCTGGTGGCGGGCACACTTACGAGCAAGAACGTAGACTTTTTCAACAATAAGGCGCCCGAAATGGCACCGTTGACGCAGTAGGTGCTGGCAAGGCCGTATATTCAGCTTATTGATTTTATAGCAATATTTCTCCTCCAAGGCGGCATTGAGTCTCGAATTTTGCGCTTGACTCGGATCTAAGAGAGGGCTTCTTTCGCTGAAATCGTCCAATCAATTTTTCCCTAGGAAAACTCTAACTGGACGCGACAAGATAATTTTGACCAGGACGACGATCCGATGATGGAGGACACACCATGAGCCTGCGTATCAACGATGTAGCACCCGATTTTACCGCCGACACGACCCGCGGACAGATTCAATTTCACGACTGGATCGGCAACGGCTGGGCCGTGCTGTTTTCGCATCCCAAGAATTTCACGCCGGTCTGCACCACCGAGCTCGGGGCAATGGCGGGTCTTGAACAGGAATTCGCCAAGCGTGGCGTCAAGATCATCGGTATTTCCGTCGATCCGGTCGAAAGCCACAGCAAGTGGAAGAGCGACATCAAGACGGCGACCGGCTTCGAGGTCGAATATCCGCTGATCGGCGACAAGGACCTCAACGTCGCCAAGCTCTATGACATGCTGCCGGCCGGCGCCGGTGAAAGCTCGGAAGGCCGCACGCCTGCCGACAACGCGACCGTGCGCTCGGTTTTCGTCATCGGCCCCGACAAGAAGATCAAGCTGATCCTCACCTATCCAATGACGACGGGCCGCAACTTCAATGAAATCCTGCGCGCCATCGACTCCATTCAATTGACGGCGAAGCATCAGGTTGCCACGCCGGCGAACTGGCAGCAGGGCGAGGATGTCATCATCACGGCCGCGGTATCCAACGAGGACGCCATCACGCGTTTCGGCTCGTTCGACACTATCCTGCCCTATCTCCGCAAGACAAAGCAGCCGTCGGCCTAAGCAGGCCACGTCCGGGAACGCCGGCTCAGATCTGAGCCGCGTTCCTTCCTCACCGGCCGATTGCCTTGGGCTTCAGCGGGCTTCGGGTGTCTTCTTGATCGGGCTGTGGCCGGCACCTGCTTGGACGATTGCTTCCGTCCAGCCCTGTGTCTTGAGATCGCTGCGAATGCGCCATTTGAGAATTTCGTTGATCAGCAAACGTTTCGTATCCTGATGTTCGGGCTTGTCCCATAGGTCGTCGATCTCTTGCGGATCGGCGACAAGATCGAAAAGCTGGCCTTCGTCGCTCTCGACAAAGTGGATGAGTTTCCAGCGTTTGTCGCGGATCATCGTCATGAACTCGGTGCCGCTCAGGATGCGGTCACCCGCATGTTCGGCGAAGACGAACTCCCGACCTTCCGTCTGCTCGCCCGTCAAGTAGGGAAGCAGCGAGCGGGCTTCCATCCATTTGGGTTTTTGCATTCCCGCTAGTTCCAGGATTGTCGGCCCGAAATCGAACAGCGATGCGAGATCGTCGACGACGCGCCCGGACTGCACACGGCCCGGCGACCAGACGATGGCGGGAACGCGGACGCTTGGCTCGTACATCGTCCACTTCTGGCTGTGTCCGTGATCGTTGAGGCAATCGCCATGATCGGAGGTGAAGATGATGACGGTATCTTCCAGCACGCCGCGCCGGTCCAGCGCCTCGATCAACTTGCCGATTTGCGTATCGATCATGGAAACATTCGCGAAATAGTGCTCGCGCTGCCGGCGCAGTTGCTCCGGCGTCGGATCGGCCAGGTGCACGACGGCGTCATGGTCGACGGCGATGTGCTGTTCTCGGAGCTTTTTCAACGCGGATGGCTGGCGGTCCATTGCTACCTGGTCGCGAATGGCTTCCGGCAACTCGCGATCCCTGTATTTGTCGATATAGGCCTGGGTTGGGTCATAAGGCGGATGCGGACCGGGAATGCCGATCTGCAGCAGGAAGGGCTCCTCGCCGCGATATCGGTCAAGCCACATGGCCGCAAATTCCGGAACGAAATTGTCGGAGTGCAGGTCCTCCGGCAGCTCCCAGACGAAAGCGCCGAGCCTTTCATGGTAATCCTCCCGCCGCCGGTAGGTGACGCGACTTGGTTTCTCGTAGCCCCTTGCCCAGAAGGCCTTGTCCCAATTGTCGAGATAGAAAGGCAGGCGCTCGGTGGCGCGATCCTTGTTCTCGACAACATGGCGTTCGTGAAAACCGAAGGAATCCTCGAAGGGTGAGGTATGCATCTTGCCGACGTTCACACAGCGATAACCGGCCTCCGCAAGCTGCTGCACCCAGGTATGCGTCCACCGCTCATCGTTGCGGAAAACACCGTTGGTATGAGGATAGAGGCCGGTGAAGAGGCTGGCCCGCGACGGGGCACAGGAGGGCGAGGTCACGAACATATGGCTGAAGCAGACGCCCTCGCGCACCAACCGGTCGAGATTGGGCGTGTCCATATAATCAAATCCCGCCGCCGCGATCGTGTCGAAACGCTGCTGGTCGGTTATGATAAAAACGATATTGGGGGCTTTTTTTCCGTCTGGCACTTCGTTCTCCGTGTATCGGACCTTGCGAGCCCTTCTTTTAAATTTTGCCGGTGCTTTCCCGCCCCACGAGTTCCCATTCGACCGCAATAGTTCGGGGATCGCCGCCGTTGATCCGCGAGAGGATGGCGTCGGCAGTGAGCTGACCGATCCGCTGGCGGTTCGGCCGTACGGTCGAAAGGGTCGGAAACATGCAATTGGACGCTTCGCTATCGCCGAAAGCGATGACGCCGATATCGTCGGGAACCTTCTTCCCGCGCTTCCTCAGGGCGCGCAGGACGCCGAAAGCAACGACATCGCTGTTGCAGATGATGCCATCGATTTCGGGATCGGCATCCAGCAAGTCGTTTGCAAGCCTTTCGCCCAGGTCCGGATTTCCGCCCTCCTGGCTGGTGGACTTAACGACGGAGCGGAGCCCAGCTTCGGCGATACGCCGCGCCACACCGCGGGCACGCTTTTGCGCTCGCGTATCGTTTTCGCGGACACTTCCGACAAAGGCGAGCTTGCGGTAGCCGCGTTCCATCAGATGTGATGCCTGCGCCGCACCAACCGCCTCGTGATCGATACCGACGGCGGAATCGATAATGTCGCCACCGATATCCCACATCTCGATGACCGGCATGCCGGAGGCGCGAAGAAGCTCACCGACCTTGGGCGGATGGTCGACGCCGATGATCGCGACGGCGGCGGGCCGCCAGCTCAAAATCGAGCGGACAAGCCGGGTTTCCTGCTCGGGATCGTAGCGTGTATTGGCGAGCATCACCTGCAAGCCGCTTTCGAGGAGGGCGGACTGAAGCGTGTCGATGATCGACGCAAATTCGGAATAATAAAGCGACGTCACCACCACGCCGACGATATCGGAGCGGGTTCCGGCCAGCCCTCCCGCCAAGCGATTGGGAACATAGTTGAGCTCTTCCATCGCCTTGTTGATCTGCCGCCGCAGCTCCGTCCGCACGGTATGCGGCGCTCTCAATGCCCGCGATACCGTATTGACCGAAACGCCGACTCTGCCTGCAATCGATGCAAGCGTGGGTGCGGCTCTGCTCTCGTTTTCATCCGTATCGGCATTCATCGGGGCGGAGAACCTCTCGCAAAAAGTCGGAAAGTGAACGTTGCGTTAGCGATAACTTTATGCCATCGTTTCTATGAGGAGACAAGAGCGGATGCTTAATCAAGCCAGGTGTGACTGCTGGGGAGTTGGTCAAGACATCACGGCGCGGGCGTCCCGGATACAGCAATCTAGGAGCGTGTGTGCTGATGGCTGACAAGCCGAACATCATCCTGATCATGACCGATCAGCAGCGTTATGATTCCATCGCTGCGCTCGGTTTTCCCTATGCATCGACGCCCAATCTGGACGCGCTCGCCAAAAATGGCGTCACGTTCACGGACTGCCACATCACGGCTCCAAGCTGCGTTCCATCACGCGCTAGCCTCTTTACCGGATATTATCCGCACACGACCGGCGTTCTCAGCAACGGGCAGGCATGGCAACGCACTTGGGTCGAGCAACTGCGCGACGCCGGCTATCGCTGTGTGAATGTCGGCAAGATGCACACCATCCCCTACAATTCCGATTCCGGCTTCCATGAGCGTTACGTCGTCGAAAACAAGGACCGCTTCATGGAAGGGCGTTGGTATTTTGACGAGTGGGACAAGGCGCTCGCGGCACACGGACTGGTCAAGCAGCAGCGCGAACTCTACCGCAAGCGCGACGACTACAGGGAACGGCTTGGCGCCTTCGATTGGGAGTTGCCGGAGGAGCTGCATTCGGACGCCTTCGTTGCCAATATGGCGAAGTGGTGGGTCAATACCTATCCGCCGACGGAGCCGCTTTTCCTGCAGGTCGGTTTGCCCGGCCCGCATCCGCCTTATGATCCGCCTGCGCGCTACTCCGAAGCCTATCTGAAACGCGACGACCTTCCCTTGCCGAAACCGTCAAAAGAGGAGCTGGAGTCGCTGCCAACGGCCCTCAAGGAAAAGCGCATCCACGACGTCGAAGTGGATCACGATTCCGTCGTCTGGAGCCTCGATCCGACTGCGGAACAGATGCAGCGTCTTTGGTCGCATTATCTCGGCAATGTGACGCTCATCGATGACAAGATCGGCGAATTGCTGGAAGCCTTGCGGGAACGTGGCTATCTCGACGATGCGATCGTCATCTTCACATCCGATCACGGCGAATGCCTCGGCGAGCATGGCCTTATCCAGAAATGGTCGATGTACGAAGTCGTAACGCGCGTCCCGACCATCATCTGGTCGACAGCCGGCCGGTTCCAGGGTGGCCGCGAAGTCAACGGCCTTTGTCAACTTTTCGATCTCGGTCCGACGATCCTTGAATATGCAGGCATCCAGCCGCCGCAATCCTTCGAGGCACGCAGCCTCAGGCCGGCGCTTGAAGGAGGAGACTGGACGCCGCGGACGCATGTCTTCTGTGAGCAGGCCGGCGACGTCACGCTTACCGGCACTGATTTTATCACCGGCGTTCGCAGCGACCGCTGGAAGCTCGTGCATTTCAAGGGATCGGAGGAAGGTCAGCTATTCGACCTCGAGAACGACCCGAAAGAGATTCACAATCTTTGGGGCGATCCCGCGCACGCCGGCAAGCGGCAGGAGTTGCTGGATGTGCTGCGCGATTGGCTGATCGAATCGAATTTCCGGACGCGGGATGTGATGGTAGGTGCGCGGTGATATCGGCGAGCGTTTCACATCAGCCGACCATACCGGGTTCGCCCGACACCATGGTTTGGATAGAAGGCGGCAGTTTTCGGATGGGCTCCGAGAACTTCTATCCGGAAGAAGGCCCTGTTCACCGCGTTCGTGTCGATGGCTTCTGGATCGATCCTGCGCCGGTGACCAACCGTCAGTTTGCGCGCTTCGTGGCGGAGACCGGCTATGTCACGGTCGCCGAACTTCCGCCGGACCCGGCGCTTTATCCCGGTGCGGACCCGGCAATGCTCCAGCCGGGCTCTCTCGTTTTCCGGGCACCGAAGCGCCCCGAGGATATGCGGTTCTGGGGCGACTGGTGGCACTATGTTCCGGGCGCATACTGGCGTCGGCCCGACGGCATATCCGATCTCTCCGAAGACCTGATGGACCATCCCGTCGTTCATGTCGCCCATGTCGATGCCGACGCCTATGCGCAATGGGCGGGCAAGTCGCTGCCGACGGAGGCCGAGTGGGAATTTGCCGCGCGCGGCGGGCTCGATGGCGCCGATTATGGCTGGGGCAACGAATTCGAGCCCGACGGACGAAAGATGGCGAATGTCTGGAACGGCGCGTTCCCCATGCAGCCTTCGGCCGGCAAAGGAGATTTCGGCACATCGGCTGTCTGTTCCTATCCCGCGAATACCTTCGGCCTCTTTGATATGGTCGGAAATGTTTGGGAATGGACGGACGACTATTGGACGGACCGGCACCCCGGCGACGCGGAGAAAGCTTGCTGCGTTTCGGTCAATCCACAGGTCAGGGAGGCTGCGCAGAGTTTCGACCCGCAACAGGCGGCAATACGCATTCCGCGAAAGGTGCTGAAAGGTGGATCCCACCTCTGCGCACCGACCTATTGCCGGCGCTACAGACCGGCAGCGCGCCATCCGGAAATGATCGACAGCGCGACGACTCATGTCGGATTTCGCTGTGTCGTCCGGAACAAGCGAGGCGACGGCAGTTTTGCCGGCGCAGTCGAGAGGATTGATGGATGAGCGTAACGACGACCGATACTTCAACCGGCAAGGACCGCCCGATCAGACCGTTTCTGTCCCGTCCCGTCGGCATGTTCGCCGTCAATGTGCTTGCGGTCGTTGCCGGCATCCTGCTGTGGGGCTCCGTGACATCGCAGGGCGTCGTCGGGCTGCCCGGACCGATTACGGTGGCCTCCCAGGCTGTTGCTCAGGCTGAGAACGGACAGTTGCTTTCGGATGCGCTGGCGAGCGTCGGTCGCGTTCTGGCGGGCTTTGCACTTGGCGTGGTCGTCGCCGTTCCTGTTGGCTTTTTGATGGGCTGGTATCGTGTTGCGCGCGCCATCATCGAGCCCTACGTGCAGTTCTTCCGGACCATTCCGCCGCTCGCTATTATTCCGCTTGCCATCGTCACGATGGGCATCGAGGAAACGCCGAAGATTTTCGTGATTTTCCTGGCGGCGTTCCTGTCGAGCGTGGTCGCGACCTATCAGGGGTGATCAGCGTCGACAAAACGCTCGTCAACGCGGCGCGCGTCCTGGGAGCAGGAGACTTCACCATCTTCCGGCGCGTCATCATTCCCGCATCCACGCCTTACATCATGGTTGGCGTCCGCATCGGGCTTGGTTCTTCATGGGCAACCGTTGTTGCCGCAGAGCTGATCGCCGCCCAATCGGGACTCGGATTCCGGATGCAGCAGGCTCAACTCTACTACGATCTTCCGACCATCTTCGTGAGCCTGATCGCCATCGGTGTGCTCGGTCTCATCATGGACCGTATCGTTATGGCCGCGGACAAGGTTCTGACGGCCTGGCAGGAAAAATTATGACGACGAAAATCTCGTTTCAAAACGTATCGAAGAGTTTTGAGCTTACCAGCCAGAATGCGTTCGTGGCGCTGCAAAACCTGAATCTCGATATTGAAGACGGGGAGTTCATTACCGTGGTCGGGCCGTCCGGGTGCGGCAAGTCGACGGCGATGAATATCGCTGCCGGCCTCACCGCGCCTTCTTCCGGTCAGGTGCTGGTCGATGACGTAACGGTTAGAGGTCCAGGCCCAGAGCGCGGCGTCATCTTCCAGCAATACGCGCTTTTCCCTTGGCTGACCGTGCGCGAAAATGTGGAGTTCGGATTGAAGATTGCGGGACTTCCCAAGGAAGAGCGCCGCAGGATTGCCGATCACTTCATTGCGCTCGTCGGTCTTACCGATTTCAGCGATTCACTTCCGAAAACCTTGTCCGGCGGCATGAAGCAACGTTGCGCGATTGCGCGAGCATATGCGGTCAATCCGAAGATTTTGCTGATGGATGAACCTTTCGGTGCGCTCGACGCACTGACCCGCGTTCAGCTGCAGGACCAGCTTTTGACGATGTGGAGCAAGGAACGCCGTACGGTGATGTTCATCACCCATGATGTCGATGAGGCGGTCTATCTGGCAAGCCGCGTGGTCGTGATGGCTGCCCGGCCTGGGCGGCTTTACAAAATCATTCCGGTCGACCTGCCGTTCCCGCGCACCGAAGAGGTGAGGCTTTCGCCTGAATTCGCCGAGCTGCGCAATCAGGTGTGGCGTGCGGTCTACCATCCTGCATCGCATTAATGCGCAGACGATCACAAGGAGGAAATGGTCATGCTGACGAGACGTAATTTCATGATGACGACGGCAGCAATCGCTGCCGCCGGCAGTCTGCCGATCGCCTGGTCGGCGCGTGCCGCATCGGACACGATGAGCATCGGTTACATCGCGGACTTTCCCAACACCAGCGTCTTTGCCATCGCTGAAGATCAGAAGCTGTGGGATGCGGAAGGGGTCAAGCCCGACCTCAAGGTTTTCACGAATGGCCCGATCCAGATCCAGGCCATGGGGGCCGGCAGCCTGAATTTCGGTACCATCGGGCCAGGCGCTCTCTGGCTGCCGGCAAGCGGCCGTTCAAAGATGATTGGCGTCAACGATATCGGCTTCAGCGACCGTGTGATTGCTCAGTCGAGTATAAATTCGATCCAGGATTTGAAGGGCAAAAAGGTCGGTGTGCCGCAGGGCACATCCGGCGACATGATCCTTCGTATGGCGCTCGCCAAGGCCGGCATGTCCATTGCAGATATCCAGGTCGTGCCAATGGATCCGAGCACCATTGTTGCGGCGTTTTCCTCCAAACAGATAGATGCCGCGGGCATCTGGTATCCGCTGATCGACGCCATCAGGCCGCGCGTTCCGGATTTGAAGGAGCTCGCGGCAAATAAGGATTTCTATCCTGCCACTTCCTTCATCAACGCCTTCGTCGCTCGCAATGAAGTCGTCCAGGAGAATCCGAAACTGGTCACCAGCTTCCTTCGCGTTATGAAAAAGGCCATGGACTATAGGGTCGCCAATCTCGACCGTTCCATCGAATTGACGACGGCCTTTCTCAAGGCGCCGGCGGACACGACCGCCAAGGTCGCGCGAAGCCGCAAGATGCTGACAAGCGCCGAACTCGACAAATTTACGGAAGACGGGACGGTCAACAAGTGGCTCGCCGACTTCAATAGGATGTTCCAGGAATTCGGCACGGTCAAAAACCCGCTTCCGCCGGAGCAATATTACGAAGCAAAGCTGTTCGCCTCGGCATAAGCCAATCAACGCATACTTAAGATGCGGTGGCAGAACGGATCTCGCTGCCGCATCCGTTCCGGTGACTGGAAAGAGCGTCTGGCCCCTCACTTCACAAGGCTCAATGCTAACCGAGCTGGTAGGCGTCGGCCTGCTGCCGAACGTCAATCAATGAAATCAGTCGCTACGGTCCGGGTGGGTGGCGAGTCTCAGATCGATAAGGCCGCGATTTCCGTCCCTGTTGCCAGTCGCGGCCACGGCGTTGAATACTCGCCCCGCATCGTCGTACATTTTGAGATTGAGATAGCAGTAGCCGCGCAGAACCATCAGATCGACGCGTTCCTGCTGCAATTGCGCACGTTGATCGAGATAGATCAGGGTTTCCTGATAGCGCTTGGCGGCAAATGCCGTAAGCGCACGATCGGCCAGGATGGCAACCTGCAGCTCAGCGGCACGTTGGCGGCTGAGAGGAGCCTTGGCCGCGGCTACGGCCGCATTGTTGGCGAGCCCGGCGCGCAGATAGGCGAGGCTCTGTCCGTAGGCAGCGTCTTCGCGCGCCCTGCCGGGCGGGCCGTTCAGGGCGACCTCGAAGGCTTCGATGGCTTCCATCGGGCGGTTGAGGTCCATGAGGCACCAACCACGGGACAGCGCATCCGCCGGATTGAGGCGCTGGGCATTGATCGTCATAGAACAAGCGCGCGGCCCGCGTATGCCGCGTCGAGTGGTCGTGACTTGCGTCGCTGGCTGGCCATATCCCGTAGGCGCGACTGTGCGCTGGCGCGTGTTGACGCTGGTCTCGCGTGTCGCAGGCGGGGTTGCGAGCGGCTGCGGGCTGATGGGCGGAACGGTCGTTTGCGGTATCGTCTGATTTGGCGCAGGCAGCGGCACAGAGCCGAGGGGTGTTCGAGGTGTGGTCTCGCCGAGCCTGGCAATACGCTCCGAACGGCCCGCCCACAGCCGTTGAATTTCGGCCACGCCCTGCCGGTCATTTAACTGGTTGCGGGTGATGGCCAGGCCATAGGCCGAAGGTTCATCGTCCGGTTTCCAGCGCAACGCGGTTTCGAACCAGCGTGCAGCAGTTTGCGGCTGATTTAGCGAACGCGCGTACCAGCCGAATTCCTGTGCGGTCGGGACGTATTTCTGCTCAATGACTTCGGCGGCCATGCGGCCGAGCACGTCTTCACTGAGATTGGCGGGCGGTTGCAGCGCCATCACATTGGCGGTGGCCGCGAGGTAGGTTGCTGTCGCGTCCTTGGAATCGTTGCGCCATCTATACATGACGTCTTCAGCTTCCAGAGGCTTGTGATCGGCGATCAGGATCAGGGCCAAACCCTGCGATGCCGAGGCGGAATCATCCTTACTGCGTGCTGCGCGGAACCATTTTTCCGCTTCGCCATGGTTTTCCCGGCGCAGATGATACCAACCGAGGAGCAAGGCATCGGACGCGAGACCCTGGGTCTGAGCCGCGCGTTCAACCTGCGACAAGTAATCCGGTGCTACAGACAGTTTCGGATCATCATTGCCTTCAGCGACGAAGCGGCGCGCAAGGTCTGTGCGGATGCTGTCAAATTCCCGCCCGCCATTGCCGTCAGGTCTCTCCAGTGAAAGAAGATCCTGCATGAGCTGATAGGGCAGCAGCGCCGATGCCTTTTGTATGGTCGCCAGCCTCTCCTGGGGATTGACGCAATTCTTCAGGATGTAGACGTAAGCGTCCTGGCCGCGGGCGGCGCGGTTGGTCTTGATAAAAGCCTCCGCGACCCGCCACAAAATATCGATCTCGCTGCAGGTGAGCAGGCTCGGCGTGTTGGCGCCGATATCGACCACAGTTGCATATTGCTTGAGATCGGACGCGTTGACCAAACGAGCACGCGCTTCGGCGACATCGAGACGTTCCAGCAAATCGGCAGGTGGTTGCCATCCGGTTTCCGCCGCCTGGCGATCCGCAATTGCCTTGCGCAATTCGGCGTAGCGCCCTTCGGAATAGAGCTGCCACATGGCTTCGAGCTGCTTGTCGCTGTTTTGCGGGATGGCCAGCGGATCGGCGGGCGGCACCCAATTCGGATAAAGTGCTTGTAGGCGGGAAATCTCCGCCTGAAGGCGGGCCTTATCGCCGCGGCTTGCGAAATAGCGAAGTGCGCTCTCGTCGACTTTTGGCGGCTGCGCGGGCTGCGGTGTAGCCGATTGAGGCGCCGCTTGGGCAACGGTATCCGATGAGCCTGGTGCCACTTGCGATTCCGCTGACGTGTCGGGTGCCGCTTGAGCAGACGCTGGTGTGTCGGACAAAACTGCGGAAGGTGCCGTCGCCTGGATGCGATCGGCAACTGCTTTCATATCGATTGGTGGCGAGTTGAAGGCGGTATCGGTTGGCTTGATGCTTCCGGTCTGCGTAACTTGGTTATCCGGACGATTTTGCGCGACCAGTCTCAACCCCTCTTCGAGGCTCCCACCGTCTTTCATCGCGATGACAGATCCTGCCACCACGACTGCCGCAGAAACCGTAAGCAGCAAGGATTTCATAAACACTCCGGATGTTTTTCCTCGACAAAAGCCAAGCCCAACAATTGAAGGGTCGACGGATAGTAGAGTGACGGCACAAACTGCCGAACCGAAGCGGGCAATTTCGCCCCGCTTGTTACACACGCCAGAACATCATCAACAATTCGGTAACCTGGGTCCGCAAGGGGCTGCTTTGGCTTGCCCGTTGCCAGGTCGATGGTAGCCGGCTCATCGCCTTCGAACGTTATACCCGCCTGCAGCCGCGTCAGCAGTGCCGTATCGGATATCCCCGCTCGCGCAAGGTAAAGTGGGATGCGAATCGCATTATAGCCGAATTCGGCCTCGAAGCCGTAAGCGGGTCTGGGCATGGTACGCAGGCTCACCCAGTCCGCCGGCAACTTCCGCGGCCCGACCTGCATCGAGCGAAGCAGGGAAAGGCCGTCATCCGTCAGCCTTTGCCATTCATCCGAAGGCGCCAGCAGCGCCATAACGGGGATGGCTTCATAAACCCAGTAGGAGGGATTGACGACCGGTCCGTCATCACGTTCGGAGGCCGTATAGCCCTTGATACCTGGGAGGAGCAGCGTGCGACCCCCGGCGTGGACGACGGCATGTGAAAGAAGCGACTGTGCTATCGTCGCCGCCGCTTCCAAATAGTCTTTCTTATTCCATGCGGATCCCGCCAGCGCCAAGGCGTAGGCGATCAGCATGTCACCATCGGAGGCATTGTTCGTGTCCGTCACGTGGGGAGTAACGGCCGGGTCCCATTTCCAGGCCGCAAGACCATCGTCGCGCAGCAGCAATTCGGTTCGCGTGAAATACCAAATTTGCTCGAAATCGGCAGGACTGTTTGAAAGATAGGCAAGCAACAAGCCATAGCCTTGCCCCTCGCTGTGGCTGATATTGCCGTTTCCGTTATCGACGATGCGGCCGGTCGCATCGAGGAATTTCGCCTTGTAGGCAGCCCATGCTTGCGGATCAATTGCGGCGTGTTGCGCCGCAATTTGCTGGCACATCGTCATGAGAGCGATACAGCCGGTAACGACCATGGTGCGCCAGCGCCTCATTCGTGCCTGCCGATCTTTGCAAGAATTCCGGACGTCGTGACGCCGATCAGCACGAAGAGGATGACGAGGAGGAATGCGTAGGACAGAATGTTGGTCGAAAGCCAGTTGGCGGCAATCAGACGGTAGTTGGTGAACGACCAAGGCTGAGACATGACAAAGTCAAAACGGCTGACAGGTACCGTGTCGACCTTTCCGGTCTTGCTGGAATAGACGGTGATATGACCGGCGATCTTCGGCCAATCGAGCTGGGACGTTATGGCTTCGGCCCCTGCTCGCAAGTCCTTTGCCGAGGGCGCGGAGACGATCGTCCACGTGGATTCGCCTGTGACGCTTGTTCCCTGGGCAATCATGAAGCTGTTGACATTCGAGGGCGTGAAGACCTGCTCCGCACCGGGAATGAACTGCAGGGAACTCAGCGATATGTCGAAGTTTCGGCGCATCCAATCCTGAAACGACGAAATCTGTCGCTGCAATGCGCCGCCGCCAATTCTCGAGCGCCACTCGGCGAATGTGACTGCCGTTTCCGGCTCGGCGCTTTGGCCGGCTGTGACGGGACGCCAGGATGCCTGACTGGTGGTAGCGATATTCATTTGCGACAACGTCGTCGTGGGCATCTGGGAAATCGAGCCCACAAAGATCGCATCGCGGTTTCCGACGCCGCTCGGCGAAGCGATAAGATCCACCGCGATCGGATGTCCCGCGACGACAGCCATCTGGCCTAGCAATGTTGCGGTTGCAGATAAGGTGTCGGGATCTGCCCGATCGATGAACAGGGCTGCCGGCACGATACCGCGGTTGTAGGGATACCCGGTGCCCGCCAGTGCCGCGAGATTCGGACGCTGGGCGACCCGGGCGAAATCCGGCATATGAAATTCGCTTGTATCGAAAAGTGCAAAGCGCGGCGTTGTGTTGGAGGTGGTGCCAGGCAGGCAAACTTGGTCTTCATTGGTCAGCAACATGGCTTCCAACGTCACGGTGTTGAGACCTGGCTTGAAGTGGCGCATCGTCACGCGGATAGGCAAGTGCCGGAAAATGCCGCCGCTGGTCGCGGTAATAGGCTTCGTCGTGGCAATGCTTCCGTTTACATAGACATCGATATGGCTGCCCGGCTGGACATTTTTCGCATAGGCGGCATCGAGGAAGATCGTCGCCTCGCCATAAGCATTGGCATAGAAGTCCGAAGGGACCGCCACGTTGAAGCTGGTGTGGAAGCGGCGACCAGAAAATTCCGTGGTGTTGATTCCCAATTGCGAGAATGAGAGGCTTGTATCCCCAAAGAAGAATGGCGCGTCCGGCGCGGTCCACCGCTGGGTTACCAACATATCGCGAAGGACGTTCGGGTCTCTGTCTGTCGGCGAAACGATGGTATCGATTGCGCCAGAAACCGCCTGCCAGGACGGCCCGCTGACGAGCAGGATTGTTGAGCCGGTGCGTGGATCCTTGACAAACGTTGCCAATGCGGCGGTCTGTGCTGCCTCGGGTGCCGAAAACAAGGGCTGCAGTTCAGCGGGCGTCCCGACGAGCACTGTCATCTTTCCGGGACCGGGCGGAGGTAACGAGTCCGTACTGAAAGAGAAGGTTTCATTCGGCATTCCGCTCAGTAGCGAGAGGCCCTGAGCAAGTCGCAGCAGCGGTTTTGTGGTACCCGGCTGCGCCAAAGCCGGCACGACGAGGTTGAATTCAGTCTTGCCGGCGCCATCGACGCCGATTGCGCGGATCGCATCCGTGTTTGACGGTTTCTGCGCATCCTGTTCGGCGAAGCTCAGATAGGTCTGTGAGGGATCGATATCGGACCAGAGTTCATAGGTTGATTGCATGTTGCAATCGGTGCGGTGGCGTTGTGTTGCTTCGAAGGTCACCAGATTGGCGCCCGGCTGCAGCAGACCACGGGGGATGTCGAAGCTTATCGCCGACGCGTTATCGGGCGAACCGATCTGCTGCTGGCCAATTGCGCGATTGTTGAGAAGAATGGTCAGTTGCGACGCTTCGGGCGCTACGACGACGGCATTCTGATAGGCGAAATGGAACTTGGCTGGAGCGGCAGCCTGTTCCGGAGTGAGATAGATCGACCAGGATCTCCGATCATATTCGCCCTCCAGTCGAAAATCTGCAAACGGCATCACATATCGCCGGAATTCGCCGGCCGCGGGCGTTGCAGTGGCCTGTTTTACCACCGGAACGTTTTGCGCCGGGACGATGGGCGTGACAGCTTGCGGCACGCTTGTTTTGGGTGTGGTCGCTGGCGGGGTCACCACTTGCGGAACTGCCACTTGCGGAGTGGTCATTTGTGGAGCGGTCGCGGCTGGCGTCGTCACCTGCGGGGTGGTCGTTTGCGGTGCAGTTACCCGTGGCATCAATGTTTCCGGCACAATCGGCTTCGAACCTTTCGACCGTTCGCCGGACATGTCGAAGGGTGCCGTCTGCGCATGAACGATCGTGGCGGCGCCAAGCAGGAAAATAAGCGCGGAAAGGACGCTTTTCATCAATTGCTCGCCTCTACCCCTCGCTGCTCCGTCTCACGTTCGGATCGCACGCTGCGAAAAAGATAAAGCAATCCGCGGCTTGTCTGGTAAAGCGACAGCCCCAGGAACCAGATCGTTCCGCGAATGATGCCGGGATTGCGGCGACGAGCCTGCTGGAACTGTGTCCATTGATCGGAGTTTGCAAACACCAGATCCGCAATCAAGCGGTGATCCAGAGCTCCTTTGGGAACATATTGGCATCCTATTGTCGTTATCTCGCCAGCTCGCTGGATGTTGCGGACGATCACCGGCAGCGTCTCCATTTCCGCGCCGCTATATGGTTGAAAGCGGAGCACTCCTTCCGCACCCACGGCAATCGGATCAAGCTCCTTGTTGAAGACATTCAGCCGCGCGCCGTGAACGGAAACGTCCTCGATCGAGGCGGAATTCCACTTGCCGTTGACGCCGAATTCGCTGCGGCGATTGACCCTGACGCGGCGTGAGGATGCTCGCTCGCCACGCTCCGAAACGACGCCAAGCGCACAACCGGACAGGATCAGGTTGATCATGTTCCAGCCACCGACGACAAGCGTGACATCCGCTTTGTACGGCTCGGCATAGATGCGGTATATTGTTACCGCAACTGCGATGATCTGGACGGCGAAAATAACAAAGAAGGGGCGACTGATCTCCGAGAGACGACTGACCGAGATCGATTCGTCCTTGGCCGTGACCTTGAAAGTCGGCTTTCGCGGATTGAGCATGACCGAGATGACGGCAGGCAGCAAATGCACGGTCTGGACATATTCGTAGAGTTCCGAAATCCACGGCCAGCGGAAGGAACCGTAGAGATAGTTCTGCATCATCAGGTTCACGAGCATGTAGGCAAGCGTGTAGGCGAGAAATTCGCCGCCGGACGCCGTGAAGATTTCGAGATCGAAGAAAAGGTAGAAGAGCGGCGCGAACAGGAAAATGGTGCGAGGAAAGGGGAAGAGCCAGAAGAGTGTGGACGACATGTAGCAAAGGCGCTGCGGCAGCGTGAGGCCGCGTTTTAGCAGCGGGAAGCGAAAGCGGAGGATTTGCATCATGCCCTGGGCCCAGCGACTGCGCTGGCCGATGAAGCTCGCAAAGGTCGCGGGCTGCAAACCAGCGATTAGCGGCCTGTCAACATAGATACTGTTCCAGCCGCTGCCGTGAAGAGCC
This sequence comes from Rhizobium jaguaris, assembly GCF_003627755.1. Classification (NCBI taxonomy): domain Bacteria; kingdom Pseudomonadati; phylum Pseudomonadota; class Alphaproteobacteria; order Hyphomicrobiales; family Rhizobiaceae; genus Martinezella; species Martinezella jaguaris. Next base: position 2,046,803 of record NZ_CP032695.1, on the reverse strand, counting down.
AATGCCGTTTCGCAGTCCTCGGTGATGCTGATCCCGCTGAACCCTTTTTGGGATTCCAGCGCGGTGCGGCTCAATACGGCGGCCGAACCACAAAAGAAGGCGGCATTCCACTTGTCCAGACCGCGTTGAATGATGCCATAGAACATCTCGTTCTCGCTCGGCATGTTGTCGAAAGTCCGAAGATTGCGCTCCAGCGGATCGGGATTGATGAAGAAATGCGGTGTCTGGACAAGAAAGAGTTTCGGATCGTCCTCGAAATAGCCGACGGTCTCGAGCAGGAAATCGCGGGCCGGTGCATGGTCGGCATCGAAGACGGCGATCAGGTCTCCGCTCGAATGTTTCAAGCCGTTATTGAGGTTGCCGGCCTTGGCATGCTCGTTGCGATCGCGCGTCAGATATTGGACGTCGAGATCTTCGCAGAGCTGTTTGAGTTCGTCGTGGCGCGCAATCGCTGCCTGTGATTCCAGAAGTTTGGTGGAGTTGCGCTTCTGCAATGTGCCGCCATCGTCGAGCAGCCAAACTTGGAGCTTGTCTGCTGGATAATCCATTGCCTTGGCGGAGGCGAGCGTGTTGGCGAGAAGCTTTGTGTCTTCATTGTAGGACGGGACGAAAACGTCGACGGAGGGAAATTGCTGTACCTTGGATGCGCGGGCGGGGCGTGAGGGCAGGGGCGTCGCAACGATGAAAAGGCTGAGCATCAGCATGGCGACGTTGTACATTTCTGCAAGATAGAGCAGCAGGCCAGGGATGAAGTTTTCCGGCTGGTTGACCGGCGGCAGCGTGTTGGTGGTTCGCCAATAGACGTAGCGCAACACGATCGATGTACCGAAAGCGAGCGCGATCAGACGCCAGGTTCCTTGAGCCTTGAGGACCTTGATGATCGCCATGAAGGTGACGATAGCCGTGCTGGCGACGAGTTGGGTCTGGAGATTAACCGGCAGTGTGATCAGTACGATTCCGCACAGCGAAACCAGAACCCATGTCAAGATGCTTCTTGCCGTATGCATCGGCGTCCCTTCGACGGTGATGAGCTGGGCGCCTGCCGGCGCGCCGTGTTATTTCATTACTTCCTGCAGGCCGCGGTCGTGACCGCGTTGCCGATACAATCTGGCGACGGCACTGCCGTGCCGTTGGTTCCCATCGTTCCCGGCTGACCCTGTATTTGTGCTGGCTCGGCTGTGACACCTGTCTGGGGCGTGGCACCTTGCTGGTCCGGCAAGGGTACGCGAGGGCCGACTGCTTGAGGTGGAGCCACGGTGACGGCTTGCGGCTTGACCGCGGCCCGGTGGCTGACGATTGCCGGGCGGATCGCCGGCGGCCTGGATTCATAGCCGATAGGCATCCCGGAGTTGCGGTAACCGCCCACGTCGGGATAGATCGGATCGCCAGGATGACCGAGCAACGCATCGGCTCCGCGTGGGGAACCGTAGGGGTTCAAGCTCTCGCCTTCGAATCCGCCGGCGATTGTATAGCCGTAGACGGTGCTCAGAAGCTGGCGCTCGGTTGCGTGTGCATCACAGAGCCGAAGTCGAACCTGAACCATGCTGAAGTTGCGCTGCTGTGCCGGCGTGGAGCGACCCGCACGGATTTGCTGCCAGGCATAAAGGCACGTATCTCCAGACCGGCTTCGGCCTGCAGCATAACCGAAAGGTCCGTAAGTGTTCTGCACGAAGTTTGCGGAGCGAGTGAGTCGAATACTCGGTATGGTTGCGGATATTTCACGGGAGATCGCACCTTCGCTGATCATTTTATAAGGTGTGCTGCCCAACCCGGGAGTTGATCCGGACACTCCGAGAAACTGTACTTTGAGGAAATTCTGACCGGGAATCGTCGATGAGGTGGAGAGCGAAATCGTCTGCTCAACGTCGTCTCCGTGCCCACGTTCGACCACGTTGACAATCGCAGGGCCGCCTGGCGGCGGGAACGCCAACGCTTTTTCACTCGGGACGGTTGCAGCGCCAGCCGATTGCCGCACCCCACCCGTTGTCGTGCAACTGGTCCCCAAAACCGCCAACGTTATGAACGTTATTATTTTGAGTAAGTGCATCTGTGATCGCGGCAATCGTTTGTCGTTATATTCACGGGCAAATTACGCGATTAATTTTGAAATCAAGCCCCTGTGTTCGGTATTTAGAATAAGCTCAATTATGGTTAACTATCAATTAACAAAGGAGAGGATTAGAGAAATCCGCGAACCCGGGACAACAGTTTCCCCCGCTTTTTCGAATGGACTTGCCAACGCACCGCCCATTGGCGGGAGCAGCTGGATGAGGCGTCGGTGCGTCAGAGCGCCACGATCTTTAAGCAAGCCGGTATTTTAGCTTTACGAATTTTTTCCGGCGGAGCATTTAGGTTCAAAGCTCCGAGTCCTTGTTACGAAGCGGGTTATGATTTCCCTGAACAACGGCACAAGAAAACTTCTTGACCAACTCGGCCCGATGGCGGCGGACACGCAGGTGTTGATCGCGCTCTATGATGCCGAGGATCGACTGCAATTTGACAATCCCGCATTTCGCTCTGCCTTCTTTATCGCGGCGGATGAGCATCCGCTCTGGGCGGATCTGATGCGACGCAATTACAGATTGAGACAGGGCACGGTGATCGCCGCGGCGGATTTTGAGGAGTGGCTGCGCTCCACGCAGTCACGGCGCGGCAAAGTGAGCTTTCGCGCCTTCGAGACGGACCTCCACGATGGCCGTTGGCTCTGGATGACGGAGACTGTGCGCGAAAACGGTTGGATGTTGTGCATTGCGAGCGACATCACTCGAATCAGGGCGAATGAGCGTGACTTGCGACAGGATCGCGATGTGGCAATCAAAGCTGCGCAGACGGACGAGCTGACGGGCGTCGCCAACCGACGCTTCGTCATGGCACGGCTGGAGGAGCTACTGGCAATACCGGTGGCCGCCGATCAAGCGCTCGGATGCCTCGCCGTCTTTGACATCGACAATTTCAAATATATCAATGACACTCTTGGCCACCACGCCGGGGATGTGATCTTGAGAGACTTCGCCGGGCTGATCCAGGCTCATGTGCGTCGAACGGATTGCTTCGGCAGGGTGGGGGGAGAGGAATTCGTGCTGGTCATGCCACGGACGCTGGCCGACGAAGCCGCGTGCATCATTCACCGCATGCTTGCGATCGTACGCGACAGCAGGCCGCTTCCGGATTCATCGGATTTTTCCTACACGTTTTCGGCTGGCCTGGCCGTCGCCAGACGGGGCGACGCGCTGGCGGAAGTTTATCGACGTGCTGACCTTGCCCTCTATGGGGCCAAACTCGCTGGTCGCGACCGGCTGCAGATCAATATAGATTTGCCTTCCGGAGAAAAACGATAGTCTCAATGCGCTCCTTTCGTGGCTATTCTCCACCTTTGGCCGGACATACTTATACTCGCGCTTTGTGAACAGGCCAAAATGATGGTGCATGCGCCCTGTCGTCTCGCCCGCGCTTGCGTTGGTCCGGGAATGGCAGGATTATGAATTGGGGACTGTTTCTCGTTTCTTGAAAACAGAGCAACCGGGTTTGCACGGGACCCGGCGCGATGAGGACTGAACGCGAACCAAGCTGGCGGCGAGATCATGGGCGAAATTCAGACAGCTATCGTGGCATTCGGTCTGCTGGCGGCGAGTGCCGCTATCGGATTTTTCTTGAGACAACGGCTGTCGGATCAGCATCTCTCGGATCAGAATATCGAGGCGCTACGGCTCGTGACGGGCCTGCTTGTGACCTTTACCGCCCTGGTTCTCAGCCTGCTCCTGGCATCGGTGAAGTCTTCTTTCGACACCACCGATCGTGATCGTCGCATGTATGCCGCAAGCCTTGCGGCGTTCGACCAATGTCTGCAGGGCTATGGAGCTGAGGCCGAAGCCATGAGAGCTATTCTGCGCGAATATACCGCCGGCGTTATCGCGAGCACTTGGCCTGATGAGGAGAAGCCGACCGGCGTCGCGCTTCCCAATCTGGCAGGAGTTGCTCGCGTCGGTGAGGATCGCACTTTGAAGGCCCTGATTACCGGTGTCGGGCTATCGCTTGCAGCGCTCGACCCAAAGGATACATTTCGTCAGAACCAGCTTGCTGCTTGCCGCCTCTCTTTTGACGACGTCATGCACCGGCGGGAGGCAGTGATCGAGGATGCACAAGGCACGATGTCTGGTCTTTTTTCGCGCGTATTGATGTTCTGGCTGATGTTGGTTTTCGTCAGCTTTGGCCTTCAGGCAAGACATAATCGCTTTACGGTCGTTGCGATCGGCATTGGGGCGCTGGCGATTTCGACCGTCATCTTCGTTATCGCCGATCTGGACAAGCCCTACGGCGGTGTCTTTGGAATACCGAGCACCTCCATGCGAAACGCGCTGGCGGATATGTCGCGTTAGTGGCGACGCTGGCAGGCTCTTTCGCCGCAAAACATTTCTGGTACTTTTCTAAAGCGCATTTTCTTCGGACAACAACCGTTCTCGGCGATTGGATGGGGCGCATGACCCTGGATTTCGAAGCAATCTTCAGGCGGGAACTGGATGTCGTCAATTTCCGGCGCCAGTCATTAGAGAGTGGCCGAGTCGAAGCGGACCGCGCCCGGCGCCACTCCACGACGCAAGGCACGGCGAGCACGAGGTTCCACGTCCCCCGTCATCTGGCGAAACTATCGCATGACCAAACCGGGGCAGGCAGACATGGCACGGTGCAAATGGAGACCGGCAGCAACCTGACGGGGCTTGCGTTTTCCGGCGGCGGCATCCGTTCTGCCGCCTTTTGCCTGGGTGCCTCGCAGGCGCTGGATTCGCTGACGCGTGACGGCGAGCCACATGTCTTCGACGCCTTCGATTATCTCTCTACCGTGTCCGGCGGTGGCTACATTGGCACATCCATCGTCTCGGGCATGATGCAGGAGCCCTATACGTTTCCTTTCACCAGCAAGCTCGATTCCCAGGAGACGCCGGAAATCCAGCATCTGCGAAACTATTCGAACTTCCTCGTCCCGAACGGAACGATCGACTATCTGACGAGCTTTGCGCTTTTGATGCGCGGATTGCTCGTGAACGCGCTGATCGTCCTGCCAGTCCTGCTTCTGCTTGCCGTGTTCACCGTCGCCTGCAATCCTCGTTCCACTGATCTGGGAGAGCCGGACATCATCGGCTTTCCGCTCAGCGCCAGCACGCTCCCCTTGATCACCATCAAGGGGCTGGAAGCCTTCACATTGACGATCAATGTTACTATCGTCGTCCTATTCTTGATGTTCGTGAGTGCGATCGCAACCTCCGTGACATTTCAGACCAGCCGGCTGGTGACGCGCGAACGGCTTGCATGGATGCTCGGTGCGCTCGTGGCTGTCATCGCCGGCGCCTTTCTCATCGAACTTCAGCCACTCATCCTCAACGACATGTTCGAGGGGACAACGACCGCTACGGTTAAAATCGCTGGTCTCGAAAACAGCAGCCTGAACAGCCTCCTTCTGGCCATCGCGCACGTCGTTCCTGGGCTTGCCAGCGTTCTCCTCCCTACAGCGCTCGCGTTGATAAGTGCGGCACAAAAGCTCGCGAACATCGCAAGAGCGACGCTCGGAGAGGCGACCTGGACGGCAGCGCTGCAGAAATACGCGAGCCGCACCGCACTCTATCTTGCGGCCTTCGTGGTGCCGCTGCTGCTATGGGTCTCCTATCTCTATCTCAGTTTCTGGGCGATTACGCCCGTTGCCGACCTGGCCTCCGCTCCACCGCCTGCGCCCGTCGCGCCATCATGGCTTTCCGCCGTGTCTGTCCTTGTCGCGGACCATGTTCCGGCCATCGGGAGGCTCGGCGTCATCGGCTCGCTCTATCTGTGGGTGGCCTTGCTGCTTGCCTTCGTCTGCCTCTTCATCGGTCCCAACTCCAATTCGCTCAACCAGCTCTACAGGGACCGTCTCAGCCGGGCCTTCCTGTTTGAGCGTGTGCGTCTTGGAAGCCACAAGCCGTCGATTGATGTCGACCGGTGGAAATTCTCGTCGCTGAAACAGTTCGATGCGGAGAGAGGCCATTGGAACCGGGGAGCGGCCTATTCGCCCTATCTTCTCGTCAATACGACCATCAATCTGATCGCGTCGAAGGCCCTCAACAAGCGCGGCCGCAACGCCGACAATTTCATCTTCAGCCCCTTGTATATCGGCAGCCAGGCGACGCGCTATGTGCCGGTCAGGGAGATGGAGGATGCCGTCCCATCGCTGAGCCTTGCGACGGCCATGGCCACATCCGGTGCGGCAGCGTCTGCGAACATGGGAAATCATACCGTCAGAATATTGACCTTCAGCCTTTCCTTGCTGAACGTCCGCCTCGGCTATTGGCTCGCCAATCCAGCGAGGCTCGCCGCATTGCACCACTGGTGGAACCGATGGTGGTCGAATTTCGGTACCTGGTATTTTGCCAATGAATCCGCGGGCCGTTTGGACGAGAAGAAGCTGAATGTCTATCTGACCGACGGCGGCCACATAGAAAATCTCGGCATATACGAATTGCTGCGCCGCCGCTGCAAGGTCATCCTGGCAATCGATGCGGAAGCCGATCCGAGCATGACGTTTGAATCCTTCGTGAAACTCCAGGTCATGGCGCGTATCGATCTCGGTATCCGTATCGATCTCCCCTGGCAGGACATCCAGAAGAGAACATTGGAAGTGGCCAACGAGATAGCATCGAACACGGGTGCGCCGACGAGATCCAGAGGACCTCACGCAGCCGTGGGGATCATAGAATATGGCGAGGACGAGAAGGGCATACTGCTCTACGTCAAGTCATCGCTGACCGGCGACGAGAACGACTACATCTTGGATTACAAGCGGCGGAATCCGACGTTTCCGCACGAGACGACACTCGATCAATTTTTCAGCGAGGAACAGTTCGAGGTCTATCGCGCGCTCGGCTTCCATGCCGTCCAGCATTTTCTCAGTGGGACTGATGAGCTCGCACAGCCATCGGCTTTACCAGCCGGCTGGAGCGACGATCTCGTTGCCGCACTCGCCTTGCTCAATGTCCCGCGCCAGATGCGCGATGCCTTCAGCGCACGGCTTTAGAATCATGCCATGCGCATGCCTCCCGAAGTCGTTCCTGAACTTGAGTCGACCCGCCAGCGGCCGCGGCCTGACGGAATGGACATACGATCATAAATTGCTTTAGAAATCTGCGTTAAGCATAGTTGCGGCCGAGAAAAACCGGAGCACCGGTATGGTACTGTTTCCTTGTGGTAATCTGAGGTTGAAGTTTATTTCAAAATGCGCAAAGATAGCCTGAACGATCAGGGATGGCGCCATCATCCCGCCTAGTCGCAGTTTGATTCGACAGCATATTTCAGCTTCGATTGTTTGGATTTTTCGCGCGAAACGCGACGGGTCTGAGCAGGCAGATTTGGCTCTTATAGATATTTCCTAATATTCGCGAATGCTTGAAACGCAGGCAATGTCTTTCCGCATTGACAGTGCAGTTAGGAAATAGGCGCACCGGTTCATATGTGCGTTTTGGGGGGCGTTCTCGATGAGAGTCTACGAGGCGATCGTAAAGGCACTTGAGGGGGTAGGGGTCGGCGCCGCTTTTGGCGGAGCGGGCGAGAATGCGGCCGGTCTGATGCTTGCCCTCAAACATTCGTCAATCAAGGCCGTCATTACCCGCCACGAACAGGCGGCTTCATTTATGGCGTGCGGCTATGCCATGCATTCGGATCATTTGGGGTTTTGCTTTGCGACCGCGGGGCCAGGCGCCTTCAATTTGTTCTCCGGCCTGGCCGTTGCCATGTCGGATTCCTATCCGGTGCTGGCCGTTTCCGGCTATGCCTCCCTCGACTGGAAGGGAAAGGGCGCGCTGAACGAAACCTCCGGCGTCAGTCGCACTCCGGATTCGCAGGCGATGTTTGCGGCAACCACGAAGAAGTCATTTCTGCTGACCGATGCTGCCAAGACCTGCGACGTCGTCGAAGAGGCTGTTAATCTGGCCTTCGATGGCCGCCCCGGCCCGGTTCACATCCATGTCCCGGAAAACCTGACGCATCACGGCGTTTCCGTCGACAACTACCGCGATATCAATCTCCAGCGGCGTCCGGTGATACCGGATCCCAAGCGGGTGAGCGAGGTTGCCGGGCTTCTGGCGGATGCTGTTGCCAAGGACAAGAAGATATTGGCGCTGGTCGGCTTCGGTGCCGTTCGCAGCGGCGCCGGGCCGGAATTGACGGAACTTCTGGAACGCTATCAGATTCCCTTCGCGACGACGCTCGATGGAAAAGGCATCATCTCGGAGCGTCACCCTCTCTCCGTCGGTGTGTTCTGCGACAGCGGCCACAGCGCCGCATGGAAGGCTTTCCTTGATGCCGATGTGATCCTCGCGGTGGGGAATTCCTTCGCGCAGCACGCCACCTTCAATTTTCGCGATGACCTCCTGACCGGCAAAGCACTCGTCCATATCAACATCGATATCGGCGAGATCGACAAGGTCTACAAGGCCGATGCCGCGGTCATCGGCGATGCGAAGCGCGCGGTCGCTGCGCTCAACAAGGAAATGTGGCCGAAGGCCGCCGCCGTGCCGTCGAGACCTGCCGTGGGGCGCGAATATGACGCGGAGCGGATCGTCCACCTCACCGATAAAATCCATCCCGGACAGCTAGCCCAAGCCGTCTCCAAGCGCCTGCCGCAGAATGCCATTATGCTTGCGGATGCGGGCGCTCACCTTGCATGGCTCGGCTATTATCTGGAGCTTTCGCCGGGCCAATTCTTCCGCAAGCCCGGTGGGTTCGGGCCGATGGCTGGACATGTGAACGGCGCGCTTGGTGCCAAATGCGCCAATCTCGACCGCCCCGTTATCGTCGGCTGCGGCGATGGATGCTACCTGCTGTCGGGTTTCGAGCTCCTGACCGCCGTGCAGTATGACATCCCTGTTATCTGGATCATTTTCAACGACGGCGAATTCAAGCTCATCAAGCTCTATCAGCTCGAAGCTTATGCGGAATCGGGTCTGGTCGAATTCGGCAATCCGGACTACGTCGCCTATGCCAGGGCCTGTGGTGCCCAGGGATATAGGGTCGAGACGATCGAGGAATTCGAAAGCGCCTTTGAAGAGGCGCTCGCGCTGGGCAAGCCGGCGATCATCGACGCCCATATCACGCGACTTGCACTGCCGCATTACAGTCCTTCGCCGAAAGGGCTTCTCTCTGGGATCGCGGAAATGGTCGAGGATGGCATTCTCCCGGGTCGAGGCACGCAATAGCCACTTTGTTCGTCGACGCCATGCGTCGAAATGGGAAGGCGTTTCCCCGTCGCATCGCGGACGGCGCCGGGAAACGGGGGATCGTCCGCCTCTTTTTAGTCCCATGCATTCCCATCGATACAATGTGCCCGAAGCCATTGTCCGATGCGTTCAAGGAGGGTGAACGAGAATGGAGTGGAGTGAATCCTATCAAGGGGGCGTGGAGGCCGAGCGCTTGATGTTCGAGCGCCTCGCTCAGGATATGATGCGTGTCCAATACAAGACGCGCGCTTTTGCCAAAGCGGCCGATATTCAGCGCGCGTTTCACAGCAAGGCGGTCTTTGCGGCTATCGATGCCGAGCTGACGTTCGTCAATGACTTGCCGGAAAATCTGAGGGTTGGCTTTGCCGAGCCGGGTAAGAGCTATTCCGCGATCCTGCGTCTATCGAACGCCAGCGGTTACGGCCAGCCGGACTATAAGCCCGATCTGCGTGGCTTGGCGGTGCGGATCAACATCTCGAATCAGGAGACACACGATCTCCTGGCGACAAATTTTCCGGTTTCCCATGCACGCGATGCCAGGCAGTTCGTTGCCTTCGCCAAGGCGACGGCGGGGGGAGGCTTAAGCCGGCTCTTCGGCGTGATCGGCCTCGCCTTCACCTTCGGACCCTCCGAAACCCTGCGGATGATCCGCAACGTCACGACCGGCCGCAACCGGAAAATCCGCAGCCTGGCGCTCGAGACGTTCTGGAGCCGCGGCGCGATCTGCTGGGGTGACAGGCTGGCAGTGCGCTATCTCTTCCGTCCCGCACCGAACGCACCGCATGCCCCCGATCCGTCCGATGCCGACCCCGGCTATCTCTCCACCGAGCTCGCCCGGCGGCTGGAGGTCGGGGACATCAATTACGAACTCTGCCTCCAGCTTTTCGTCGATCGGAAGTCGACGCCGATCGAGGATACGTCCATCGAATGGACGGAGACCGCTTCACCTCCGATCAAGGTGGCGGACCTGAAGGTCAGCAAACCGAAGACCGGCGATGCCGAAACTATCGCCAATGCCCGCCTGGTCGACGAACTGGCTTTCAACCCCTGGAACACGACGGACGACTTCAGGCCGCTTGGCAATCTCAACCGGGCGCGCAAGGTGGTCTATGACGCCAGTGCCGCCTATCGCCATAGTTTCCGCTGGACGACCCCGGTGCCGCTTCGCAATCGGATAGCGGGAGGCATCGCGCGCGCCGCCTTCCTAGTCATCAACCGGTTCATCGCCTGGCACAGATTGCCGCTGCGGCTGAGCCTGCTCAATCTCGATGCCTTCCGCTACGTCTTGCGCGAAAAGAATCTGATCGGGACCGACCCTGTCGAGGCGCCGCCAGTTGCCCGCCCGACGCCGCCGCCGGGGATTGCCGAAGGCGAGCGGCAGATGCGGACCTATGACGGCACGTTCAACGATCTATCGGCGCCGAAGATGGGTGCGGTCGGCTCGACTTTCGGCCGCAACCTCCCCCCGGTTTTTGCGCCCGAACTCTTCGACACGCCCAATCCCGTGGTAGTCGCGCAGCAATTGCTGCATCGCGACGCGTTCATTCCGGCGCGTTCGCTCAACATCCTCGCGGCCGCCTGGATCCAGTTTCAGGTCCATGATTGGGTCAACCACGCCCGCCATCCGCTGGGGGAAAAGGACGTCGTCGTTGGTCTTCCCGCCGGGATGAAATGGACCAGCGAGGTCGGCGGCAAGCCGGAAGACGTGATGCGCATTGCCGGAAACATGGAAATGAGCGGCTATGACGGGAAGCCGCCCATCTATTTCGGCAATGCGGCCTCGCATTGGTGGGACGGATCGGAGGTTTACGGTCCCGATAGCAAGAAGGCAAAGGACCTGCGTGAGGGCCCGAAGATACGCCTGGTCGACGGGCACCTGCCGGTCGATGTCCACGGCTTCGAGGTGACCGGCTTCAATGAAAGCTGGTGGCTCGGCTTGAGCGCCATGCACACGCTGTTTGCGCGTGAACACAACCTGCTCTGTGACGAGCTTCGACGTCAGTACGGCAATTGGGACGACGAACGTGTCTACCAGACCGCCAGGCTGATCGTCACGGCGCTGATCGCCAAGATCCATACGGTCGAATGGACGCCGGCAATCCTTGCGACCAAGGCGATCGAGGTTGGCCTTTCCAGCAACTGGAACGGCCCACCGGCCAATGACTGGCTGACGAAGGCAGGCCTCTGGCTGGTAGATGCGCATGCATCCACCGGCATTCCGAAGACGATGCCGGACCATCACGGCACGCCCTATTCGCTGACCGAGGATTTCGTCACCGTCTACCGCATGCACCCGCTGCTGCCGGACGATTACTGTTTCTACAACCACAAGACCGGAGCGAAGATCGCCGAAAAGAGCTTCATGGATATACAAGGCCCGGGCGCCGACGAGATCATGCGGCAATATGGTCTTCGCAACACGCTCTATTCCTTCGGCACGGCCCATCCTGGCGCCATCACGCTGCACAACTTCCCCCGCGCACTTCAGGCGTTCACGCGTGACAAGGAGATCATCGATCTTTCCGTCGTCGACCTCGTGCGTACGCGGCGCCGTGGCGTGCCGCGCTACAATGATTTCAGGGCCGGCCTGCATCGGCCGCGCATCAAGCATTGGGAGGAGTTGTCGACCAATCCCGAGGACGTGCGGCTGCTCAAGGAGATTTATGGCGATATCGACCGCGTCGACACCGTGGTTGGCCTCTTTGCCGAACCGCCGCCGGAAGGCTTCGGTTTCAGCGACACCGCTTTCCGTATCTTCATCCTCATGGCGTCACGCCGGCTGCAGAGCGACCGGTTCCTGACGGTGGATTTCCGTCCGGAAGTCTATTCGCCCTTCGGGATGGACTGGATTGCCAATAACGGCATGACGAGCCTGATCCTGCGCCATTGCCCGGATCTGGCGTCGATGCTGCCGCGCAACGCCAGCGCCTTTGCGCCCTGGCGACCCGTCCTTTTCGGCGGCGAAAAGCAGGATCTGGAAAGGAGGGCATCATGACCGATCTTCCTGGAACAGATGATCTTTCGCCAGCAGGTGCGACTGGAACCTCGACAGGGAATCGCGGCCTCGACGCGCTTTTCCGCAGGCCACTGATCGAGACGATCTGGCGACGGCGTACCCATCGTGTCAGCCAGGGGAGCTCGGTGCTGGCCGGCACGATGAGCTACCAGTCGGAGCAGCCGCGCGAACCTCTTTCGGAACTCGAGGAGGCGATACTAATCGCCATCACCGGTTCGACGGGGCTCACCATGCCCGACCGGCCTTTCGAGGATCCGGCCACGCATCAACCGATCATGGCCAAGCCGAACCTTGTCATGGAGGGCCGCGCCGCTGGCAGCCCCGACAACGCCCAGGGCACGCATTTCTTCATGATCAACGACAGCGGCACCTATTTCATCCGCAAATTGTCGCCACCACCGGACGGCGAAAAAGCGCTGACGGCGGAAAGGCTGATTGCCCGGGCGGCAGAGGCGAAGGTGCGTATTCTCGATCACCGTCTTGATGTTCCGGACGGCAAACGCGCCTTTCCGGCCTATCTCGATTCCAATCGCTTCCTGTCGAACCTGCCGGGCACGACGATCTTCCTGCCGGTCGTCGATCTCTCGCGGCAATATATCAACGGCATGATGTACCTGTTGACCCAGCCGGACGGCGCCAGGCCGGCAATCGTGGATGACCGCAATTTCTATCGGCTCGCGGGTGTGAAGCGCTGGGTAGACAAGGGCTTTCTGAACAAGGATATCAAGATCCCGCTCGGCGTCATTGGTTCGCTGCGCACGCAGATCGAGGCCGACCTGCTGTTGCAGAATATATTCCTGACCGCCGACGCCATGGGGCTCGGTGCGTGGATCCATGGCTCCATCAGCCCGCCGGTTCTCGTCGGCGACCCGAAATTCGTGAAGACGTATGGCCCGATGCTGGGCTTCGACGTCGTCACGCCGCGCTGGCGCCTGATGGACATTTTGCGCTGGCAGGTACCGCTGCCGCGTTATTCGAATCTACGCAGCAACCCGATCGGACTCCGCTTCAAGGGCGAGCACCTGATCAAGGGCATGTCGCCGCCATATTACAACAGCATGGCTGACGCCGTTACTGCCGTCGTCGAGGAGAAGTTCGGCAAGAACGGCCTCTTTAATGACCAGGCGCTCTTCGCCGAGATTTATAAGGATGACTACGGCAAGCGCTATCTGGCGGAGGCTGCCGTCTACAACGACGATGTCATCGGCTGCGCGCGCGATATCTGCACCTATATCTACGAAACGCATGGCCGCTTCCCCGCCCATTGCGATGCGATCCACGTGCCGGGCGTCTGGTTGCAGGCGCATCATGTTGAGATCGATTACTATGACCGGTTCTTCAGAAACGGACTTACGGACGTTCACCGTACCCATCATCAGGACTGGCATTGACAAGGGCGCGGGCGCGTTTCTCGGACGCCGCCAAATCATGCGGGTACCTCTGGGCGTGATTTGTGTTTCGTCGTGCAAGGGAAGGTTTTGTATATTATAATTTTATCACGCAGTTTGGGGAGGTCGCGATGAACGACTCATGCGTGATATTGGCAATGGCCGCGATAGTCGGCTCCGGTTTGGGGGCAGGTGGCGCAGGTGCCTACGAATTCAATTCCGAGCGTGTCGTCTTTATGGATCCGATCAGGCCCCCGAATTCTGTCGGCGGCAATTCCGCCACTCAGCGGCCCGCACTTCCTGCGGCGATCAATGAAGGCAAAGTAGAGAACTATGGCGATGTGGCCCGCGATCGGACAACGGGTTCCGTCATGATCGACAGTCAATATGTCCGTAAACGGTTCATATGGCCTTGGGCTTCGTCGCCGACGCAAGATAGCCCGATGGGGGAAACACAGCGGAGCCGTGGAAATCGTAGCGGTGGTAACGGCGGCGGGTCAGGCAGTTCCGGATCGAGTGGTAGCGGCAATATGGGCAGTGGCTCGAGCACCGGCGGCTCGAGCGGCAACATGGGTAGCGGCTCGAGCACGGGCAGCCCGGGCGGGAGTGGCAATATGGGCAAGTAGCCGTTCAGGCAGTGGCGACAGCATGAAGTGAGTCAGCTTCGACAATGGGGGCAGGGGCGGCGAGACGAAGGATTTCGGTGGCTGCAATGTGCGAGATGGCTTTCCCGATGGATAGGATGCGAAACCGCTGTTTGCATTGGTCGACATTGTCTATGGGGCGGGCAATCCGGGCATGAGTGAGAATTGGGCGATCTGCATAGGGATAAATCGCTACGACAATTTGAGGCCGCTCGAGTACGCTCAACAAGATGCTCAAGCGATGAGCGATTTTTTCAGTACGACCGCGCATTTCAGCCGGGTCTATTTTCTCGCGGAGGACGCGCCGCCCTTGCCTTCGGATTTCGGAAGCCCGCTGCAGTCACGTCCGACCTTCGGCAATCTGATGCGTTTTCTGAGGGTGCGCTTCGAACAGCGTTTTCTTCGGCCGAGCGACAATCTCTGGTTCTTCTTTGCCGGCCACGGGCGGCGCGATCGGGATCAGGACTACCTGCTGCCGATCGATGCCGATCCCGGCAATGTCGAGGAAACGGGAGTTTCGGTGCATCATATTGCCGAGCGACTAAAACGCAGCGGCGCGGACAATGTCGTTCTGCTTCTCGATGCCTGTCGCAACGAAGGTGCGCGCGACGGTGAAGGTCTCGGTCTCGACAGACAGCAGGGCGCCGTCACCATCTGCTCCTGCAGCCCTTCGGAGTTCTCCTATGAGATCACCGAGCTTCGTCATGGCGCCTTCACCTATGGACTGCTCGAAGGCCTCAGAATGGAAGGCCAGCAGAACTGCGCGACGGTCGAGCGGCTGGACAATTATCTGAAATTCGCCGTCCCGGACCTATGCCGCAAATATGGAAAGCCCCGCCAGACGCCCTCGACCTTTGTCGAGCCGCTCGCCAAGCGCCACTTCATCTTGCTCCCTGCTCTTGCCTTGCCCGAGGATCTGGAGCCGCTGAAGCTCGAAGCGCTGGAGGCCGAAGCGAACGGAAATTTTGCCGAAGCCGAGCAATTGTGGTGGCGCATCAACGCTGTCGCGCCGGCGGACGCTCAGACGAGGGAAGGTATCAGGCGCGTTACCTTAAAACGCGAGTCCGACAACCTGGACAATCCCGGTGTTGCTGGATCGTCTCTGGAGGCCGCAAGCCGGGGACATGCCGTCAGTTCTCCAAAGATCCCGCGGCGGACGCTTCTCTACAGTGCCGGTGCCACGGGTCTTCTTGCAGCGATCAGCACAGGAGCATGGGTGGTTCGCAACAGGGGGATGCTGCGTCCTTCGCCCATACGTGCAGAGACGGTACCGGTGACGACCGTCGACGACAAGGGCGAGCTGCTTGATACGCGTTGGGAGAGTGTCGAAACCTTTAGCCAGCCTATCGATGCCGACAACGCCATCGAATTCAGCATGCTGCCGGCTGGCACTTACAAAATGGGTTCGCCAAATGACGAACTGCTGCGTGTCGGCAAATTCGAGCAACAGATTGACGTTACCGTCGGCCGTATCGCCGTCAGCCGCACGACGATCACGCAGCGAATATGGCGTGCCGTGCTTGCTGCCCATCCCGGCCAGATCGGCATTTCGCTGTCGGCCGCGCCGTCCTCTTTTCCTGGCGACGACCGCCCTGTGGAAACCGTCACCTGGCAGCAGGCCGACGAATTCTGTGCCAGGCTCTCCGATCTGACCGAACGCTCCATTCGACTGCCAAGCGAAGCAGAATGGGAACGTGCCTGCAGGGCGGATACGACGACGGCTTTCCATTTCGGACCGACCTTGACGCCGGTGCTTGCCAATTATTGCGGCACGGGCGGCGCGGTTTGCGGCATGAGCTTCGGTGAAAACGTCTCCCGCCCCGATTATGCCGACGTCGCTTATCCCGATGGGGCCTATGCCAAGGGGCCGCAGGGGACGTTTTACGGGTCGACGAAGCCTGTCCGATCCTATCCACCGAACCGCTTTGGCCTCTTCGAAATGCACGGGAATGTCTGGGAGCATTGCCTCGACAATTGGAGCGCCGATCTCGGATCGATACCGCGCGACGGCAGCCCATTTGTCGATCCTAAATCCGACATCCGCGTGCTTCGCGGCGGGTCCTTCTCGCACAACCCGGCGATTTGTCGCTCGGCCTATCGAGACTGGATGAAGGAAACCCTGACGGGATGGGAGGGGCGGGTCGGTTTCAGGGTGGTCTGCGTGATTTGAGCGGCATGCAGAGAATTTTCCGATGCACATCCGTTGACAGGACACGATAGGAGCACATGACATGAATAGGGAAATCACGATCATTACCGACGCGGCGTCCTCGGCTGGTTTTGCGACCGGGCCGATCATCGGCGACCAGGGTGCGCGGGGTAGCGACGATATCGGAGGCGGTTTCGGCTCCATCCTGGGCTCGCCGTTCAAGGCCGTCAGCATCGGCGCGGATGCGCTGAAGGAGCAGATGACCAACCTGCTCGAGGTCGTGCAGCATGTCTTCGACCAGCCGCTTAGCAGGCTGGCGTTGGCACTTGACGAAGTCGAGCTCTCGGTCGAGATCAGCTCGGAAGGCGAGGTTCGCGTCTTTGGTAGCGGCGGCAAACTGGGCGGCAACGGCGCAATCAAACTGGTCTTCAAGAGGCGAGAGCCTCCTGTTGCGACGCAAAGTTTCGCTGACGCAAGTGGAATTCCAGATGGAGCTCGGCGGTCATAAAAGGAATGTAGGCGCGGCCAATCTCGTCACAGTCTGACTTTGTTGCGCAGGAACTCCAGAAGTGCCCGGACACGCGCCGGCAGGGGGCCGCCCAGACCGATGTAGACGGCATAAAACTCCTCCACATCGCCTAGGTTGAGTTCTTCGAGAACGGGCACCAGACGGCCCGCATCGATATCCGCTTTGACTGCGAAGGCCGTAAGCCGCGCCATGCCGGCACCCACAAGAGCAAGGTGGCGCATGGCTTCGCCATCGCTGACCTGCAGGCCCGGCGTAACGGGAATTGTGACTGTTTCGCCGCCGCTCCGCATGGGCCAGCCTTCGATGGCACGCGAATAGGAAAAGCCGATGCGGCTATGTTTTTCGAGCTCGGCGACCGATTTCGGCGCGCCGTGGCGTCGGAGATAATCCGGCGAGGCTACGATGACCTTACGTGCGACGCCGAGTTTGCGGATGGTCAAGCTGGAATTCTTGAGCGGACCGGTGCGGATTGCAACATCGGCTCGCTCCTCCATCAAATCCACGACCCTGTCGGTGTGAACGATATCGAGCGAGACGGCGGGATGCAGCGCCGTGAAAGAGGGGATGAGTGGCGCCAGCACATGATTGCCGAAGGAGCCGCTGGTATTGATGCGGATGCGTCCGGCGGTCTGCTCGCCGGCCGAGGCGTAGCGCTCGGCTTCGGCAATATCGGCGAGGATCGTAACGCTGCGCTCATAGAAAGCGCATCCCTCCGGGGTCAACTGCAGGCGCCTTGTCGAACGGTTGACAAGGCGCGCACCGAGGCGCGCTTCAAGGCGGGTGACCAGTTTGCTGACGGCCGATGGCGTCATGCGGCAGGCTGCCGCCGCGGCGGTGAAGCCGCCGAGTTCGACGGCGCGCACGAAGACCTCCATTTCGCCGGAGCGATTAATGTCCTGACGGCTCATGATGAATTGAAATCACAAATGAGTTTCTCCTAAGCAATCTATATCACGTCAAATGCAACGTCTATCTCTCTTGAAAGCGACAGGAGACAGAGCAATGGAATACAGAAATCTCGGCGCATCCGGCCTGAGGGTGCCGGTGTTGAGCTTTGGAGCCGGTACCTTTGGCGGCAGCGGTCCGCTGTTCAGTGCCTGGGGAACAACGGATGCGATGGAGGCGCGGCGTCTCGTCGATATCTGCCTCGAGGCCGGCGTCAATCTTTTCGATACCGCTGATGTCTACTCTGCCGGTGCATCGGAAGAGGTGCTCGGCCAGGCGATACGGGGCCGGCGTGACGCCGTGCTGATCTCGACCAAGACCGCGCTTCCTACGGGCGATGGACCGGGCGATTGGGGAACGTCGCGCTCACGGCTTATCAGATCGGTTGACGACGCTCTCCGCCGCCTCGGCACGGACTATATCGATCTGCTGCAACTGCACGCCTTCGATGCCTCGACGCCGGTCGAGGAGACGCTCTCCGCACTCGATCGTCTCGTGGCGGCGGGAAAGCTTCGCTATATCGGCGCCTCCAATTTCGCAGGTTGGGAACTCATGAAATCGCTGGCTGCCTCAGAAAAGCATGCCTATCCGCGCTACGTGGCGCATCAGGTCTATTACTCGCTTGCGGGCCGCGACTACGAATGGGAGCTTATGCCGCTCGCCGCTGACCAGAATGTCGGCGCGCTCGTCTGGAGCCCACTTGCATGGGGTCGGCTGACGGGCAAGATCCGCCGCGGCCAACCGCTCCCCGAGAAAAGCCGCCTGCACGACACCGCGGCTTACGGGCCACCGGTCGACGACCAAGGGCTCTTCGACATTGTCGAGGCGCTCGATGGCATCGCGGTAGAAACAGGCAAGACGGTGCCGCAGATCGCGATCAACTGGCTCATCAACCGGCCGACCGTTTCAAGCGTCATCATCGGCGCGCGCAACGAGGAGCAGTTGCGACAAAATCTCGGTGCGGTCGGCTGGTCGCTGACGAAGGAGCAGATCGACATGCTGGATCAGGCAAGTTCGGTGACGGCGCCCTATCCTTATTTTCCCTATAGGCGCCAGGAAGGGTTTGCGAAATTGAACCCGCCGCTTGTTTGAAGCTTTTGCTTACCGGCTTTCCCGATGCCTTCTTACCGCGTCGCCGAAGGTCTGGAACAAGGCACGGTTCACGGGATTGCTTTGGGGATCGTATTCCGCATGCCATTGCACGCCGAGCGCAAAACCCGGGGCGTCCCGGAACCGGATCGCCTCGATCGTACCATCCTCAGCAACACCCTCCGCGACGACCCTCTCGCCGAGCTCCAGAATGCCTTGCCCGTGAAGGGAGTTTACCCGGATCACGTCCCGGCCAAAAATGCGCGCGAACGTTCCGTCCGGGACAAGCCGGACATCGTGGCGATCGGCAAAAACCACCTCGGGATCGGGGTGGATTTCGCCATTCTCCAGGCGGGGCATCCGATGGTTCATGCGTCCCGGCAATTCCCGAATTTCGGGATGCAGCGACCCGCCGGCCGCGACGTTCATTTCCTGAAAACCGCGGCATATTCCGAAGACAGGCAGGCCAAGCGCAACGCAAGCCTCGATCAATGGCAATGCCAAGGCGTCGCGCTCCTGGTCATAGGGTTCATGTTTGGGGTCCGGCGCGGTGTTGAATCGACTCGGATGTACATTGGCCCTTGCACCCGTCAGGAGCACGCCGTCGACGATCGCCAGCAAATCCGGAATGTTGGTGAGTTTCGGATTGCCGGCAAACATCAGCGGTAATGCGCCGGCAACCTCGGCTATGGCGCGGAGATTGTTTTCTCCGACGAGCTGGGCGGAATATTGGCTCTCCACAAGGCGGGTGTTCCCAATTACGCCGATCACGGGTCTCGTCATTTTCTGGTTTCACCTTCAAGTCGCAAATGCCAGCAGCGTGCGCCTCAATCGTCAGGTTTATCCGAGAGGTTAGCCAACACTATCGCCGTTTGTGCGACGAAGGCGCAAGAACTATCGCGGCCTCAAAGCGAAATACACAATTTCGAAATCTGAACAGAGCGGGCGATGAGCGAGGGGGAAATCAGGACTTCGCTATAAAGCATTGAAGGGGCGCCGCTAGCGGAATCACCGGCTCATGTTCTACGAGGCGGTACCCAGAGCGGACAGCGTCCTTTTCGCGCGCCGAATTGCGTCCAGCGCGATCATCATCAGCAATACCGCGGCCATAATGAGAAGGTATCCGCCGACGGCCCGGTAGATGACGACGCCCAGAATGCCGCCGATCAAGAAGGCAGCAATCGTGTAGAGATGCAGCCGGAGCTTGGTCAGATTGTGCCGAGCCTCGGTTTTGGGCTCGCGTCCGCATAAAATGTCGAAGGCGATCGCGAGCTCGATGCCGAGATCGGTGGCCATCCCCGACACATGCGTGGTACGCACACGAGCGTCCGAGATGCGAGTGACAACAGCATTCTGCACGCCCATCAGGAAAGCAAGGCCCGGAACGAGAACCGGCACGCGCCAGCTGGCCAGCAGCCAGAGATCTGCGCAACCGAGAAGGGCAAGCAAAGCCGCTTCGGTCAGAATGCTGTAGGCGTAAATGGCGTGGACGTTGCGGCGACGTCCCTCGTTGACGATCAGTGTCGACACTGCCGCGCCAAGCACGAATGCCACCACGATCCCGCCGTAGAACAGAGCGGAGAGCCCTTGGCCGATGGCGAGATGATCGGACAGCGTGGATACATTGCCGGTCATGTTGGCGGAGAAAAAGCCGACGGAATAGAAGGCCGAAGCGTTTAGCGCGCCGGCGATCGCGGCAAGCGAAGCGGCAAGACCACGATCGATCTTTTCGTTACGGTGAGAACCCTGTCTTACGAGCATGTGGTGTGAGCTACTGGCGTGGCGGCGTGGGGATTGCCGAGAGGGGAGGGACTTTGGATTTAGGTGCTTTTATCTGTTGCCTTGCGGGAAAATTTCATTGGTTCGATATCGGAGGAGCTTTCGTTTGCAGGCGCTTGAGCGGGCCGGTTCGTCATCCTGAGCGATAACGGCTAACTCCTGTGGCGCTCTCGTCGGCCACGAATGACTCCTTGGTGGATCAAATAATTTCAAACTTACTCCCTGGCATCGCATCTTAACAAGTGACGATTCGCCTCAGGAAGATGCTGATACATCAGAATCTTGATTTTAGACATCAATAGGCACATCATAGACGTTAATTATCAGTGTCTGTGCAAGATAAGCGATGGTTGAATCGTGATTACTGCCGCTCAGATGCGGGCCGCCCGGGCCCTTCTCGGTATCGACCAGCGCCAGCTGGCCGAATTGGCGGGAATTTCTGTTCCGACAATCCAGCGAATGGAGGCGAGCGCCGATGTGGTGCGCGGCAATGTCGACTCTTTGATGCGTCTCCTGGCTGCACTTGATGTTGCCGGCGTGGAGGTGATCAACGAAGGCGCGACAAGTGTGGACGGCGGGCGAGGGGTCAGGCTCAAGTCGAAATTGAAGCCCTCCGGGAGCGGTGCGGTCGAATCATCTGCGCCGCCCGCAGCGAGGGGGCAATCGTGACGCCGGTTTCCGTCTTGTTGTTATGCGTGGCGGCATTGCTTGGGACGGGGGTTCTGGCGGTGCCGCTGATCCGTTCGACGCGATCAATGCAGGTTGTCTACGGCGCGAGCCTGGTTTTCTCTGCCATCGCCTTTGTAATCGCGCTTGCATATCTCGTCGCGGGACTTCCTTCCGCCGAAGCGTCCGGGCTGGTTCTTCCCTTCGGTCTGCCGTGGCTCGGAAGCCATTTCCGGCTCGATGCGCTTGCGGCCTTTTTCCTGATGGTCGTCAATCTCGGCGGTGTCCTTTCGGCTCTCTATGGCCTTGGATACGGCCGTCATGAACACGCGCCGCATCGCGTGCTGCCGTTCTTTCCCGCCTTCCTTGCCGGTATGAACCTGGTGATCCTGGCGGACGATGCCTTCACCTTCCTCATTTCCTGGGAGTTCATGTCGCTCGCTTCCTGGGCGTTGGTGATGGCCCACCATCGCGATGCCGACAATCGAAGGGCGGGCTACGTCTACATCGTCATGGCAAGCTTCGGCACGCTGGCCCTGTTGCTCGCCTTCGGCCTGCTTGCAGGATCTGCCGGCGATTATAGCTTCACAGCCATGCGGGTATCCGCCCCTCCGCCATTCGTGGCCGGTCTCGCACTCATCCTGCTGCTGCTCGGCGCCGGTTCCAAGGCTGGTCTCGTGCCGTTGCATGTCTGGTTGCCGCTGGCGCATCCGGCCGCCCCAAGCCATGTTTCCGCGCTGATGAGCGGCGTCATGACCAAGGTCGCGGTCTATGGCTTCATCCGGGTGGCCTTCGACCTGCTCGGCATGCCGAGCTGGTGGTCGGGTATCGTCGTGCTGATCATCGGCAGCGCAACCGCTGTCCTCGGCATCCTGCAGGCGCTGATGGAGAGCGATCTGAAACGGTTGCTCGCCTACAGCACCATCGAAAATATCGGAGTGATCTTCGTCAGCCTCGGGCTGGCGCTCGCCTTCAAGGCGAACAATATGGGGCTGGCGGCGGCATTGGCGCTGACGGCCGCGCTCTTCCATGTCCTCAACCATTCCTTTTTCAAGAGCCTGCTCTTCTTCGGCGCTGGCGCGGTGCTAACGGCGACGGGTGAGCGGAACATGGACAAGCTCGGCGGCCTGATCCATCGCATGCCGGTCACCAGTGTCTTTTTCCTCGTCGGCTGCGTCGCGATCTCGGCCCTGCCGCCATTCAACGGCTTCGTTTCCGAGTGGCTGGCGTTCCAAGCCATCCTGCAAAGCCCCACGGTGCCGCAATGGGGCTTGAAGATTCTCGTGCCTGCAGTGGGCGGCATGCTGGCTTTATCGGCTGCCCTTGCCGCTGCCTGTTTCGTCAAGGCATTCGGCGTCACCTTCCTCGGCCGTCCTCGTACGACTGTGGCCGAACAGGCGGCGGAGGTCGATCGCTTCTCGCTCGCGGCCATGTCTGTGCTAGCCGCGCTGTGTCTTTTCGCGGGCATCCTGCCCGGGATCGTCATCGATGGGCTTGCGCCCGTAACATTGTCGTTGATCGGAGACCGGATGCCCGTACAGACGGATATTCCGTGGCTGTCGATCGTGCCGATTGTAGAAAGCCGCAGTTCCTATAACGGTCTTCTGGTATTCCTGTTCACCCTCTTCTCGGCGTCGCTGACCGCCTATCTCATCCACCGCTTTGCCTCGCGGGGGCTGCGCCGGGCACCCGCGTGGGATTGCGGCTTTCCACAGAGCAGCCCGGCAACACAATATACCGCGGGCAGCTTCGCCCAGCCCGTACGGCGTGTTTTCGGAACGCTGGCTTTCCGCGCCCGTGAGGAGGTCGACATGCCGGCGCCCGGTGATCTCCGACCGGCACATTTTGTCGTCGAGACACATGATCTCATTTGGGAGCGGCTCTACCTGCCGATCGTCGGCGCCGTCGGTTTCGCTGCCGAAAAGCTCAACCATCTGCAATTCCTGACGATCCGGCGCTATCTAAGCCTGGTTTTCCTCGCGCTCGTTTTCCTGCTGTTGGTGCTGGCGCTATGGTCGTGATCTCCGCTCTTTTCATCCAGGCTTTTCAGATGGCGCTCGTCGTGCTGCTTGCGCCGCTGCTGACCGGTTTCATCCGTCTGATCAAGGCGCGATTGCTGCGTCGGCGGGGGCCGTCCATGATCCAGCCCTACCGCGACATCCTGCGGCTCCTGCGCAAGGAAGTGGTGCTGGCCGAGAACGCGTCATGGTTGTTCAGGGTAACGCCCTATCTGATCTTCGCCGTGACCTGGGTCGCAGCCGCTATCACCCCGACTTTCGCAACCGGCCTGATTTTCAGCTGGACAGCGGATCTGATCGCTATCATTGCATTGCTTGGCAGCGCGCGTTTCTTTCTGGCGCTTGCCGGCATGGACGTCGGTACCAGTTTCGGCGGTATCGGATCGAGCCGCGAAGCGATGATCGCGACGCTGGCCGAGCCGTCCATGCTGCTGATCATCTTCACGCTGGCCCTCATAGCGGGTTCGACCCAGCTTTCGACCATCGCCACTTTCATGACCTCCCCGCAAGTGGGGCTGCGCGTCTCGCTGGCAATCGCCTTGATCGCCCTCGTGATGGTCGCGATCGCCGAAAACGCCCGTATCCCGGTCGACAATCCAGCAACTCATTTGGAGTTGACCATGGTGCATGAAGCCATGGTGCTCGAATATTCCGGACGGCACCTAGCGATGATCGAACTGGCCGCATCCCTGAAGCTCCTGCTCTACATGTCCCTGATCGCCTGCATGTTCGTTCCGTGGAAACTTGCCGTGGAGGGAGAGGGTCTTGTTGCCTATCTGGTGGGCATATTTGCTTATCTCGCCAAGCTTGCGATCGGCGGCGCTCTGCTTGCGCTGTTCGAGACCGCGACCGCCAAGATGCGGGTCTTCCGAGTACCCGAATTCCTGGGCGCGGCGCTCATGCTTGGTCTGCTCGCGACCCTGCTGCGATTCGTTTCGAGGAGCCTGTGATGAACGGACCGGTCTTCGACATCGCCCATATGCTCGCCGGCGGCCTGGTCCTGGTCAGCATGATGATGCTCTATCAGGATCGTCTCTACGCACTGCTCAACGTCTTCGCGTTGCACTCCTTGATATTGACCCTGTCGGTAGCCTGGCAGGCTTTCGTCCACGATGCCCCGCATCTCTATGTCACGGCGGCAATCGCCCTCGTCTTCAAGGCCATGGTCATCCCCGTGGTGCTCCATCGCATGATCCGCCAGCTCGGCATCCACCGCGAGATCGAGACCGTCGTCGGCATCGGCCCCACGATGCTCGCCGGCATCGGCCTTGTCGCTTTGGCGACGGTGGTGATGCTTCGGGTAACGCCGGGGGCCGATCCTTTGGCGCGGGAGGACCTCGCTTTCGCCTTGTCGGTCTTGCTGCTGGGGTTGCTCATCATGGTGACGCGCCGCAACGCCGTCAGCCAAGTCGTGGGCTTCATGTCGCTTGAGAACGGGCTGGTGCTTGCGGCAACCGGCGCCAAGGGCATGCCACTGGTCGTCGAGATCAGCGTCGCCTTCTCGATCCTGATCGCCTTCATTGTCATCGGCGTCTTTCTGTTTCGCATCCGCGAACGCTTCGATACGGTCGACGTCCGGGCGCTTGATGATTTCAAGGGGAGACGGCGGACATGAACGCGTTCTCCTCCGTCTTGGCCTTCGATGCGGTGACCGCCGTCCTCGTGATACCGGTCGCTGCGGCCGTACTCCTGGCGCTTTTGCCCGGCTATCGGATGACGGCGCGGCTGAACGTATTCGCAAGCCTGCTGACCTTGCTCGCCGCTCTCTCCCTGTTCGTCACCGCGCGGCCGACACCGGGACAATATTTGCTTGTCGACGATCTCAATATCGTCTTCATCGTCCTCAACAGTTTCGTGGGCTTTACCACCAGCATATTCAGCGCCACCTACATCGCGCATGAATTGGAAACCGGCCGGCTGACGCCTGCGAACCTTCGTTTCTACCACGCCATGTATCAGATCATGATGTTCGGTATGAATCTCGCATTTGTGTCGAACAATATCGGTCTGATGTGGGTTGCCGTCGAGCTTGCGACGCTCACCACCGTATTGATGGTCGGCATCTACCGCACCCATGAAGCACTGGAGGCTGCCTGGAAATATTTCATTCTGGGCAGCGTCGGCATCGCGTTTGCGCTCTTCGGCACCATTCTCATCTACCTCGCGGCGCAGCCGGTTGTCGGCGAGGGCTATGATGCCATGGTCTGGACTATCCTGATCGATCACGCCTCGGTTTTCGATCCAGCGCTTCTCAACGTCGCCTTCGTCTTTCTGCTGCTTGGCTATGGCACCAAGGTCGGTCTCGCGCCACTGCATGCCTGGCTGCCGGACGCCCATGCCGAGGGGCCGACGCCGATTTCGGCGGTTCTGTCCGGCTTGCTCCTGAATGTCGCGCTCTATGCGGTCTTGCGGTTCAAGATGCTGCTGTCGGCCAATCCCGAAGCTCTTGCGCCCGGACCGCTGATGATGACGATGGGGCTTGCCTCGCTGATTTTCGCGGCCTTCATGCTCTACCGCCGCCGCGATATCAAACGCCTGTTCGCCTATTCTTCAATCGAGCATATGGGCATTATCGTCTTTGCCTTCGGCCTCGGCGGACCGCTCGCCAATTTCGCCGGACTATTGCATATGGTCATGCATTCGCTGACCAAATCAGCGATCTTCTTCGCGGTCGGCCATATTGCTCAGGTCAAGGGAACACAAAGGCTCTCCGCCATCCGCGGCTTGACGGAAACGCATCCGGGGCTCGGCTGGGGCCTGCTGACCGGCGTCATCGCTATCGCCGGCCTGCCTCCGGCGGGAATATTCATGAGCGAGTTCCTGATCGTCAGCTCAGCTTTTGCCAAGCAGCCGCTGCTTGCCATTCCGCTCGTCTTCGGATTGCTGGTCGCGTTCGGTGCTTTGTTGTTGCGGCTGACGGGGGCCGTATTCGGGCAGCCACGCGGCAATACTGCGCCCGCCGAGGCATCCTATGTGCCGATGTATGCTCATCTTGCGCTGGTGCTCATCGCTGGCGTCTATCTGCCGTCACAGCTGGTGGCCTGGTTCCAGCATATCGCCAACCTTCTTCGATGATGCGGGGGAGAGATGTCGACGCTCAGTTATATCCTCGAGAAAGGCCGTTCCGTCCCGCACCACGCTCCGTGGCCGCGCGCCATCGCTGATGCGGATTTATGGACATCGGCGATGCGGGCGTTGTCCGAAGGAGGCCTGGTCCTACTCGGTCTTTGGGGCGAGGGAAGCGCGGTTCATATGGCCTTGCTGGATGAACCGGCCGGCACGATCGGCGCCCTCAGCCTGGAAGGGCTGGACAGCGCCGGCTATCCTTCCGTCGCGCAATCGCATCCGCCGGCGCTGCGGCTGGAGCGGGCAATCCGCGATCTGACCGGGCTCGAACCCCAGGACTTGCCGGACAGCCGGCCGTGGCTCGATCACGGCCGCTGGGATTTGCGCCACCCCTTAGGAGAACGCGGGAGTGCGTTGCCAGAAGTTAGTCCCTATGCCTTTTTGCGTGCCGAGGGCGAAGGCGTGCACCAGATCCCTGTCGGCCCGGTCCATGCCGGCATCATCGAGCCGGGACATTTCCGCTTTACAGCCAATGGCGAGACGGTCGTCCGCCTCGAGGAGCGGCTCGGCTATGTCCACAAGGGGACCGAGGCGCTGATGGCAGGCGCGGATCTGAGCCGCGGAGCGCAGCTCGCCGGGAGAGTGTCCGGCGACAGTACGGTCTCCTACGCCTATGCCTTTGCGCAGGCCGTTGAGGCCGCAGTTGGGCTCGTCGTTCCGCCGCGGGCGATCTGGCTGCGCGCTTTGATGGCGGAATTGGAACGGCTCGCGAACCATGTTGGCGACATCGGCGCCATCTGCAACGACGCGGCGTTCCCGCTGATGCTGGCTCATTGCGGCGTGTTGCGCGAGCGCGTGTTGCGCGCGTCCAATGCCGCCTTCGGTCACCGTCTCATGCGCGACCGTATCGTACCCGGCGGCGTCGCCAGCGATCTGAACGACGATGGAGCGGCCGGTTTGCGAAGCCTGCTCGCTGAAATCCGCCGCCGATTTCCGCCTCTGGTCGAGCTCTACGACAACACCACCTCGCTGCAGGACAGGACGGTCGGCACAGGCAGGCTGCGCGCTGAACTGGCACGCGAATATGGGGCAGGCGGCTACGTCGGGCGGGCCTCCGGACGCGGTTTCGACGCCCGGCAGGTCTTGCGCTACCCGCCTTATGATAGCCTGGCATTCGACGTTCCGGTACTCAACGACGGCGATGTCAACGCTCGCGTCTGGATCCGGATTCGCGAGGTGGAGCAGAGCCTATCGCTTGTCGAGCAGATACTCGACCACCTTCCAATCGGACCGATCTTCAACGCGATCCCTACCGTTGACGACCGTCGGGAAGGCATAGCGCTCGTCGAGGGTTTTCGCGGTGACATACTGGTCTGGTTGCGGCTTGCGCCGGGGGGCAGGATTGACCGCTGCCATCTGCGCGATCCATCCTGGTTTCAGTGGCCGCTGCTGGAAGCGGCGATCGAAGGCAACATCGTTGCCGACTTCCCGCTCTGCAACAAGTCGTTCAATTGTTCCTACTCCGGTCATGATCTTTGAGGGCAAGGTCGAATGCGAAAGCTCCTCTTCGGAAACCTGATGCGCCTGCCGCTGACTGAACCGGCGCCACTGCCTTCCGATGCGGCGATGGAGGAACTCGCCAATGCCGTCGACACCGCATCCCGCCGGCGACTCGGCCGCAGCCTGTCGATCCGCGCAGTCGATGCCGGTTCCTGCAACGGTTGCGAGCTGGAGATGCAGGCGCTGAACAACCCCTTTTACGACATAGAGCGCTTCGGTATCCGCTTTGTCGCCTCGCCACGCCATGCCGATGTGCTGCTCGTGACTGGACCGGTGACGAAGAACATGCGGGAAGCCCTTGAGCGGACGTATAATGCTACGCCCGCTCCCAAATGGGTCGTGGCACTTGGCGGCTGCGCCCGCGACGGTGGCTGCTTCGCAGGCAGCTACGCCGTCGTCGGAGGAGTTTCGAAAGTCGTACCCGTGGACCTCCATATTCCCGGCTGCCCGCCATCGCCGACGGATATTCTCCGGGGTTTGCTTGCTTTGCTTGAACGCGCGAGCATGGGAGGCCGCGCGTCTTGACGGCGGGCCTCAGGCTTTAGCGCGGTGTTACGTCGAAGCCGAACCATTTTTGCGAGAGCTTCGCGATCGTTCCATCGGCTTTGGCGGCGGCAATGGCGTCGTTGAACATTGCCTTCAGTTCCGGATCGGTCTTGCGCAGGCCCACGGAGCTGCCGCGTCCAAGCAGGCCGCCCTGAAAGCGCGGACCGGTCAGCACGAAATCGCCGTTACCGGGTTTGGTGGCCGCCGTCGACAGGTAAGCGGTCGAAGCCATAATCAGATCGACGCGGCCGGCCTTGAGATCCAGATCGTGTTGTTCAGTCGTCTTGTATTCCTGGATGGTAACGACATCCTTCAAGTATTTCTGCAGGAAGGTCTCGGCGATCGATGCCGTCTGCACGCCGATGGTCTTGCCCTTCAGCATGGGTTCGAGTTGCTTAAGAGCGTCGATCGCGCCCTGCTCGTTCGATGCCAGCGAGAAGACCTGGTCCTTCAGCGGCAACTGCGCAAGCGGATCGGATTTCAGGGTTGCGAAAGTTTGGCCGGTCGTGCCGTAGGAATCGCTGAAGGCAATGATTTCTTCGCGCTTCGGCGTTGCCGACATGCCGGAAATGATGGCGTCGAACTTGCCGGCTTGCAGGGCGGGGATCATACCGTCGAAGGACTGGACGACGGTCGTGCATTCCACCTTCATGTGGGCGCAAAGATATTTGATCAGGTCGATTTCGTAGCCGTCCAGCGTGCCGTCCGCCTTGGTGAAGTTCCAAGGGCGGAATTCACCTTCTGTGGCGATCGTCACATGCGTCCATTTCTTTTCCTCCGCATGTGCGACGGTCGACGCAAGGACGAGCGTCAAAACGCTGAGAGCCTTCAGCAGAAACCTCAGATGTTTCATTGTCATTGTTCCCTTTTTTGTTGTGAGATGAATGGTTTATTTGGAAATGAACCGGCGGAAGCGCTCCGATTGCGAGCCGCCGAAAACCTCATGCGGCTCGCCGTCTTCTTCGATCTGCCCCTTGTGGACGAAGATCACACGGCTGGAGACGTTGCGGGCAAAACCCATCTCGTGCGTGACGACCAGCATGGTGCGTCCTTCCTCTGCGAGCCCGCGCATGACGCGCAGGACTTCGCCCACCAGCTCGGGATCGAGCGCCGATGTCGGCTCGTCGAACAGCATCACCTTCGGCTGCATGGCAAGCGCGCGGGCGATGGCGGCGCGCTGCTGCTGCCCACCGGAAAGATGGGAGGGATAATGATTGCGCTTATCAGCGATGCCGACCTTGGCAAGCAGTGCCTCCGCCTCCTCGACGCATTCCGCTTTTGGGCGGCGCTGCACGTGGATAGGCGCTTCGATGATATTTTCCAAAACGGTCTTGTGGCTCCAGAGGTTGAAGCTCTGGAACACCATGCCGAGCCTGGAGCGGATGCGGTCGACCTGCCGGCGATCGGTCGGACGGGCGCCTTTACGGCCGGACTGCATGTGAATGGCCTCGCCGGCCACTGTGATCTCGCCGGAATCGGGCGTTTCCAGCATATTGATGCAGCGAAGGAAGGTCGATTTTCCCGATCCGGACGAGCCGAGAATGGAGACGACGTCGCCCTCTTGGGCATCAAGCGATATGCCTCTCAGGACTTCCACCGGGCCGAAGCTCTTGTGCAGGTTCCTGACGCTTAACGCGGGAGCCGTGTCGGTCATGGCGCATCTCCTTCGGTGGTCGGGATAAGAAAGGGCCGAGGTTCGCGCAAATGTGGGCTCAGCCAGTATTCGAGCAGTTGAACGAGGCGGGTGAGCACGAAGTTGATGGCAAGATAGATCGCGCCCGCAACGACGAAGACTTCGATGGCGCGATAGGTTTCCGAGATGATTTTGGCGGCAACGCCGGTCACCTCCATCAATGTGATGATCGAGGCAAGGGAGGTCGCCTTGACCATGGAGATCATTTCGTTGCCGTAGCCCGGAAGCGCCTGGCGGATGGCGAGCGGCAGGATGATGCGACGAAACTGCATGAAGCGCCCCATGCCGCAGGCGCGCGCCGCCTCGACCTGCCCATGCGGAACCGACAGCAGACCGCCGCGGATGATTTCGCTGGCATAGGCGGCGGTATTCAGCGTGAGCGCCAGGACGGCGCACCAATAGGGTTGGCGCAGGATCGGCCAGAGAATGCTGTGACGGATCGCCGGGAATTGACCGAGACCGTAGTAGATCAGAAAGATCTGGACAAGTAGCGGCGTCCCTCGAAACATGAAGACATAGAAGCGTGCGAACCAGTCGAGGACTGCAACGCCTGACAGTCGCGCCATGGCGAGCGCCAGCGCCAGCGCGGCGCCGAAGAGGATCGACAGGCCGGCGAGCGAGAGCGTCAGCGGGATGGCCGCAATCAGGCTGACGAAGGTTTCGCTGAGGAAATTCCAGTCCATCAGGCCCTCCTGACGCCGCGGTTGAAGTAGCGCTCCGCCTGACGCATCAGCACACCGGACATCGTCGAGATGGCCAGATAAAGGAGCCCGGCGATCAGATAGAAATCGAAAGGCAGGCCGGTGGAGCCGGCGCCGACCTGTGCCTGACGCAGCAGTTCAGCAACTCCGGTGATCGAAACGAGGGCCGATTCCTTCAGCACCACCTGCCAGACATTGCCCAGGCCAGGCAGCGCATGCCGCAAGGTGAGGGGGGCTACGATGCGCCGGAAGCGCAGCCAGCGCGACATGCCGCAGGCGATCGCCGCCTCGATCTCACCGCGGTGCACGGCCTTGAAGGCGCCGCGAAAGACTTCCGTCTGCTGCGCGCCAGATGTGATCCCGACTGCCAGCGAGCCTGCCAGGAAGCCCGGAAAGCCGACAAAACCTTCCGCACCGAACAGGCGCCCGATAGCCGTTACCGCCGTGCTGCCGCCGAAATAGAGAAGATAGATGACCAGCAGATCAGGGATGCCGCGCAAAACGGTCGTGTAGGTGTCGGCGGCAATGCGCGTGGCGCTGCCACCGGAAACCTTGGCCCAGGAGCCGAAGCCGCCGATGACGATGCCAATGGCATAGCCGGTAATCGCGATGAGAATGGTCATCCAGGCGCCGGCCAACAATGCCTTCGCCCAGCCGTCGGGTCCGAAGCTCAGAATGTCGAAGAAGCGCGGCTGGTTCATTGTCGAACCAGCCGGATGCTGGGGGTCAAGACGGGGATTGGAGATGACATATCCATGATCTCGCTTGCGGAGGATGCCTTCCGACCGGGTTCATACGTTGCAAAGCCACGTCCGAGCGCCGGCCGGTGCCGTCATGTTCGGAAATGGCCGCCGGACGGAAAATGCCTCAGTTCGTGCCGAAGGTCGGCGTCAGGTCAAGCTTGCTCCACTTTTCCGAGAGCGTCTTGATAGTTCCGGCCTTAGCGGCATCTTCGATCGCCGCGTCGAACTTCGCCTTCAAGTCGGTTTCGCCCTTACGCATGCCGATAGCGACCTCCGTTGCCAGCATGGCGCCCTTCATCAGCGGGCCGGACATTTCCAGATCCTCGTTTCCGGGCTTGGCAAGTGCCGTCGTGCCGTAGACGCCGCTGTCGAAGCCGGCATCGATGCGGCCGGCCTTCAGGTCGAGATCGCGCTCGCCCGAGTTCTGGTAGGAACGAACGGTGACGTTGCTGCCGAAATAGGCATTGATCAGCTGTTCCTGGCTGGTCGACTGCACGACGCCGATAGTCTTACCCTTCAGTTTCTCGCCGATCTCAGCCATGACTGGATCTGCCGCCGCCTTGTCATTGAGATTCAGGCATTTGCCGGTATCGGGCAGCTCGTCGACTGTGCCGCCCTTCAGCAGCAAGAAGGATGCAACGCCGCTGGCATAAGGTACGGTGAAATCCACCACCTGCTTGCGCTTCTCATTGATACCGAGGGTCATGATGAGATCGTATTTTCCGGCATTGAGGCCGGGGATCATGCCGGCCCAATCGCCGGCGATCAGCTCGCAATCGACCTTGGCGCGAGTGCATAGGTCATTGATGAGATCGACATCCAGCCCGGCGAGCTTGCCGCTGGAGTTCATGAGATTCCAGGGAGGAAAGGCGCCCTCAATGCCGACTTTTACATGAGTCCAATCCTTGGCGTTCGCAGCGACTGGCGCAAAGGCAAGGGCAACGGCAATGGCCGTCAGGATAAAATTCTTCCTCATCTTTTCATTCCCCTTTTCGGTGCGGCGTCGTTGCCGCCAGTTGTGTGGAGCGTTATCCGCCCCTTGTCGGTTTCGTTAGTCGAGGGCGCCCTTGAGGACGGCGTTGGCTTCCCGCAGCGCATGCGCGATGCGATTGCGGGTCTGACGCGCATGGACCGTATAAAAAGCAGTGTCTTCGGAATGGGCCGGCAGTCGCGCAAGCTCCCGTATGCCATCGAGCGACGGCCAGGGTGTGTGCGGCAGAGCGGAATCCGGATGGAAGCGCTCACCGCTGGTATAGTTGAGCGGCACCAGCAGACGTGACGCACGCATCAGTGCCGCGTTTATCCGTTCCGCGGCAGCCTCCGTCGCGCCCGCCGAACGCTGCATCAGCGTTGTCGCCCATTGCTCGAGGTCCGCGGCCGAAGTTCGGAGCGTGCCGATATCCAGCTGCCCGGAGAGGTCTTTATCGAGACGCGCGAGCTCGTCGCCGAGCGATCGTGCATAGACCGCATAGTCGAGAGGGAGGACTTGAGCCGTCAGCAGACGGTGCAATACCAAAAGGATGATGCGCGTATCGCGGACGAGGTTGTCCGGGTCGATATGCTCGACAGTGTCATGCGGTGTATGCCACCACCAGCCAAGGGCCGTCAGCATCTTGACCGGGGACGGTGGCTGGTGGCTGAGGCTGCCGAACATGGAGGGAATGCCGACGCCCCAGAAAGATTGATCGGCGGCGCGGCCATGACGCCGGCCGGCATGTTTCTGCCCCGATACGGCTTCGATCGCTTCGGCCGCGACGGACCGCAATTCGTCGATGACGCCGGAGTTGGTGAGGACGGTCGCGCCTTCGCCGCCGGTGGAATCGACATTCACATGGGCGACGCAGCGGCGGTCGAGCTCGTCGAAATATTCGTCGGCGTACCAGGCCGAGCCGGAATAGCGGCCATGGGAATGGCCCGACCAGAAGCAGATACGTAGTCCCCGCTTCCATTCCCGCCGTCCGATGGCCAGCACTCGCGCCGCCTCGAGCATGGTCGCATTGGCGCCGCCATTGTCCATGACGCCGAAATGCCAGGTGTCATGATGGCCGGAGAAGAGGACGAAGGGGACGTCTTCGGCGCCGTCCGGGCCAAGCTCGGCAACGAGGATGGGCGTCTTGCGCCAGCCGGTATCGACTTCGGTTTCGATCGAGGCGCGAATCGTTTCACCATCGGCAAGCCGCTTACGAAGGGGCTCGCCGTTTTGCAGTGTGATTGTGCAGATCGCCGTCGTCGGAAGCCTGTTGCGCGTATGCTGCGAAGGGCTTCCCCACACCGGCGAGACGCACATTTCGTAAAGATGTTCGTTGGGGCTGATATGGATTTGTCCGATAGCACCGGCAGCACTTGCAAGTGCTGCCACCTCCTCTGTCGCGATGCCATCGACGAGAACGATCTTGCCATGGACATTCCGCCCGGAGAAATCAGCTTCATGCCCTTCGCCAACATGGACCAGTTCGGCGTCGATACCGCCGGCCGGCGTGGATATGGACATGGAATGCGTAATGCAGCGCAAAGCCTCGCCGTCGATCTCCACCCTGGCCTTGCCCGGCAGGCTGATGAAGGCATCATGGGATAGCAGCCGGGTATGATAGCCGTAAGCGCCCATTTCGGCCTGGAGATAGTGGAAGCTCTCCAGCTCTTCGGGAGTTCCCGAGAGTTTTACGCGCCGCGAGAATTCGCGGATATGCGCCATGAGGCGGTTGTAATCGGGCTGCAGGCCGGTGGCGTCAGGCATTGTTCTTCTCCGGCAGCGGCGGCTCTACATCATCGGGGATCGGATTGACGAAAGGCGTGCCGTCGAGACGCGCCTTATGATCCGACTTGGCTGCCTCGATGAGAGCGGGATTGCTGATGAGATCGAGGGCAGTGCTCGCCATGATCTTTGCGGCATGCTCCATGCCCTTATGGGCGGCAGGAAGCTTTCCCTGCGCAACAAGCTGCCAGGAATGGCCGGGCGTGCCGATGGCATAGGTGGCGCCGCGCATCTGCACGGTCGGCACGACCCAGCTCACTGTGCCGACATCCGTCGAGCCGACCAGCGTCCCGTCGCCGGCATCGAGCGGGAAGATGATATCGCAAAGTCCCTGGCTCTTCTTCGGCTTCAAACCGAAGCGGCCATAGGAGGCTGCGATATCCTCCGCGTTGAATGTCTCCTGGAATTTGCGTGCCGCCGCCTCATCTGCGCTGTCGAAGGCCGGCGGGCCAAGCCTTTCGAGATTGGCAAACATCAGCTCTTCCAGCGGCGTATTGCCGACCAGATTGGCGTCGCCGCTGATAATCTCGCTGCGCACAGTGGTCTCCGTCATCAAGGCGGCGCCTTCGGCGACCTTCTTTACCCGGGCAACAAGGCTCAACAATTCGGGGAGCGTGCGAGCCCGCACCAGGTAGCGCACTGTCGCTCGCGCTTGCACGACGTTGGGTGCTGCGCCGCCGGCATCGGTGATGGCGTAGTGGATGCGTGCCGTCGATGACATGTGTTCACGCATATAATTGACGCCGACATTCATCAGTTCCACGGCGTCAAGCGCGCTGCGGCCGAGATGAGGTGTCGCCGCCGCATGCGATGCGCGGCCGGAAAAATGGAAATTGATCTCGTTGCAGGCAAGCGAGATCGGATTGTTGACGCCGACAAAGGCAGCCGGATGCCAGGATATGGCGATATCGACGTCGTCAAAGACGCCGGCGCGCACCATGAAGCCCTTGGACGAGCCACCTTCTTCCGCAGGGCAGCCATAATAGCGCACCCGGCCTTTCAGGCCATTTGCGGTCAGGAAATCCTTAACCGCGGCGGCGGCCAACATCGAACCGGATCCGAGCAGATTATGACCGCAGCCGTGGCCATTGCCGCCGGCGACGAGCGGTCGTTCCTCGGCGATCCCCGCTTCCTGGCTGAGGCCAGGCAGGGCGTCGAATTCGCCGAGGATCGCAATCACGGGACCACCTTCGCCGGCTTCACCCATGACGGCCGTCGGCAGGCCGGCCACATTACGCTGAACGCGGAAGCCTTCCTGCTCGAGCAGAAGCGCGTGCTCGGCCGAGGAGCGGAATTCCTCATAATTGGTTTCCGGCATGCCCCAGATGCGATCGCTAAGGTCAAAAAAGGCTTGGCTTTTTTCTTCGACCGTATCCCAGATTTCTGATGAGTTTTTCATGGCGTTTCGATGAGGCTCGGATTATAGAGTTACCAAAATTGGCGCCAATTTAGGATACAAAAAATTTTTGCGCAATATATCGGCATGGATATTTTTTCATCAGCAGGGGTTTCCGGTGAGTTGCGCGCAACCGGCTACAGAAGTCCGCGGCAACATGATATCGATCGCAAGTAGATGGCAGGGGAATTGAGATGAGTGATGTCGGATTGAAGAGCGGCGACACGGGTGCCGAAGATGAGGCAACTCGCGACGTCACTGATCTCATTCTCCAGGATATCCTTGGAGGATTGCTCCTTCCCGGAACCTGGCTCAAGCAGATTGATCTTGAAAAGCGCTATGGCTGCACGCGGCCGGAAGTGCGCCGCGCACTGGACCGGCTAGCGCAGAAGCGGCTTGTCGAACACGTGCCAAATCGTGGCTACCATGTCTATGAGCCGGACGGCCGGCGCGCCGCGGAAGTCAGCGATATCCGCATAATATTGGAGACGGCGATTGCCGGCCAGATCGTCCAGAACGCTTCGCCCGACAGCATCCGGAAATTACGCATTCTGGCGAAGCGGTTCGACGAGACGGTTCTCCTCGGCACCATGCTGGAACTGTATGAAGCCAATCTGGCGTTCCATCGCGAATTGCTGACGCTCGGCGGCAACAAGGAATTGGTCGAGCTGATCACCGAGATCCGGCAACGCACCTCATCCGCGCCGGTTTCGCAATGGCGTACCCGGGCGCGTGTCGAACAGTCCGGCCGGGAACATCATCTGATGATCGATGCCATCGACGCCGGCGATGTCGAGGAACTGAAACGCCTCACGATACGCCATATCCGCCAATCCTAAGATCCCCACTGCACCTTCATTGGCAAATTGGTACCTCAACCCTCGACCTTGAATTTCTCCAATGCGATGTGGTTGAGGTCGAAACCGAGACCGGGGCGTGCCGGAGCGCTGATGGAGCCATCTGCATTCACCTCGAGTTGCTGGTGGAACATCGCGTCCTTCAGGCGATTGAGGCTGTTGTCGTAATATTCGACGATCAGCCCGTTCGGTACGGCGGCAACGAGATGGACGTGAATTTCCTGGTCACCGTGCGGCGCGACCGGGACATGGTTGGCGTCGGCATAATGGGCGCATTTTTGCCATTCGGTGATGCCGCCGAGAATCTGCGCGTCGGCGTTGAGCACATCTGCGGCGCCTGCGGTGATCAGATCGCGGAAACCGGTGATCGTATATTCGTTTTCGCCAAGCGCGATCGGGATATCCGTCCGGCGGACCAGGGCGGCAGCGCCGGCATTGTCCTCCGGCGAAAGCGGCTCTTCGAACCAGAAACAGCCGCGTTCTTCGAGAAAGCGCGCCATCTTCAGGGCGTCCAGGCGATTATAGGCATTGTTCGCGTCGGTCAGGACCGAGACTCCGGGGCCGACTGCTTCGATGACGGCATCGACACGGGCGAAATCATCAGCCAGCGGCACGGCGCCGATCTTCATCTTGATTGCTTTGGCGCCCTTTGCCGCCTTGTCGGAAACTTCCTTCTGCAAGCCGTCGAGACCCTTGCCCTTGCCGTAATAGCCACCCGCGACATAGGCGGGCACCGTATCGCGATAGCCGCCCAGCATCTGGTGGACGGATCGGCCGCATTCCTTGCCGATCGCGTCCCAGACCGCGATGTCGACGGCGCTCTGGGCGCGGGTTTCAAGGCCGCGGCGGCCGAACAGCTTCGGCTGGTAGATGAGTTTCCAGATCCGCTCGGTGTTGAGCGGCTGGCCGACGACGAGCTGCGCAATTTCGCGAAGCGCCTCGTAGACGATCTTGCCGCCATGCGTCCATCCGAGGCCGACGACCCCGGACTTCGTCTCCAGCTCAACAATCACGATTTGCGTATGGGTGTAGGTATAAAGCCCGTTGGTGATCGGTTCGTCATACGGCGTAGCATAGGCGGTGACGCGTGCGGACTGGATGGTCATGATATTCTTACCAATCGTCAAAGGGTCTGGTCAGGAATGCCTTGGGATGGCTGCGTTCCAGTTTGCGGCGCGGCATCGGATGTGAACCTGTGGGTCTCTGCCATCTTTGCCAAGAGGCGGTCGCGCGCCGCGGTGACATGATCGAAGACGGCGTCGCCGGCGGCTTTCGGGTCTTTTCGCTCGAGGGCCACAACCATTTTTTCGTGCTCGGCGATGACGGTTTCGAAAACATCCGGCGTATAGCCGCCGAAGCCATCGCCGACGCTGCGGACAACGCGGGTCCGTCCTTCCAGAATGAGCTCGGCCTCCGGATTGCGGGCGATAGCATAGATCCGCTTGTGGAATTTGACGTTCTCGAGCGCGGCGGGCACGCCGCCGCCGCTGCGGATCAAGGCGGACAGGGTCTCATGCAACTGTCTGATATCGCGAATGTCCTCATCGGTCGCGAGCTCCGCTGCCCGATGGGCAAGCAGGGATTCGATGCCGACACGGATGTCGTAGATGTTGCGGATATAGTCCTCGGTCACGGATTCGATCTTGAAGCCACGATGGGCGAGCGAGATCAGGATACCTTCACCCTCCAACTGCCGCAGTGCTTCCCGGATCGGCATATGACTGACGCCGTAACGCGTCGTCAGCGTGTCGATGGTCAGGTGCATGCCGGGCAAGAACTCTCCTGAGACCAGATCGGCCACGATCGCTCGTTTGACACGCAGATAAACCGGTTCATTGAGCGGGGGGACGCTGGCCAGACTCTTGGAACTCACCCTCATCAATCGGTCCTTTCGTTGCTCTGGAGCGGATCATAGCCGAATAGCCGGGCTTTTGCATCAAATCCTATATTTGCGCAAATCTTCCGATCAAGCGTTGACTCATCCTATATTTGCGCAAATATAGGATAGCAAGCGGCGATGGGGAGGAGCCTGTCGTCTTGTCAGGGAGGAATGCGAATGACGACCGATGATAGCGGCGGCGTGCCCGGATTCCGTCGGGAGATTTCCCGGCGACATTTGCTTCAACTGGGTGCAATGGGAGCCGCTGCCGCCGCGATGCCCTTTTCGGGCCGCGCTCTGGCCGAGGCAGCTCCGGACGCCGATCTGATCGCCGCCGCCAAGGCCGAGGGAACGCTGACCTATTATCATACGACTGCGATCGACATAACCGCGACCTGGACGTCGGCCTTCACCAAGAAATACGGTATCAGCACGCAGAATGTCCGCGGCCCCAGCTACCCGCTTTTCGACCGGTGGCTGACGGAGGAACGTGTCGGTCAGCACATCGCCGATGTCATTCAGATCACTGATACGGTGCTCATCGAATCCGCACATGATGAGGGGTTGATCGGCGAATATACGCCTCCCTCGGGCGCAGGCATTCGTCCGTCGATGAAAAAGGAGGGCATCTGGTACACGATCTTCGTCAACGCGATGGGGATCGCCTGGAACTCCCAAAAGGTCACGCCGGAGGAGGATAAATTGATCCGCGAAGGCGGCTGGCAGGCGCTGACAGATCCGCGTTGGACCGGTCGTATGGCCACCTCGACGCCGGCATCCGGCGGCAGCAGCTATTCCTTCGTCTATATGTTTCTGGGCGGCAAGCGAGACCAGTTCGGTCCCGCTTACGAGGCCAAGATCGCTGCCCTGAAACCGCAGATTTATGAAAGCAAATCGCCGATGTATGACCGGGTCGGTGCCGGCGAACATGCGATTGTCGATCAGGCGTCGCAGAGCGATATGGGCAATCTCTATCTCAAGGGCGCGCCGATCCGCTGGGTATTTCCTTCGCCGACGCCTGCCAATCTCACCGTGCAGGCGATTTCCGCCCATGCGTCGCATTCCAATGCGGCAAAACTCTTTCAGGATTGGGCCGCAAGCTCCGAGGGCCAGGCCGAGTGGTTCAAGCTCTCAGGCGTTGCCTCCGCGCGCGAAGATACCGTCGACGGCCGCAAGGCGAACAAGGGCGACTGGTACAAGGAGGATTGGTATGCCGATCCCACGGACCTTTACCTCGATTATCTGAACGATCCTGGCTACGTCGATCCGGGCAAACCCATCATCGCCGAATGGAACCAGATTTTCGGACGGTGAGGTGGCGACGTGTCGATAACGCAAACACAAACGCAGGCCATCCCGGCCGGTCGAGCCGAGGGCCTGCGGCGCCGGCGTGGGCTGGCATTACCGCTCGCGCTCGGCACTTTGCTGACGGTATTGGTGCTGCTGCCGATCCTGTTGATGTTTCTCGGCGCGATGCGGACGGGAACCTTCGTCGACCCCCGTGCTCAGTTTTCCCTGAGAAGCCTGCAGACCGTCTATACGACGCTGCCATATCTCAAGACGCTTTCCGTCACCATCGGCGCGTCGCTTCTCGTTTCGCTGATCGCCTGCCTTGTCGGGATCGCGCTAGCCTGGCTGTTGTCGCGGACAGACATCCGGGCGCGTGGTTTCATGGAGCAGTGCGTGATTGCGCCGCTCTATCTCTCGCCTTTCGTCGGCGCACTCGCCTGGCTGATCCTGGCCTCGCCGAATGCGGGCTTGATCAACGTGATAGCTCGCGACCTCCTCGGTATCCAGGGCGCCATAATCAATGTCGTCAGTGCCACGGGCGTCATCCTGATCATGGCCCTCTA
This sequence comes from Rhizobium jaguaris, assembly GCF_003627755.1. NCBI lineage: Bacteria > Pseudomonadati > Pseudomonadota > Alphaproteobacteria > Hyphomicrobiales > Rhizobiaceae > Martinezella > Martinezella jaguaris. The sequence continues at coordinate 2,006,298 of NZ_CP032695.1, read as the reverse complement.
CAATGTGCCCTATGCCTATATGACTGTATCGTCAGCGCTGAAGGGCATGGACCCCTCGATGGAGGAGGCATCCTATCTGAACGGCGCCGGCGCGTTTACGACGGCTTATAAGATCACGCTTCCGATCGTGCGTCCGGCCATCATCTCGGCCTTCTTCTTCGTTTTCGTCCTGACCTGCGGCACCTTTTCCATTCCGGCCGCTCTCGGCGGTACGCAGGCAATGCCGTTCCTCGCCGTCGATATCTATCGTGCCGTCGCCACTTTTCCGCTCGACTATTCGCGAGCGGCAGCGATTGGAACGCTGATTTTCTGGATATCGCTGATCGGCGTGGCTTTTTATCGTTTTGCCTCACGGGTTGCGACGCGTTTCGTCACGGTGACGGCGAGAGGATACCGCGCCCGGCTCGTGCGGCTTCGCGGCTGGCGGTTCGCGGCTTTGCTCTTCATCCTGGCCTACGTGGTACTCGCGATCATCCTGCCTTATCTGGCGCTGCTCTATGTTGCATTCACTCGCTTTACCTCGTCGTCGATCCTCGATGCTCATTTCACGCTTGCCAATTTCGCGGCGGTTCTCGGATCGGTTTCGGTTCAACAGTCGGTTTTGAACACGCTGCTGGTCGGCATTCTTTCTCCCACGTTTTGCGTCGCGCTTGGCATCGTCCTTGCCTATGCGGTCCGCCGCCTTCGGGTGAGGGGTGGCGACATTCTCGATTATATCGCGATGTTCCCGATCGCGGTGCCGGGCATCGTCTTCGGCACCGGCATCTTCTGGACTTATCTGATGACGCCGGCCTACGGCACGATCTGGATCCTCGTCATTGCCTTCGTCGCCTCGTACATCCCCTTCGCCTACCGGATGATCGACACGTCGATGATCCAGATCGACAAGTCGCTGGAAGAAGCGTCCTCCGTCTGCGGCGGTTCGCATTGGCATACGGCACGCAAGATCACCTTCGCGCTGATCAAGCCGGGCGTGCTGTCGGCCTGGATCCTGGTCTTCATTTTCTCGATCCGCGAGATCAGCGCTGCGATTCTCCTGGCATCACCGAGCAATAAGGTGCTGTCGGTCATGTCCTGGGACTACCTCGAATTCGGCAATGTCCAGAACGCTACCATCATCGGCCTCCTGCAAACCGCGATCCTTGGCGCCGGCATTTTCGTTGGGCGTTTCGTGTTGCGCGTGAAGCTGTCGCAGGCCACCTAACGGAGGAAGTCTCATGGCTAGGCTGAAGGTCGAGGATCTTGTTGTGGCGTATGGCGCCGTAATCGCCGTCCGCGATATCTCCTTCACGGTCGAGGACGGTGAATTCGTTTCGTTGCTTGGACCGAGTGGTTGCGGCAAGACGACAACGTTGCGATGTATTGCCGGTCTCGAAGGTTCTTCAGGCGGAACCATCCGCTTGGGCGAAGCGATCATGGCGGCGGATGGCCGCGATGTGCCGCCCGACAAGCGCGGCATCAACATGGTCTTCCAGTCCTATGCTGTCTGGCCGCACATGTCGGTCTTCGAGAACGTCGCCTATGGGCTGCGCATCCGTCGCGAGCCCGCGGCCGATATCGCCAGGAAAGTCGGCGAGGCACTCAAGATCGTCGGCCTCGATGGCTTTGCCGGCCGCTATGGAACGGAGCTGAGCGGCGGGCAGCAGCAGCGTGTGGCGCTTGCCCGCGCCGTCGTCACCTCGCCGCGGCTGCTGTTGTTCGATGAGCCGCTGAGCAATCTCGATGCTGGCCTGCGCGACCGGATGCGCTTCGAATTGGTGGAACTGCAGCGCCGGCTGGGCCAGACGTCGCTTTACGTGACCCACGATCAGTCCGAAGCGATGCTGATGAGTGATCGCATCATCCTGATGAAGGACGGGCGGATCATGCAGTCGGGCACGCCGCGCGACCTCTACGAGCGGCCGGCTAGCCGCTTCGCCGCCGAATTCATCGGCAACGCCAACATCGTTGAAGCCGCAGTCATTCGCTCCGCCGGCGATCGCTCGGCGCAGGTAGTGCTCCCCGGCGGCGTGACCGTGGAAGGGCATTTTTCGCGCGGGCAAGACGTCCGCGCCTCAGGCCCGGTTCTCGCCTGTATCCGCGCCGAGAGCATCAGCCGCATCCCTGGCGACGAGGCTGGCGCGAATTGCTTCGATGCGCGGGTCGACTCCCTCGGTTTCCTCGGCCCGCTCGTCACCTGCAGTTTGCGGCTGGGCGAAGTGACGCTGCGTGCCGAACTGCCAGCGCGCCGGCCTCCGGCCATCGGCGACACCATCCGGATCCGGATCGAACCCGACGACGTCATCATCATCCCGGAATTGTGACCCGCATGCCCTGCGGACGAAACGGCACGAAAGGATTTGAACATGCGCATTGAAAGCATTGAAAGCATTTTTATCGACAAATATTTCTTCGTCGAGATCCGCACGGACAACGGACTGGTCGGTCTGGGCGAGGGCGGCGCCTGGGGGTTTCATGAGGCAACGGCCGGCGCGGTGACACGATTCAAGGACTACCTTCTGGGTGAGGACCCGCTGCGCATCGAACATCACTGGCAATACATGTATCGCTGGGCGCATTTCCGCGGCTCGGCGATCATGGCCGCGATCAGCGCTATCGATATCGCGCTTTGGGACATCGCCGGAAAGCATTACGAGGCGCCCGTACATGCCCTTCTCGGCGGCAAGGTGCGAGACAAGGCACGCGCCTATTATCATGTCTTCGGCGAGACCAAGGAAGAGCTTTTCACCGGTATCGAGAATGCCAAAAAAATGGGTTTTACCGCCGTCGGTCACCTCACCCCCTTTCTCGATTCCCGCCGCGAAGTGCCCTTTTTCCAGACGCATGCGCAGAAGATCGGCGACGCCATCGATACGGTTCGCGAATATCGCAAGATTGCCGGACGCGACATGGATCTCTGCATTGAGATCCACCGGCGGATGGCACCTTTCGAAGCCGTGCAGCTTGGCAGGGGGATTGAGGAGTTCCTGCCGCTGTTCATGGAAGATCCGGTCACGCCCGATAATCTCGATGAGATGGCCTATGTCGCCGACAAGATCGGCATTCCGATCGCGACCGGCGAGCGCATGACATCGCTGTGGGAGTTCCAGATGCTTCTGGCGCGCAATGCCGTGCAGATGGTCCGCCCCGATATCTGCATCGTCGGCGGCATTTCCGGCGCCCGCAAGATCGCTGCCCTTGCCGAGGCGTCGCATGTCGGTGTCGTGCCGCACAATCCGTTGAGCGCGGTGTCGACGGCGGCGTGTCTCCAGATTGCGGCGACGGCGCCGAACTTCGTGCTGCAGGAGTTCCCGAACGACACCTGGGACGTCACGGACAAGCGCCCGGACACCGACAGTTTCCTCGCCGGCGCCTCGCAACATGACGGCGAGGGCTTTCTGACGATCAGCGACGAGCCCGGAATCGGCATCACTCTGCGGCCGGACGCGGCAACAAAATATCCGTATCGCCCCCGAAAGATGCATACCCGTCTTCACGTCGACGGCTCCGTCGTCGATCAATGATGGAGCACTAAAGCTCGGATCGCAGCGTGTTTGCCAAATACTCGGTAAGCGCGCGCGCCTTGTGGGACGGCTGACGACCGCCCGGAAATACCGCATAGGCATCGACAGGATTCAAAGTGTAGTCGCTGAGAAGGCACGAGACTTCCTGCGGTTAGTTCGGTACGGCACATCCATACTGAAACGAGGGCTAGTCCCAGGCCTTCGACCGCGCAGGCAATCAGGCCGCTGGCAGAACTGACCCGTATTCGCCCGCTGACGGCGATAGAAGTCACAGTGTCGCCATGCTTGAAGGACCAGCCTTCTGGGCCGGGGTCGGACGGTCCTCTCAGGCAATCATGTTGGGCGAGTTCTGCGGGCGTGGCCGGCGTGCCCCGGCGAGCAAGATAGTCGGGCGAGCCAACAATAAGGCGCCGCGCGCTGGCCAGCCGCCGCGCGACGAAGCTCGAATCCGGCTGCCGGCCGAGGCGTAACGCCATATCGACGCCTTCGGCAACGAGATCCTCAAAGCGATCCGCCATCAGCATATCGATCGTGAGTGCCGGATGTCGGTCAAGGAATGGACGGAGCAGGGGCGCGATTTCCCGCGTGCCGAAGGCGACCGGCAAGGCAAGGCGCAGGACGCCCGAGAGACTGTCCGCTCCTCGCGCAGCGCTCTCGGCCTCATCGAGCCCGCTAAGGATCTCCCTTGCCTGATTAAAAAAAACACGGCCGGCATCCGTAGGCATCAGCTTGCGCGTGGTTCGCAGCAAAAGCTTGACGCCAATCCGTTCCTCCAGTTCCGCGATGTTGCGCGACACGGACGGCTGGGACAGACCAAACTCCCGCGCAGCCTTGGAAAAGCTGCCCGCTTCGATAGCGCGCACGAACAAGGTCAATTGCTGGAGTCGATCACTCATATGTCAAACGTATAGATCATATCCGATATCGACGGATACCCGCTTTTTCGTGAATAGGGCATCTTTTGGATGTGCGGTCGGTATAGGGCTGATCGGCAAGCCAAGGAGCACCGCCATGTTGCTTCAAGATCGCCTCGACGCTTTCAAAAGGGATTTCGAGTCCGGAAATCCCCCCTACAACATTCCCCGGACCATTATCGACGCTTTCCATCGGTCGACAACAGCGTTGGTTGCAACGGGTCAGGCAGAACGAGCTCTGCGCGCCGGCGACGTTGCCCCCGACCTTACGCTGGAAGGCTCCGACGGCACATTGGTCAGCCTCTCGGACTTACTTGCCAAGGGTCCCGCGGTGCTGACCTTCTACCGAGGCGCATGGTGCCCCTATTGCAACCTGGAACTTGCGGCCTTGCAGGAGGCGCTGCCCGAGATTGTCGCCCGTGGCGCCAGTCTTGTCGCCATTTCTCCGCAGACCGCTCCCAATAGCCGCAAGTCGATCCGTCAGCACAATTTGACTTTCCCCATGCTGCGCGATGACGGCGGTGAACTGGCAGCGAAGTTCGGCCTTCGCTGGAAGCTCTCCGAAGAGATGATAGGCGTTCATAAGAGCCTTGGGGCCGACCTTGAGGCGTTCAACGGCAATAACGCATGGACCCTTCCAATGCCCGCCCGTTACATCATCGATCGCGACAGTGTTATCGCCTATTCAGAAATCAATCCGGACTACACCAAACGGCCGGATCCTTCGGAACTTCTGCCGACCCTCGACCTTCTGGCGAGCAGGCGCGGGGCGTGACAGCCCGAAGACCCATAACCCAACCATCGCGCCCGGTGGTCAGCGGCAGCCTCACATCACTTCGATCGTGCCGATGGTGGCGATCTGATTGCATCAGCGTCAATGATTCCTGAAGGAGGAAACCCATGTCCAATCCAGAACAGTTCGATACCCTGATCCTCGGCAGCGGGCAGGGCGGTAAGTTGCTTGCCTGGCACTTGGCTCGTTCAGGGCAGAAGGTTGCCGTCGTCGAGCGGCGTTGGGTCGGAGGCTCCTGCCCCGCCGTCGCCTGCCTGCCAAGCAAGAACGAGATCTGGAGCGCCAGGGTTGCGCACGTCGCCCAGAATGCCGCCCCGTTCGGCACGGTCACGGGTCCCGTCAAGATCGACATGGCCAGGGTTCGCCAACGCAAACAGGAAATGGTCGATCGCGAGATTGCCTTTCACCTGAACGCCTACAAGACCAGTGGCGCCGAGCTGATCATGGGAAGCGGGCGTTTCGTCGCTCCCAAAACCATCGAGGTGGCGCTGAATGACGGCGGCACGCGCTTGCTGACCGGCAATGAGGTGGTCGTCAATGTCGGTTCGCATGCGGCTATCCCGAACATTCCCGGTATCGAAGCCGCCCGTGCTCTCACCCATATCGAAGCGCTGGAACTCGACTATGTGCCGGCGCATCTTCTGGTGCTCGGCGGCGGTTATGTCGGTATTGAAATGGCCCAGGCCTACCGGCGTTTCGGCAGCCGTGTCACGATCATCGAACCCGGCTCCCGACTGATGGCCCGTGAAGACGCCGATGTCGCCGAGGAAATGCTGCGTATTCTGACGAGTGAGGGCATAGAGGTGCTGCTCGGCGTCGAACCGATCAATGTTCGCGGCCTTTCCGGCGATGAGGTGAGCGTGACAGTGCGCTCGTCTGCCGGTGAACAGAGGATCGAGGGCAGCGACCTTCTTGTTGCTGTCGGGCGTGTTCCCAACACGGCGGATATCGGCTTGGAACAAGCTGGCATTGAGCTGAACGCTCGCGGTTTCATTCGCGTCACCGAGAGGTTGGAGACGACTGCGGCCGATGTCTGGGCGATCGGTGAATGTGCCGGCAGCCCGCAATTCACCCATGTTTCCGTCGACGATTATCGGATCGTCAGGGACAATATGGCGGGCGGCAACCGCAGGGCGGACGACCGGCTGGTTCCCTATGTCATGTTCACCGACCCGCCACTTGCTCGTGTTGGACTGAGTGAGGGCGAGGCGCAGCGGCAAGGTATTGCTGTGCGCATGGCAACGCTGCCGATGAGCAATGTTCTGCGCACGCAAGCGACAGAGGAAACCGAGGGCTTCATGAAAGTGCTGGTCAGCGCCGAAGATGACCGCATTCTGGGCTTTACCATGATCGGCTCGGAGGCCGGCGAGGTCATGGCTGCGGTCCAGACCGCTATGTTGGCGGGCCTGCCTTACTGGAAACTTCGCGACGCCGTTATCGTCCATCTGACGATTGCTGAAGGCCTGGGTCCGTTGCTGGGGAACATAGCGCCGCGATCGGCACGATAGTCGAATCGCCACGGTCGGCAAACAGGCCTGCGCCTGCTTGCCGACCCATCATGACGCCCTCAAGTGAAACGTCAGCAGCATGCCGCATATGGCATGCGTTGGTTTCGGCGAAGACTGCGAAATTGAGCATTCACCAGGGGATCTTTATCAACGGCACATGGACGGAAGATTATCTGGGCTTGTTTGAAGGGGAGACATCGACTTCGGAATGCCACCGGCCGCCCCTTGAACATGAAGGGGACGAGGGAATATCCTTAACTCAGGGTGATTCGAACAGCCTTCGAAAGGAGGAGGAAAATGCGGATCAACAACGCTCCCTGGATGCGGCCTGTCACTATTCGATTGCAGTGCGGTCTGGAACGGAGCTTCGGCGGCGCATACGATGCGCTGGATTTCCTCGAAAATGAGTGGCCCCTCCGGAATGGAGAGCCGTATGACCGCGCAGTCAAGACATGCTGCGGAGCATTGAATGGCGCGATCCCCTCGATCATCGCGCGCGAGGCTTTTGTTGCTGCGTGCCTGGAGGCAGATATGCCGGCGGTGTTGGCGCCTCGCAAGGCGATGCGGCAGCCGACTTCGGGATCTTCGCGGACAACGCGTTATACTGCAAATTGAGCAGACAGCTCCGCCCGGGCGGAGCTCCCTATTGGTGGGTATAGGTATCCCGTCGTCGCCGAACGAAGCTAATCTCTCCGGTCCGCGATGCCCGATATCAGCAGTGTTACAAGTTGGAGAAGACAATGGCTCCCGAAACAATGCCTCCCGAAGAGATGAACGACGTACTGACGAAGCTTCCGCTCCGCATCGGGGCCTATGTGCCCGAAGATCTGCTTGAAGATTGGTTTGCGCCGGGGACCGGCATGAACCCGGTCAGCAAGATCGCCCTCGATAACGCCGAAGCCTATGGCCGGCGCTTCGAGTGCGAATTCAAGTATTATCCGGAACGCTTCGAGGGCGTGTTTTGGAAATTCGTACCGGCGATGTAGGTCGGAAGCACCTCGACGTTCGCGGCACAATCATTTCCGGCACTCGGCTAGACACTGCGCGTCGCCACGATCCAATCGACAGCGGCGGAAATATCGTTGACCGTGGCTGTCGGCTGAGATCTGAAACGCTTCTCATCGCCGCGACGGTACTTGCCCGTACGGACCAGCAAAGCGTGGGAAAGTCCGGCTCGCAAGGCCCCTGCAACATCGGTTTCGGCATCATCACCCACCATAACAGCTTCCGTTTTCGGACAATGCATGCTGGCAAGCGCGGACAGGAAGAATTCGGGCGACGGCTTGCCCAGGACAATAGCGCGTCTTTGACTTGCGAACTCCAACGCTGCGACGAAAGCGCCTGCATCGAGGCTGAGCTTCCCATCCGCATCCTTGAACGTCCGATTCGGTGCGAGCGCCAGGAAGTTCGCGCCCTCGATCAATTGTCGAAATGCAGCGTTCAGGGTTCGGTAGTCGAAAACCTCGCCGGCATCGCCAACGACGAGAGCCTTGCCTTTGCCGCCCGCCAGATCGTGGAAATCCGGCGCCAGATCAGGGTGGACCAGGAGGTGGGGTGATCGCTCGTTGCGGCCAAGCCAATCGCGGGCGGCCTGCGCGGGGGTGAAGAGTTCGTTGCTCGCTACGGAAAGTCCGAATCTCTCAAGCCGGTTCAGAATCGCCTGCTTGTTTGAGCGCGTCGTGTTGCTGACGAAGCGGATGGGAAGGCCTGCTTCATGCAAGCGGGCAACGGCTGCTGTTGCGCCGGCTATAAGGTCTTCGCCATCATAAATGACGCCCGCGAGATCCAGAAGTACGCCGCTGATCATCGAAGCATATTACCCCAATCCTTCGCCGATAGCACCGTTGGTGGCGACAACCGGCGACTTGACTGCGATATTGTCCCTGAACACAGCACGCAGCCGCACCCGATGCGCTGCTGTCGCACGCGGTCAAAGTTTCAGTGCCAGGAGAAGCGCCAACAGCACGATGCCGACCAGACCGGCAATAAATACCCACCGCTGCCAGCGCCGCCACAAAATGATTTCACCCTGACGGACGTCCTCCGCGGAGAAAGTCGGTGGATGCTTGTTGGTGTCATCCGGGTTCTGCCGCTTGCTCATCCGGTTCCGTTCTCCGCTTCTTGTCCCTCGGACGATCTAGGATTTCAACTGCCTTGTCGGCCAAATGTTCCGGAAGGTCGGGATCGGCGGCCTCCGCGTATCGCCGTTTATGCCGGCTGCTCGCGGTTATCTTCCGTTGAAGATGATCCCGACAAAAAACGCAGGAACAATGTCCCTTCCCACACGGTTATCGCCAAAGCGGGAGAAGGCCACGAGCGACACGACAAGACGTGTCGTTGGGACAGGGGTTCACGGCGATTATCCCCGCCGACGTCAAACTCGAAATTTGGATCTTTTAACTGGAATGACGCCGGATCGTTCAAGCACGAGGTGTAGCGATGAAAAGCAAAATAATACTTGCGACTGCGACAATAATAGCCGGATGTCTGGTGGCTTCGTCGGCATTGGCAATAAGCGATAAGCAATTCCTGAGCGATGCGATCAAAGGCGACAACGCGGAAATCACACTCGGTCAGTTGGCTGCTCAAAAAGGCAGGAGCGATGGCGTGCGCTCGTTCGGGCAGACCTTGGTCACCGATCACCGCAAAGCGAAGGACGAGGCGACCGCTCTTGCGGCAGCTCTCGAAGTCAATGTTTCCGGCGGGGTTGCGGGGGAGGCACAACAAGAGCTCGATAAGCTCCAGCATTTGACCGGTTCCGACTTCGACAAGGAGTTCGTAAGCTTCATGGTGACGGAACATGAGAAGGCCATTGCCGAGTTCAAGCAGAAGGCCAGCGAAGGCAACAGGCAGGTCCCTGAACTTGCGGCGAAAGCTTTGCCGACGCTGCAGAATCATCTGCAACTCGCGCAGTCCCTGAGTGGGCATTGAGTACGCCGCTCGATGGCAAGTAGGCCGAGTGTTTCCCTAGACTCCGGCTATCGATCTCCTCCGAGCACCTTGCGCAGCTCCCGGACGTTCTGGTTCAACGCTTCGAATTGCTCAGGCGTCATGCCCGACCGCTCCACCAAGGTCTCGCCGAGGCAGCTGCTTCGGCTGAACAGAGCGCGACCGGTCGCGGTAAGCCACACATGGACCTGGCGCTCGTCGATCTTGCTGCGTCTGCGCTCGACGTGGCCGGCTTGTTCCAGCCGCTGCACCGGGGGTGTGATCGTACTTGATTCCAGTGCGAGCCGATCCGCAATTGCGCCGACCGTCAGCCCATCGTTCTCGCCCAATGTACATAGAACGAGATATTGCGGATAGGTGATGCCCATCGCATCCAGCATCGGCTTGTATGTGCGATTGATGGCGATGCTTGCAGCATAGAGCGAAAAGCAAAGCTGATTGTCCAACGGGACGGGCTTAGGTTCGGACATGGATGTCTTCCAATTGACACGCGCCTCCTTTATCTATCACGAAAAATGATATCGCGATAATTTTTTTATAGACAACAATTTGAAATGGCCTTAAACGTATATATATCGCGATAACAAATATCGCGATATGAAATTAATGGAGATTGAAATGAGCCAGTCGATCAATCAAGTTACCCGCCGAGGTGTCATGACGGCCGGACTCGGCCTGGCCGCCACGGCCGCCGTTATGCCCTTCGCTCAAACCACACAAGCCTCTCCCGCAAAGCAATCTTCGAAAGGTAAGGACACTATGAGCAGCAGCACGATTACGACCAAGGACGGAACGCAGATCTTCTACAAGGACTGGGGTACAGGTCAGCCGATCGTCTTCCATCACGGCTGGCCGCTGAGTGCCGACGACTGGGATGCGCAGATGCTGTTTTTCCTGAACCAGGGCTACCGCGTCATCGCCCATGACCGCCGCGGTCACGGCCGCTCGAGCCAGACGGCGGCCGGCAATGAAATGGATACCTACGCCGCTGACGTCGCAGAACTCGCCGCTCACCTCGACCTGAAGGGTGCCATTCACGTCGGCCATTCGACCGGCGGCGGTGAAGTTGCCCGCTATGTGGCCAAGCACGGCGGTAACGGCCGGGTTTCCAAGGCGGTACTGATCGGTGCGGTTCCTCCGATTATGGTCAAGTCCGAGAAGAATCCTGGTGGTCTGCCGATCGAAGTGTTCGACGGTTTCCGTGCAGCGCTTGCGGCCAACCGCGCCCAGTTCTTCCACGATGTTCCCGCCGGCCCATTCTACGGCTTCAATCGTCCGGGTGCGACTGTCTCGGAGGGCATCATCGATAACTGGTGGCGTCAGGGCATGATGGGCGGCGCCAAGGCTCACTACGACTGCATCAAGGCCTTCTCGGAAACCGATTTCACCGAGGATCTGAAGAAGATCGATGTGCCGGTGCTGGTGATGCACGGCGATGACGACCAGATCGTGCCGATCGCAGATTCAGCGCTTCTGTCTTCCAAGTTGCTCAAGAACGCGACATTGAAAGTCTATAAGGGCTTCCCGCACGGCATGGCCACCACCCATGCAGACGCCATCAATGCCGACCTGCTTGCCTTCTTCAAGGCATAACTATTCTCAGAAGAAGAGAGCGCCCGCCGGGAGGCGGGCGCTTGACGGACAATGTGTTGTCCGTCTCACACAATTCCATGCAGGCTTACAAAAATGCCGGCGCCGCACGCCAGCAAGAGCAGGGGATTGATGCGTGTTAACATGAGAACCGCAGTGGACGCGAGCGCGACACCTTCAGCCACCCACCCCCCATCCATCGCGTTGAAGAGAATATAGGTTGCGGCCAGGATCATGCCGGCGGCGATCGGCCTGAGGCCGGTTTCCAGGGCGATCTGCCAGCGCGCGCCCTGGAAACGCGACCAGACATGAGCCACGCCGTAAATCAGGAAGGCGGTAGGCCCAAACAGGGCGAGTGTTGCGACGACGGCGCCCCAGAAGCCTGCGACCTGCCAGCCGATTAACGTCGCCAACAATGAGCCTGGCCCTGGGGTCATCCGCGAAATGGCGAAGGCGTTGACGAATTCGGCTTGCGTCATCCAGTGGTGGACGTCGACGACCTGACGATGGATGTCGGCGATGGCGCTTTGCCCGCCGCCGATCGTCACGATGGAAATTGGTGCAAAGACGGTCAGCAGATCCCAAAGCGGATTTGACATCGGTCCGTCGTCCTCAGACATTGAAATAGGAGAGGGCGACGCTGACCGATCCGGCACCCAGCACAGTCCAAATCAGGGGCCAATGGAGGATGCCGATTGCAACGAAAGTGGCGATCATCAGGGCAATCGGCATGACCTCGCGCGGAACGCGCCAAGCTGCCGTCAATCCCATCGACAGTGATAATCCCACAGCCGCGGCAGCTGCTCCTTCGAGAAGCAGATGGGTTACATCGAACCGCATCAGTGAGGCGAACAAAGTCCCGAGCAGGACGATGACGATCCCGGGTGGGACGATGATCCCGAGAAAACCGGCAACGGCGCCCTTGCGGCCGAGCATGCGATAGCCGATCCAGATGGCCAGGTTCTTGATGTTGATCCCGGGCAAAGCCTGCGAAATGGCCAGCCCGTTGAAAAACTCTTCTTCCGTCATCCATTTCCGCATCTGAACGAACTCTCGCAGAAACCAGCCGCTTAATCCGCCACCAAAACTGGTGAGGCCGATGCGGGCGAAGATGAGAAACAGTCCGAGAGCAGTCGGGCTTTGACCTTGCGAATTCCGCATGGTGGCGCGTCCTTCTATATGTGCGGCGTCTGCAAATGGAGGATAGGGGCGCCATCGTTCTTATTGGCCGCCACGGCCTTTAGCAAGCGATGGAGGTACGGCAATTTCGTAAATTGAAATTTGTTGACAATTTACAGAATGCGATTTACGACTTCGGCCATGAAGACACCAGACCTAGATATCCTCCGTTTCCAGTCGATGACGAGCGTGCTTAAGCACGAGATCGAGCAGCTTGTTTTGTCGGGCCATTTCGCCAGTGGAGAGCGGCTGAACGAGAACGCCCTTGCGACGCGCTTTCAGGTGAGCCGCGGGCCGATCCGTGAGGCGTGCCGAGCGCTTGCAGAGAGTGGGTTGCTGGAGCTTATCCCCAACCGCGGCGTATTCGTGCGCAGCGTCAGCGAAGAGGAGGCTCTGGATGTCTACGATGTGCGCGCGGCGCTTTTCGGCTTGGCTGCCAGGCTTTCGGCCGCACGCATGAGTGAAGCCGACCTCGCCAAATTGGACGAGCTGTTGGATACGATGGACAGGTTCGCCGAGCAGGGGTCGCTCGACGAATATTATCCAGTCAACTTGAAGTTTCATCAGGCGATCTTGCAGGGGTCCGGCAACAAGCGGCTGGTTGATGACTATGCGGCTTTGATCAAGGAACTGCATCTCTTCCGCGCGAGAGGTCTGCTGCATGGCGGCGGTCTCGAGCGCTCGAACCTGGAGCACCGGCAGATTGTCGATGCCCTCAAGGCGCGCGATCCCGAGGCTGCATTCAGGGCAGCCTTCGATCACGTTCAGCGGGGTAAGGATCGAATGCTGCATGTCGAAGATCCCGGCAGAGCCAAGGAGCTAGCCGGCAAGACTGCCTAATTCATTTTTCTGAGATGGCGCTGAGGGAGCGACGTTCAACATCCAATTGCGATGGGAGGAAATATCGCATGGGAATTAATTTTAAACCTAAAGCAATTTCATTGGCGCTTGCACTCGTAACCCTGCCTTTCAGCGCGGCTATCGCTCAGCAAAAGTATCCTGCGCCGATCGTCAAGCTCGTCACGCATTCCAGTCCCGGCGGCGGTAGTGACGTGTTTCTGCGTGAAATGCTGCCCTATCTCCAGCCCTATCTGGGGCCGAAGCTGGTCGTCGAAAATGTCACCGGTGGCAGCGGTGCCAAGGCCATGTCGACGGTAGCCTCCTCAACGCCAGATGGTAGCTGGTTCTACGCGACGACGCCGACCTATATTTATACGTCCCTGCTCAGCACGCCCGAAGCGACCTACAAGGATATGGAGCCGCTGGTAAATGTCTTCTACGATCCTGAGGTGATCTACACCTCGGTGGATTCCAAGTTCCAGACGCTGCCGGATGTCATTGCCGCCGCTGAGGAGGGTCGTGGCAAATGGGGTGCTGCGAACCCTGCCTCGCTCGAGCGGCAGGTTCTCGAGCAGATCAAGGCGAAGACCGGCGTCAATGCGTCCATCATCACCTTCGAAGGCGGTGGCGATATGCAGATCAACGTGCTGAATGGCACGCTGGACATCGGCGTTGGCGAGATCGGCGAAATTCGCGCCCAACTCGATGCAGGCAAGCTGCGCATGCTGGCCGTTGTCGGCGACCACCGTCTGAACCTCTTTCCAGATCTGAAGACGGCGAAGGAACAGGGCATCGATGTATCGGTGGTCAAATTCCGCGGCCTTGCTGGCCCGAAGAACCTGCCCCCGGCGGTCATTGCGGCCTGGGAAGCGGCGATCCCGAAGCTGCTCGCAGACCCGAAATACAAGAAGATCTACACGGAAAACGATCTTGAGCCGGGCTTCATGAAGCATGATGAATACGTGAGCTTCATGAACAAGTTCGGCAGCGATACGCAGGCCTTCCTGAAGGCTTCCGGCGTCATCCAGTAACAAGCGGCGGCGCTATCGCCGCCTGCTTTCCCTTCGAGTTCAGAGGCTTCGTCCCATGAAACGCGATCTCGTTTGCGGCATCCTGATGCTCGCGCTCGCCATAGCCTATTACAGCGTTGCAGCAGCCATCCCGCACAGCATGCTCGCCGACTCCGTCGGACCGCAGGGCCTGCCGATCAGCTACGCGATCGTGCTCGGTATTTTGTCGCTGCTCTTGATCGCCAACACGCTTCTCGGGCGCGGCGGCGGTGTTCATGCCGTCGTCAGCGCCGGCAAGAACACGGTAAAAAGCGACCGTTACGCCGCGTTGCGTGCTGCCGGCATGGTGCTTATGGGCGCAGCTTACATCGCGATCCTGCCTTGGCTCGGATACATTCTGTCGCTGGCCCTCCTGATCTTCTTTGTCGCCTGGTATCTGGAACGTCGCCTTACGCCATGGATGCTGCCGATTGCCGCAGCCGGCGGCGTGGTTTTCTGGGTGATCTTCGTTGAAATCCTGCAAGTTCCGCAGCCTGCCGGGCTGTGGCCGTCGCTGATCTGAGGAGGACGGCATGGCTGTTTTCATGCATCTGCTCGATGTCCTGACCACGCCGGGCATCATCTTCGCAGCCTTCGCCGGTGTCGCCTGGGGCGTCGTTGGAAGCTCGATGCCGGGCATCTCCGCATCGATCGCAATGGCGCTCCTCCTGCCCTTCACTTACGGTATGCAATCGTCGATGGCGATCGTGCTTTTGGCGTCGGCCTATTTTGGCGCGGAATATGGCGGCTCCATTCCGGCCATTCTGATCCGCACGCCGGGGACCAATGCGGCGGCGGCCACTGTCCTTGACGGCTATGCAATGAAGCAGCAGGGTCGGGCGGGCGAAGCGCTTGGTATCTCGCTCTATTCCGGTATTCTCGGCGGCATTTTCGGGCTCGTTGTCCTGGTGCTGCTGACGGAGCCGTTGTCTCGTCTGGCGCTGGCCTTTCATCCGACCTCTTATTTCGCGCTAGGCATCCTCGGTCTGAGCGTCATCGGGTCGTTGGCCGGTGAAAATCTGATCAAGGGTTTGATGGCCGGCGTTCTCGGACTGATGATCGCAGCCATCGGCACCGATCCCGTGACCGGCCTCAATCGCTTCACCTTCGGCAGCCCGGAACTTCTCTCCGGCATTCCGCCGATCCTCGTTCTCGTCGGTCTCTATGCGCTGAGCGAGTTGATGGCGACGGCAAGCGAGCCCGCGTGGGACAAGGCGGATGCGGGTTCGGCTCGTGTCAGGTTCCCGAGCAAAGCCATCTGGAAACGGATCTGGCCGGCGCAACTGATCGGCATGATCGTCGGCGTCATCGAAGGTGTGACGCCTGGCGCCGGCGGGACAGTGGCAGCCTTTCTTGCCTATAACGAAGCGCGCCGCTGGTCGCGCCACAAGGACGAGTTCGGCAAGGGCGCACCGGAAGGCATCGCCGCGCCGGAAACCGCCAACACCACGGTTTCCAAGACCGCGCTCATTCCGCTGCTGAGTCTCGGTATTCCCGGTACGAACTCCACGGCCGTCCTGCTCGGCGGCTTCCTGATCCAGGACCTTATTCCCGGACCGATGCTGTTCGTGCAGCATGCCGATATCGTGTTTGACCTCTATGTCGGCCTTGGCGTCAGCGTCATCGCATTGCTTGTCGCAGGCTACGCCTTCATGCCGCCTTGCATCTGGCTGGTGAACCGGCCGAAATCCTACCTGATGGCGTTCATCTTCGCATTGCTGGTCTCCGGCGTCTACGCGATCGAATACAGCCTGTTCCAGGTCGGCGTTGCGCTGTCCTTCGGCGCCCTCGGCTATGCCATGCGTTATTTCCGGCTGCCGTTCCTGCCGATGGTGCTCGGTGTGGTTCTCGGATTCCTGATCGAATCCAACTATCGGCGGGCGCTGGTGCTCTCGGCCGGTGACTACTCGACCTTCATCACCGATCCGATCTCGGCCGGCCTGCTCGCCGTCGCACTTCTCTTCATCGTCGGCTCCCTCGTCGGACATGTCCGCGGCCGCCGCAGGAATGACAAGACAGCGCAGTCCTCCCAGCCTGCCCAAGAGTCCCAAATCGTGAAAGGCCACTCGTGAACCAGCATAGTCCTCTTGCCACGACCACCATCGCCGAGACTCTGGCGCAGTGGATCGCCGGCCTCTCCCGTGACGGGATTTCGAAAAAGGCGATCGACATTTCGCGTATGTTGATCGTCGACGTGGCGGGCCTCGCCATCGCCGCCCGGAACGAAGACTATGTCGCCGCAACGATTGCCGCGACCGACAAGGGTGTCACCACCGCGATCGGCCATCACGGCGGTTTCGATGCTTTCAGCGCCGCACTAATCAACGGCACCGCCGCGCATGGCGAAGATTACGACGATACTTTCGAGGGCGGGCCGGTTCATTCCGGCGCCGTCATCGTGCCGGCGGTGCTTGCCATTTGCGAGCGTGAGGGGCTTAGCGGCGACAGGCTCCTGAAGGGGGTCGCTGTGGGCGTCGAGCTTCTCTGCCGTCTGAGCCTCGTTGCACCGAAGGCAATCCATACAGCGGGGTTCCATCCGACCGCCGTTATCGGCACGGTCGCTGCTGCTGCGGCCGTTTCCGCCAGTCTCGGCCTCAGCGAAAGCGAGACGGTCTCGGCGATCGGCATTGCCGGCAGCATGGCGGCGGGTATCATAGAATACCTGGCCGAAGGCACCTGGACCAAACGCATGCATGCCGGCAACGCCGCCCAGTCCGGCATACGCGCGGCGCTCATGGCTCGCGGCGGGTTCCTCGGCCCTCGTACAGTGATGGAAGGCACACATGGTTTCTTCCACGCCTTTGCACCGTCACGTGAACCCGACTTCGGCGTTCTTCTCCGCGATCTTGGTCAAGATTGGATCATGGAGACCATCGCCTTCAAGCCCTATGCATGCGGGACGATGACGCAACCGTTTATCGACTGCGCTGTCCAACTCGCCGAGACCGGCGTCAGCGCGGATCAGATCGTGGAGATCGTCTGCGATGTCGGCGAAGGCACGGTGCATCGGCTATGGGAACCGCTTGCGGTCAAGCACGCGCCGCAGACGCCCTACGCCGCGAAATTCTCGACCCCCATCTGCATGGCTTTCGGCTTCCTCGATCGCAAGGCGGGGCTCGCGCAATTCACTGGGGAACGCATCGCCGATCCGGCAGTAAGGGCGCTTGCGGCGAAGATCCGCTATCGCATCGATCCGAACGACGAATATCCGAAGAACTTCACTGGCCATCTCCTGGCGACGCTTTCGGACGGTTCGCAGCTGGAATTCCGTCAGCCCTATATGCGCGGCGGCAAGCATGCGCCGCTGACGGTGGAAGAGATAGAGACGAAGTTCGTCGACAATGCCGTCTATGGCGGCTGGAGTCGGGAGACGGCACTCGCTTTTCTTACACTCTCGCAAACGATTTTCGACGGCGCTGATATCGATCGATTGAAGGAGTTTGCGCTGTGAGCGAACAGAGCCTCGCAGGCCGCGTCGCAATTGTGACAGGCGCTGCCCGCAACATTGGCCGTCAGATCGCGCTCGACTTGGCATCTGCCGGCGCCGCCGTAGTGGTCAATGCCCTCAGTTCTCGGGCAGAAGCGGAAGCAGCCGCGGCGGAGATTCAGTCCGCCGGCGGTCGCGCGATCGTAACATTGGCGGATGTCGCCACCGAGGAGGGAGCTCAACGGTTGGTCGCAAGCGCGCTTGACGCCTTCGGCAAACTTGATTGCGTCGTCAACAACGCCGCTAACCGCCGTGAAACGCCCTTTGCCGATCTCTCATACGCGGAATGGCGTGAGGTGTTGAGCATCATCCTAGATGGCGCCTTCCTGATGGCGAAGGCCGCGCAGCCGGCGCTTTCACGTTCCGACAATGCAGCGATCATCAACATCGGCGGCATGTCCGCCCATACGGGCGCGGCCAATCGTGCGCATGTGGTGACAGCCAAGGCGGGCATCGTCGGACTGACGCGCGGACTCGCGCATGACCTGGCGCCGCAGGGGATCACCGTCAATTGCGTCGTGCCCGGTATGATCGGCACAGCGCGTGGCCGTTCCTCAGCACAAAATCCCGCCCATCACGCCGTGCATGCCCCTTTGGTCGGTCGTCGCGGACGGCCGGAAGAAGTGGCCGCCCTGGTTCAGTTCCTCGCCGGTCCGAATGCTCGTTACCTGACCGGTCAGACGATCCATGCCAATGGTGGGGTCTTCCTGCCATGAATTGCAGTTTGCGCGATCGGCCTCCGGCCGGTCTTGCGACTTTCAACGGCAGCGGCTTTTCCCGAGCGCGTCTGCCGGCTCCCAAGACATTATTATTTTCGAAAAGGAATACCCATGACTGAAGTGACCCGGATTCTTGCGCGCTATCTGGTTCAGGCGAAGCCGGACGATGTTCCCGCCGCCGTCAAACGGGAAGCCGTGCGCTCGTTCCTGAACTGGCTCGGCTGCGCCGTCGGCGGTTCCGTTCATCCGACTCTCGATCGAGCAACGGAAGCGCTGCGGCCATTCATAGGCGCAGGCCAGGCAACCGTGCTTGGCCGCGGCGAGAAGACCGATATTCTCAATGCCGCGCTGCTGAACGGCATTTCGAGCCACGTCTTCGATTTCGACGATACGCATCTGCGCACGATCATCCATCCCGCCGGTCCCGTCGCTTCGGCCATTCTGGCCTTTGCAGAGCATCATCCGGTTTCCGGTGCCGATTTCCTGCATGCCTTCATTCTCGGCGTCGAAACCGAATGCCGGATCGGTAACGCGGTATATCCCGCCCATTACGATATCGGCTGGCATATCACCGGCACTGCAGGAGTCTTCGGCGCGGCGGCGGCGGTCGGCAAGCTCTTGAAGCTCGACGAACAACAGATGGTTTGGGCGCTCGGCATCGCCGGCACCCAATCCTCGGGGTTCCGCGAAATGTTCGGAACGATGTGCAAGAGCTTCCATCCCGGCCGCGCCGCACAAAACGGCATGACGGCCGCATTGCTCGCCAAACAAAATTTCACTAGTTCCGACCGTGTGCTGGAAGCGCCGCGCGGTTTCGCGCATGTGATGTCGGCCGCCCGCAATTTCGATGAGATCACCCAGGGCCTGGGCGAGCATTTCGAGATCAGTCTCAACACCTATAAGCCGTTCGCCTGCGGCATCGTCATCCATCCGGCGATCGACGGTTGCGTGCAGCTTCGCAACGAACACGGCCTGAAGGCCGAGGACGTTGCTTCGATCGAACTTGAGGTACATCCGCTGGTACTGGAACTCACCGGCAAGAAGACGCCGCGCACGGGGCTCGAAGGCAAGTTCAGCGTCTATCACTCGGCCGCTGCCGCGATCATCTATGGCGCGGCCGGCGAAGGCGAATATGACGACGACGTGGTGCGCGATCCTAAGGTCATTGCGTTGCGTGATCGGGTGAGCACCACTGCAAGCCAGAGCATCCACGAGGACGAGGTGAAGGTGCGGCTGACGACGATCGATGGCCGCGTTCTCGACAAGCATGTCGCCCATGCGATCGGTAGCCTGGAACGGCCGATGAGCAATGCGGATCTTGAAGCGAAATTCCGTGGGCTTGTCGATCCGGTGCTTGGTCAAGCCGGCTCGGCGGCTCTGCTCGAACTCGCCTGGAAGATCGGCGAACTCGCAGATGCCTCCGAAATCGCCCGCGCCGGCGCGAACGTTGCCAGGGCACGACAGGCGGAGGCTGTCTGATGCTCAGTATCGGGATCTTGAATGGCGACGATATCGGCCACGAGATCGTCCCCGAAACAATCGCGGCCATGCGCGCGGCGGCGGCCGTGACCGATCTGGAAGTTGCCTGGACGGCGTTGCCGATCGGCCGCGCCGCCTATGACGAACTCGGTACGACGATGCCGGCCGACACCTTGGAGCAGTTGTCGAAGCTTGACGGCTGGGTGCTGGGGCCGATCGGTCACCAAGCCTATCCGAAGAGTCCATCGGCGATCAATCCGCACCCGATCCTGCGCAAGCACTTCGATCTCTACGCCAACATAAGGCCGGCGCGTTCCTATCGCAGCCTTCCTTGCGTGCATCAGGGTGTAGACTTGGTAATCGTGCGGGAGAACAATGAGGGCTTTCAGCCGGATCGTAATGTCGTCGCCGGATCGGGTGAGTTCCGCCCGAGCGAGGAGATGACGATTTCGGTGCGTGTCATTACGCGCAACGGCTCGTCCAAGGTCGCGCGTGCGGCTTTCGAATTGGCCCAAAGCCGCCGCAAGAAGCTGACGGCCGTTCACAAGGATACGGTATTCAAGCTCGGCTGCGGCATGTTTGCCGAGGAATGCCGGCGCGTCGCCGAAGATTTTCCGGACGTCCAATATGAAGAGACGATGGTTGATACCTTCGCCATGCGTCTCGCAATGAAGCCACAGCAATATGACGTCGTCGTCACCACCAACATGTTCGGCGACATTCTTTCGGACGAGGCTGCCGGTCTTGTCGGCGGGCTCGGCATGGCGCCGGGCCTGTGTGCCGGGCCGGATCTGGCCATGGCGCAGGCGACGCATGGGTCTGCACCCGACATCGCCGGAAAGGGCATTGCCAATCCCTTCGCGATGATCGTGTCGGGGGCCATGCTTTTCGATTGGCTCGGTCGGAAGAAGCGGGAGCCGAAAGCGATCACGGCAGCTTCGCTTATGCGCGAAGCAGTCGACTCAATCATCGAAGAGAAGCAATTCGTTACCCCGGATCTCGGCGGCCGGTCGTCGACAAGTGAAATGGGCGAGGCCATCCGATCGAAGATCAAGGCGTTGGCCTAGCGTATGAGGTTGATAAAACTTGCTGTTCGGGATGTTTTGGCGCGATAACCTGCCATGTCCCGACCGGTAAGATTATCCTAGTGACGCCAATCTGCGCGTGACGAAGGCACTTCGCTTCGGTTGCGACTGGCGGAGAAGCAATGCCGCTCCGCCGTCTCGACACATCTTACCGGCCACCTTCGATCTTGCGGTGGCGCTGGTTGATGCCACCCTTGCCGTAGGGGTATTCTGCAGGCTGCGGCGCGCTGATTTCGTTGAGCCTGTTCATCTCCGCTTCCGATAGAGTCAGTTCTGCCGCACCGAGATTGTCGGCAAGCTGACCGGGTGTGCGGGCGCCGAGGATGACGGAGGTCACGGCCGGCCGTGCTGCCGTCCAGGCGAGTGCCACCTGCGCCATGCTGACGCCGCGTGTCTTGGAAATCTCTTCGACGACTGCGATGATCGCCCAAGTCCGTTCCAGCGCGTTGCGGGCGGCGTAGGATTCGCTGCCGCGATTGGGGTTTTCGCCGAGGCGGGTCGCCCCCGTCGGCATCTGGTCGCGTTTGTATTTGCCGGTCAGCCAGCCGCCGCCGAGTGGCGACCAGGGCAGAAGGCCCATGCCGGCATCCTGGCAAGCCGCGACGATTTCAAGCTCGATATCGCGGACAAGCAGGTTGTATTGCGGCTGAAGCGTGACCGGGCGCGTATAGCCGCGCGCCTTGGCGATTTCGACGGCCTTGGCGATATGCCAGCCGACATAGTTGGAAAAACCATAATAGCCGATCTTGCCGGCAGAGACGGCATCGTCGAGGAAACGCAGCGTCTCTTCGATCGGGGTCAGCGCGTCCCAGGCGTGCATCTGGTAGAGGTCGATGTGTTCGACACCGAGGCGTCGCAGCGAGTCATCCAGAGCCCGGTTGAGGTGCCGGCGTGACAGGCCGATATCGTTCGGTCCAGTGCCCATCGGGAAGCGCCCTTTGGTGGCGATAACCGCCTGTCGCGCCTCGGTCGGCCGCGCTTTGAGCCAGTTTCCAATGATCTCCTCCGACCTGCCGGCGCTGTAGACGTCAGCGGTGTCGATGAAATTGCCGCCCCAGGCGAAATAGTCGTCCAGCAATCTATGAGATTCCATTTCGTCCGCTTCTGCGCCGAAGGTCATGGTGCCAAGGCAATATGCCGTGACGACTGCCCCGCTGGGGCCGAGCTTGCGATAATCCATTCCTGCCTCCTCTGGTGGAGCACCTGCACCTGCACCCGCGCCGCAAAGCGGCCGGCAGAGCGAGAGCTCCGTGATCTATAGCGATGTCGTGCTTGAGATGGCCTCCAGCCATCGAATGACGTTCGGCGCTCCACGCGCTTCAGCGCGGGGGCCGCACTGCAACCATAGCCAATCATATCGCTGCAACCAAGTGGGTTCGGAAAATAAGCGGCGTCACTTTTGCTTTGTGGATCAATCAAAGATCTCGGGTCTCTTTGCCAACAGAGAATCGATGGTGCGGAACACCTGCTGGAGATGTTTGGCCATATGTTTTTTGGCAGCCGAAGAATTGCCCGATTCGATGGCGGCTACGATCGCCAGATGCTGCTCGTAGAGTTCAGCCAGGTGGCCCGGTTCGGGCAGGCTCAGAACACGAACGCGGTCGAGCTGGCCCTTGACATTCTGGATGACCTTCCAGGCTCGTGTCAGATTGACGGATACGGACAGAATGAAATGAAAATTTTCATCCTCCGCCAAGAAACCATCCAGATCGCCATGGTCGGCCGCACGCTTCTGCCGCGCCAGGCTCTCATGAAGACGGGCGGTGACGGCGGGGTCGGACATTCCCGCCACGCGCGCGACAACGGACACTTCAAGCGCTTCGCGAATGAACTGCGCCTCCAGAACTTCCGAAACACGGATCGGCGCAACGAATGTGCCGCGCTGGGGAAAGATATCGACCAACCCATCCTCGGCGAGCTTGATCAGTGCTTCTCGAACCGGTGTACGGCTGACGCCGAGCATGAGGGCGAGTTCCTTTTCGCTCAGGGCCTGCTTGGGCACGAGACGGAGATTGAGGATCGACTGGCGAATATTGCCGTAGATCTGCGGCGCCATCGGCAACTTCGGATCGATCGCAAGCAGGGATGTCGATTGTCTATCGGTCAGAGCCAATGTCGTTCTCCGGTGCGTGGTGGAACGCTTTTACCACAAAGGCGTGATGGCGCTCACAGACTAGCTTCATTGACATATTACCATGGTAGTGTATTTGAATCGAGAGTGATTATTGCCGGATTTGGTGGCGTCGGTTTTCAAAGGAAAAGTCAGGATGAGACATACGTGGAGATGGTTTGGACCGATCGACAAAGTCAGCGTCAGGGATGCCGTTCAGGCCGGCGCGGATGGCATCGTCAGCTCGCTCCACCACATTCCGACCGGCGTCGCTTGGCCATTGGAGGAAATCCGCAAGCGGCAGGATGAGATCCGGCAGGGCGGATTGGAGTGGGAGTTGGTCGAAAGCATTCCCGTTTCCGAGAGCATCAAGACCATGTCCGGGGATTGGAAAGAGCATGTGAAGGCGTGGGCGGAGACGCTGCGCCGTCTGGCCGAGGCAGGAATTTCCACGGTCTGCTACAATTTTATGCCTGTTCTCGATTGGACGCGTACGGATCTGCGCTGGACGACTCCAAGCGGAGCGAAGGCCATGCGTTTCGACCTCGTCGATTTCATCGCCTTCGATCTGAATATCCTGCAGCGGCCGGATGCGGCGACTGATTATTCCGCTGAATTGGTGGAGGTTGCCGCGCAGCGTTTTGCCGAGATGCCGGAAGAAAGGCGTTTGATTCTTTCGCGCAGTGTCGGCGCAGGGCTTCCCGGGCAGGCAGAAGCCTATACTCTGCCGGAACTGCGCACCGAACTCGCGCGCTACGGCGCCATCGATGCGGAACGCCTTCGCAGCCATCTGATCGACTTCCTGTCCGAGGTCGTGCCGGTCGCGGAAGGACTGGGCATGCGGCTTTGCGCGCATGGAGACGATCCGCCATGGCCGCTTCTCGGCCTGCCGCGTATCCTCTCGACTGAAGCGGATTACGCGCACATTCTGAAGGCGGTCGACAGTCCCACCAACGGCGTCACCTTCTGCACGGGCTCGCTTGGCGCGCGTGGCGACAATGATCTGCCGGCAATGGTCTCGCGGCTGGCTTCTCGCATCCATTTCGTCCACCTCCGAAATGTTCGCCGCGAAACGACGGCGCAGCCGGGTTCCTTCTTCGAGGACGAGCATCTTGAGGGAAATGCCGATATGGTCGCGGTGATTGCTGCAATCCTTTCGGAGGAGCGGCGGCGGAAGGCCGAGGGGCGTGCCGATCACACGATCTTCATGCGGCCCGACCATGGCCAGGAAATCCTTGATGACTTGGCGCGCGGGGCACAGCCGGGCTATCCTGCCATCGGCCGGTTGAAAGGCCTCGCAGAACTGCGTGGCATCGAGCGCGCCTTGTCGCACCCCCAATATGGATTGGCCCGCTGATGGAACGATTGACTGCTCGCACGCGATTACCCGCTTCGATCCACTCCCCTGCTTATGACAGGCACGCGCTAAAGCCGGGGATCGTTCATATCGGTCTCGGTGCTTTTCACCGCGCGCACCAGGCGGTTTACACGGATGCGGCGCTGGCGCATGCATTTGGAAACTGGGGCATTGTCGGCGTCAGCCTGCGGTCGACAGAGATCGCCCACGATATGCAGGCGCAGGATTGCCTTTATAGCGTTGTTGCGCGTGACAGCTCCGGCGATAGCGTTAGGGTTGTCGGCTCGATCGTGGAGGCGCTTGCGGCCAGCGAGGATGGGGAGGCTGTCCTTGCGAGGCTTGCCGATCCAGCTGTCCATGTCGTCACGCTGACTGTCAGCGAAAAGGCTTATGGCATCGACCCCGTCGGCGGTGGAATTGATCACGCCCATCCCGCGATCGCCAGTGACCTGAAATCGCCGACCCGCCCGACCGGCGTGATCGGTTATTTGACGGAGGGGCTCGCTCGACGACGGGACGCCGGTCTACCACCGTTCACGGTACTTTGCTGTGACAATCTCCCGAGCAATGGACGCATCGTCCGGCGCCTTGTGACCGAGATGGCCGCTGCGCTCGATCCAGGCCTGGCGGCATGGATCGAAGAAAACGTATCCTTTCCCTGCAGCATGGTCGATCGCATCGTTCCGGCTGCGACGGCCGAAACCCGCGCTCGTGCCGAAAAGCTGCTGGGAGCGGAGGACAGACTGTCGATCGAGGCCGAGACTTTCTCGCAATGGGTGATCGAGGATGATTTCGTTTCGGATCGCCCCGCTTGGGAAGCGGGCGGCGCGCTCTTCGTCGAGAATGTCGAACCCTACGAGAAAATGAAGCTGCGGCTGCTGAATGGTTCGCACTCGCTAATCGCCTACCTCGGGCAATTGCAGAAGCTCGAATTCGTCCGCGACGTCATGGGGGTGCCCGAGAATGTTGCGCTGGTCCGCCGGCACATGCAGGCGGCGGTTCGCACGCTCGATCCCGTGCCGGGCATCGATCTCGCCCACTATATGGATCAGTTGGTGGAGAGGTTTGCCAATCCGGCCATCGCCCATCGCACGCTGCAGATCGCGATGGACGGCTCACAGAAACTGCCGCAGCGCCTGTTTCAGCCTGCCGTCGACGCTCTTTCTTCGGGAAGCGACGGGGCTGAGTTCGCCTTCGCTACGGCCGTCTGGATAGCCTTTCTCAAACAGGCCGATACTCTAGACGATCCCCGATCCGGGGAACTGTTGAAGGCGGCGGCGGATGCGGTGCAGGCGGACGACGAAACCGCTTCCTTCTTTGCTGTGCCGGGGCTTTTCCCCCGGGGATTACAGGCAAACAGGGCCTGGAGAAACCGAGTGAATTCGCTTCTGAAATCCCTAGGCTGAGGTGAGAGACGCTTTGTCGACCGCATCTTAAAAATGGCCTTGCGCCTCCCAGGATTCTTGGATACAAGTATGCAAGCTTCACTTTCGCCGCTTCTTTGAAGGCGGTCTCGTTGGTCGGAGCAGGGAGGATACATGGTTGCGATAGCGGTACGCGCGCCTTATCGGCTGGCGTTGGAGGATGAGAGTTCTGTTGCGGGAGTGGGGCCCGGCGAGGTTTCGATCCGGGTCAATCGGGCCGGTATTTGCGGTTCGGACATCCACATTCTGCACGGCTCGAACCCGTTCGTCGTTTATCCCCGTATCATTGGTCATGAGTTCGCCGGCACAGTAGAGGCGATCGGTGCGGGCGTATCGCGCCTGGCGGTAGGAGATCATGTGGTCGCCGATCCAGTCATTTCTTGCGGAAAATGCCATCCTTGCCGTATCGGCCGGTCGAATGTCTGTGCCAATCTGCAGGTCATAGGTGTGCACCATGACGGCGGCTTTCGGTCGGTGGCTGTCGTCCCGGAAGACAATGCAGTAAAGGTTTCGCCATCTCTCGGCTTCGACATCGCGGCTCTTGCCGAGCCGCTGGCGGTTGCTGCGAACGTGCTGTCGCGTACCGGCTGCGGCCCCGAGGATACGGTGCTGATTTATGGCGCCGGCACTGTCGGTTTGACTGTGCTACAGGTTGCCAAGATGAGAGGCGCGCGTTGCATCGTCGCCGACATCGACGACAGGCGGCTTGAGCGTGCTCGTGAATTCGGGGCTGATGTAGCGTTCAACTCTTTGGAAAAGTCAGTTCCGGACATGGTGGCCGGCGAATTGGATGGGCTCGGTCCATCGGTCGTTGTTGACGGTGCCGGAATTCCGTCCCTGCTGGAGGAGGCCTGCCGTGTGGCGGCGCCGGCCGGTAGGATCGGACTGCTCGGATTTTCTTCTGCACCTTGCAATGTCAGCCAGCAGGAGATCGTCCGCAAGGAGTTGAGCCTCGTCGGCTCCCGTCTCAATCGCCGCTTCATTCCGGAAGTGGTCCGCTGGCTGGAAAGCGGCGCCCTCAAGCCGGCGGCGATGATCACGCAGACCTTTGCCGCCACTGACGCGGCCGCCGCTTTTGACCTCATCGAGCGGCATCCCGAGCAGACACTCAAAGTACAGCTCGCCTTCGATTCCTAATCACCGCCGCACTCGTTTGGCGGAAACATTCATCTTTCTTGACCTTGGGAGGGTTATCTATGTCTTTGAAACGCGCATTTTTGGGTCTTCTCGGCGGCCTCGCGATCGCTGCTGCCATTTCGATTCCAGCCTTCGCGGAGTCCGGCAGTGTTCTCCAGTCGGTTCTTTCCAACGGCAAGCTTCGCGTTGCCGTACTCGGCAGCCTGCCGCCTTACGCGACTGTTGGTGCCGACGGCGTACCTGTCGGCTACGACATCGAAATCGCGAAAAAACTTGCGGCGGCATTGAAGGTTGATCCGGAATTCGTCGTTACCGATATTCCGAGCCGTGTCACGTCGCTGCAGACCGGCAAGGTCGATGTGACGATCGCCGATTTCACCCGCAACGTCGAGCGTTCGACATCGGTTGCTTTTTCGAATCCCTATGTCGTGACCAACATGCGGCTCCTCGTGCCGGAAAGCGCACCTTACAAGACGATCGATGAGGCCAATGCGGCCAAGATCCGCGTCGCCATTTCCCGCGGTGGTACGGCGGAGCGCGCTGTCCCGGCCCATATGCCCAATGCCCAGCTCGTCCGTTTCAACACCCAGGCCGACGAGCTCAGCGCTCTGCTGTCTGGACAGGTCGACGCGATGGCGGAAGACGATTTCTACAATCGCAAGGCCATCAGCGATAACGCAGGCAAGCTTCGCCAGGTCGACGGTTCGCTTGCGCGCGCCGAAATTGCCATCGGTGTTCCGGCAGGGGACGCCGAATGGTTGCGGGTCGTCAACCTGTTCGTCGACCAGTTCAACGCTTCCGGTGACAACAAGGCGCTTTTCAAGACCTGGTTCGGCTTCGACCAGCCTTTGCTGCAGGCGCAATATTGATCCGACCGGAGCGGCGTAAGCCGCTCCATTATCCCGCGGAGAGAACCTGGCGGAGAGGACCATGCATTATACGCTCCAGTTTCGCAGCATTCGCGAATATCTGCCGCTGCTCTGGGATGCCGCACAAACCACACTGAGCATTTCGGTTCTAGCCATCATCCTCAGTGTGATCATCGGCTGCGGACTGGCGATCATGCGTCGCAGCCAAAGCCGGCTCGCCCGCGTCTTGGCTATCGCCTATATCGAGATCATGCGGAACACGCCGCTTCTGGTCATTCTTTATATCGTCTATTTCGCGCTTCCCGCCATGGGATTGCGTTTCTCCCCCTTCTCGGCCGCTTTGATCGGATTGACGCTCAACAGCGCCGGCTACATGGCGGAGATCATCCGTGCAGGGCTTGTCGCCATCGCGCATGGCCAATTCGAGGCGGCGCGGGCGCAGGGTTTCAACCCCGTCCAGACCTATCGCCATATCATTCTGCCGCAGGTCTTTCGGGTTATCTACGCGCCGCTTGGCAATCAGGTCATCGCGGTCATTCTCGCATCCTCGCTCGCTTCAGCGGTTGCCGTGGAGGATGTGGCCTCGTGGATGCAGACGGTCGGCTCCACCTCCTTCCGCTTCTTCGAAACTTTTTTGGTGGCTGCGGGCGTTTATCTGGTTCTCTGCCAGGCGGTGAACCTCATTCGCCTTGCGATCGGCCGCATGCTTTTCAGGGATAATGGTGTGCGCCGATGAATCACGACCTGTTTTCCTTTCTGCCGCTTTTTCTGAAGGCGGCCGCACTCACGATCTGGCTGTCATGGCTGGCTCTGATGATCGGCGCCGTCGCGGGTGGCTTTGTGGCGCTGGCGCGGACGTCCCGCTGGCTGCCACTGAGAGTACTGGCTCTGCTTTTCGTCGAGTTCTTTCGGTCCATCCCAATTCTGATCGTGCTGTTCTTCGCCTATTTCGGCCTGCCGGTCATGTTCGGGGTCGATATCTCGACGTTCACCGCGGCGACCCTTGCGTTGGCACTGCACGCCACCGCCACCATGTCCGAGGTCATGCGCGCTGGCATCGAGAGTGTCGGGCGCGGCCAGTGGGAAGCGGCGCAATCCTCGGGAATGACCTTTGCCCAGACCATGCGGCATGTGGTCGGCCCGCAGGCATTGAAGGTCGTTCTGCCGCCTTCGGTCGGTGTTTATGTAACGACGCTGAAGGAATCCTCGCTCGCCTCGATCATCGGCTACATCGAATTGACCAAGACCGGTCTTCTCGTCCGCGAAAGCACGGGCGGCAGCTTTGCTCCGCTTCTGCTCCTCGGTGTCCTTTATTTTCTCATCAACTATGGAATCTCGCTGGCGGGAGGCGTGCTTGAGCGGCGCTACAACGTCGGAACGAAGCTCGTGCTCGCGGGAGGTGGACTATGACGCAGGCAGTTCTTGAATTCGACAATGTGGTCAAGCGCTTTGGCAAGCGTACCATTCTTAATGGTATTTCCATGCAGGTGCGGTCCGGCGAGATCGTCTGTTTTATCGGACCTTCCGGCACGGGCAAATCGACGCTACTGCGCTGCGTCAACGGGCTTGAGGATATTCAGAGCGGAGAGATCCGTTTCGAGGGCCGGCCTGTGCTGGCGCATGAGCGTGGCGCCATAACGACTGTCCGCCGTCGGATCGGCATGATCTTTCAGCACTTCAATCTCTATCCGCATCTCACAGCCTTGCAGAATGTCGTGCTCGCCTCGGTCGTCGTACATAAGCAGGACCGGAAAACGGTCGAAGCGCGCGCGAAAGCCCTGTTCGAGCGGGTGCGCCTGTCCCACCGGATGAATGCTTATCCGGCGCAGATGTCGGGCGGCGAGCAGCAGCGGGTGGCGATCGCCCGTGCGCTTTGCGCCGAGCCTCATATCTTGCTTTTCGATGAGCCGACCTCCGCGCTTGACCCGGAAACCGTTGGCGAGGTGCTCGGCGTCATGCGCGACCTTGCTCGTGAGGGTCGCACAATGCTAGTCGTCACGCACGAAATCCGTTTCGCCGCCGATGTCGGCACGCGGATGATTTTCATGGACGAAGGCAAGATCGTGGAAGACCGAGAGCCTCGCGCGCTGATCGCAAATCCGACTAGCGAACGGGCGCGGCGTTTCCTGAGCACCATCACAGCAGAGGCGCATTGAACCGATGGCCGTATCACCAATCCGCCCAAGGATGAGTATCAAGGACCTCTATGACGTCCTCTACATGCGCATTCTGACCGGCGAACTTCGACCGGGCGCGGCCATTTCGGAAACACGGATCGCCGATGAGGTCGGCTTGAGCCGAACGCCGGTTCGGCAGGTGTTTCAGAGGCTGGCCGACGCGGGCTTTCTGGTCGTCGTGCCTCAGGTCGGCACCTATGTCGCGCCCATCGAGATCAGCGCGGTTCGTGACGCGCAGTTCGTGCGCGAAATGCTGGAATGCAGCGCGGTCGCGGAGGCCGCCACGTCACCTTTGGCGGACAAGGAAGCGAGGCTGCACCGGTTTCTGGAGGATCAGCGGCGACTGATCGGCAAGGGCGATCATATCGGCTTTTTCCTGTCGGATGAGGCGATGCACCGGGCGCTGATGGAAATCGCCGGGCATCCCCATGTCTGGGGCATGATTGCTTCGGCAAAAGTTTCCCTTGATCGTCTTCGCTATCTCTCCCTCGAGCGGATCGATTGGCTGGAGATGATCTTTCGTCAACATGAGGATTTGGTTAATCGCGTGGTCGCAGGCGATCCGGATGGCGCGACCAAGGTGATGCAAGCCCATCTGCGCACCGCTTTTGCCGCCATCGAACGCATCGCCGCCGAAAATGCGGATTTCTTTGCGGAGTAGCCTTCGGGTGTCGGAGAGGGGTTTCATTGCGAAAGCAGGGTGCGTGGCGTAAAGACCCTTTACGCCGAATCTCTGTTTCCCCCGACTCTGAACATCTTCCGCCTATGGACGAAACTCCAACACCCCGAATGTTGTCTTGGGCACGTAATTCGACGATCTATCGTCTTGAACGCAAGATGATGACCGAGAAGCAGTTGTTCGATGCAATTGCGAGAAAAGCGAAACAGAAGTTCGAAGGCATCAGCGATGCGCAGATCAAGGCCGTCGCTGATTTCGCGGTGAAGTTCGCTTACGATCAGAAGGCCCTCGACGACGTTGCCTATGCCGAAATCAGCACACGGTCGGCGGTGCGCTCCGGCAAATCAAGGAAGGCCATCTCTTACAAGCTCGCTTCGAAAGGCATAGAGAGTGATACGGTGGCGGCGGCTTTGGATGCTACGAACGACTTGTTCGCGGCGATTATTTTTGCCCGCAAACGTGGCTTCGGCCCCTTTCGGAGAGGTGAACTCGATGAAAAGCGAAAGACGAAAGAACTATCCGCATTCGCCCGCAATGGTTTTGGCTTCGAGATCGGCAGGGCGATTTTCGATATGAGCCGACAGGAGGCTGAAGAGCATCTGAATTCATCATCGGTTTTCTAAGCGAAACAAGTGGTTCGAATTCTCATAGTCCGATTGAAAGGGGAACTTGCACCCGGTAGTTTCGCCGCATTTAGGCATGGTTCGCGGGGATTTGTATGAAGGCAGTCGTTCGATTTTGTTTGCTGACAGCTTGTCTTGCGTCATTGCCGGTGGTTGCGCGTGCGCAATGGCAGGCCGTCGAAACCGTGAAGACCTATGCCATTGCGGGGAAATCGGGCGCGGAGCTCTATGAATCGATCGGCGCGCGAGGTCCTGAGGTTGCAAGCAAGGTTCGTGCTATCGCACATACAGGCTTTAAACTGACCTGGACGAGGAAATACGAGCCGCAGGGAGATGCCTGCGTCCTAGTTTCCGCACAACCGAAGCTGACCATCACCTATACCTTGCCCAAGCCTGCGGAGCAGTTGCCGGCCTCAACGAGGAGAAGCTGGGATACATTCATTGCCGGCGTGCACAAACATGAGCTCGTGCATGGCGAGATGATCAAGGACATGGTGAAGGAGATCGAGGCCGCGAGTGTCGGCTTGACCGCCGCCGACGATCCCGATTGCCGAAAAATCAGGGCCGACCTGACGACGCGCTTGGCCGAAATCTCAAACAAACAGCGGCAGCGAGCCCGTGATTTCGATAAAACCGAACTCAGCGACGGGGGCAATCTCCAGCAACTCGTCCTCAAATTGGTGAGGGAGCAGTAGATTCTGCCGGCGCCTTATTGTGCGGCGACCAGATGGCTGTTGCCGATCGAAAGAGCTTCTGCGGTGCGAACGAGCTCCGCGCCAAGAGCCGTCTTATGATCCTCGGAAACATCGATCGGCAGGACGAAACAGATCGTCGCTTCCACGATGCCGTTCGAGTTCCAGATGGGGGCGGCCATGCATTGGGTAAAGCTGTTGATCAATCCTGTCGTGACGATCAGTTTCCGTCTCCTGGCCTCGCTGCATTCGCGGGCGAAATCCTCAAGGTCGACGGCACGCCCATCGGGAAGCGTCAAGTCGCCTTCCTCCAGCAATCTGCCGATTTCGTCCTGGGATAGATGCGACAGCAGCAGTCGTCCTGATGCCGTCCAAGGGATCGGCACCTGTGAACCGATCTCCGAGCTGATGCGAAGGGGCCGGGAACCTGGGGCGGCATGGACAATCGCCTGCTTGTTCCTGTGGCGCACGCATAGCTCGCTCGTCTCGCCCGTCTGTTTCGACAGCCGTTCGACGGCTTCCCTGCCGCGGATAACGATGTCGTTTTCCTGCAGGTAGCGCGTGCCGTAGAGATAGAGCAGCTTGCCGAAATAAACCCTGTTGTCGCTGCCGTTGGTCTCCAGAATACCCGCATCCGAGAGGATGCCGACGAGATCATAGATGGTCGATCGTGGCGCATCTATCGCTTTCGGCAGATCAGCGAGCCGCACCGGTTGTCCGGCCTTGTTCAGATAAGCAAGCAATTTCAAGACTCTGTCGATGCCGCGCTCGCGGGGGCCGTGGGCCTCTCGGGTCTTTCGCGCACCTTCGCCGTTCGAAACCATGCCAGAAATGCTCCATTGCTGCCGCTCTGGCATTGCGCCAGCGCCAAAATCGGTATATCGTCCTAAATATAAGAAACAAGTCTTATATATAAGACAAAAGCTTGAAAAACAAGCTTGCATGCGGGAACTCTATCTCAAACGCGGAGGCTAACATGAACGATATTTCGCAGCGTCGTGATTTTTTGAAACTGGGCCTGGGTGGCCTGGCGGTCGGTACGGCCGTTGGCCTGATGGCCAGCAGCGAAGAGGCGGCAGCTCAGGCGGCCAGCGATAGTCTGTTGCGCACGGTCTTGGATCGCGGCCATCTGATTGTCGGCACCGGCAGCACCAATGCTCCCTGGCATTTCGAGAACGACGCCGGCGAACTGGTCGGCATGGACATCACCATGGGCCGGATTCTTGCCAAGGGCCTGTTCGACGACGAGACCAAGGTCGAATTCGTCAAGCAGGATGCGCAGCAGCGCATTCCGAACATCGTCACCGGCAAGGTCGACATTACCATCCAGTTCATGACGATGACGGCGCAGCGCGCGCAGCTCATCAACTTTTCCCGGCCTTACTATGTCGAAGGCGTGGCTCTGCTGACCCGTCCGGACGCCGACAACAAGACCTTTGACAAGCTCCTGGCAGGCGGCAGCAACACGCGCATTTCCATTCTCCAGAACGTGGATGCGGAACAGACCGTTCACCTCGTTCTGCCGGATGCGCAGGTCATGCAGATTGACACTCAGGCTAACGTCATTCAGGCATTGGAAGCCAAGCGCGCAGATGCCGCCGCGGTCGATTTGTCGACGGTACGCTGGCTCGCGTCGCGAACGCCCGATCGTTATTTCGACGCCGGCAAACAGTGGAATGCCATGCTTTACGGCGCCGCCGTCCGCCAAGGCGATCTCGACTGGCTGTATTTCGTCAATACGACGTTCAACACCGCCATGTTCGGTCATGAATCGGCGCTCTACGACGCCGCTTTCAAGCAATATTTCGGCCTGGACGCGCCGGTGCGCAAGCCGGGTTTCCCGACCATCTGATCTGAACGGAGCCAGCGCGGCCTCAGCTGGCGCTGGCTCCAAAGCAGATATCGATCGCATCGCGGGAGATAACGGCCGGCATGGGCTATCATCTGAATTTCAATCTTATCTGGCGACACATCGACAAGCTGTGGGGCGGACTTCTGCTCAGCCTCGAGCTGGCTGTCATTTCCATTGCCATCGGTGCCTTGATAGGGCTCGTCCTCGCTATCTGGTACGTATCGGCTGGCAAAGTTGTCCGCGGCTTCATCGCGGCCTACGTGGAGTTCATCCGCAATGTGCCGCTGATCCTGCTCGTTTATCTCGTCTTCTATGGACTGCCGACCGCGGTGAACATCGCCTATGGCGCGACGACATCCTTCGTCATTACTCTGTCGGTCTATGCCGGTGCCTATCTCGTCGA
This sequence comes from Rhizobium jaguaris, assembly GCF_003627755.1. NCBI lineage: Bacteria > Pseudomonadati > Pseudomonadota > Alphaproteobacteria > Hyphomicrobiales > Rhizobiaceae > Martinezella > Martinezella jaguaris. The sequence continues at coordinate 1,971,880 of NZ_CP032695.1, read as the reverse complement.
GGTGTTCCGGTCCGGTCTCGAGGCCGTGCCGCGCGGCCAGATCGATGCGGGCAAGGCGATCGGGCTGACGCCCTTGCAGCGTCTCCTCTACGTCCGTCTGCCGACGATGACGCGCATTACCCTGCCTGCGCTTTCCAACACCTTCATCTCCTTGTTCAAGGACACATCGGTCGCCTCGGTCATTGCTGTTCCGGAGCTCACCTACGGAGCGCAATGGATCAATTTCAATACGTTCCGTATCGTCGAGGTCTATATCATCACGACCGTGATGTATCTCGTCACGGGCTATCTCATCCTGTTCGGCCTGCGTCGGCTGGAAGGTTATTTCAGGGTGGAGCGCTAGAATGGCCGCGATCGTCTATGCTCTGCCGTTCCTGCTGAAAGGCCTGCTGATCACGCTTTGGGTCTCCGCGATCGTCGTCGCGCTTTCGCTTTGCATCGGCATCGTCTTTGGCGTCGGGCTTATCTACGGCCCCTGGCCTGTCAAGCTGGTGGTGCGCTTCTTTAGCGATTGCATCCGAGGCATCCCAATCCTCGTTCTCATCTTCATCGTCTACTACGGATTCCCGGCGCTCGGTCTGCACATTGTCGCCTTCTGGGCCGGTGTTGTCGCGTTGACGCTGTTCAAATCGGCACAGGTGGTCGAATATGTGCGCGGCGCCGTTCTCTCCATTCCCAAAGGACAGATGGAAGCTGGTATGGCCATCGGCCTCACCTTTGTGCAGCGCCTTCGCTACGTCATCTTCCCGCAGGCGACCCGCCGCTTTCTGCCGCCGTGGATCAATGGCGTGACCGATGCGGTTAAGGGAAGTGCTCTGATCTCGCTGCTTGGCATCGTCGACCTCATGCAGTCGATCAATGAAGTGATCGGCCGGACCTATGAGGCCATGCCGCTCTATCTTCTCGGGGCCTTCATCTACTTCGCCATCAACTACAGTCTCTCCAGCCTGAGCCGGAGAATGGAGCGCCGCTACTCCTACATCAGGGAATGACCGTCATGAACAACACGCAATCGGCAACGCCGCTCCTCAGAATACGAAATGTCGCCAAGGCGTTCGGCCCCGTTCAGGTTCTGCATTCCATCGATATGGACGTCGCGAAAGGCGAGGTCGTCTCGGTCATAGGCCCTTCGGGCAGCGGCAAGACGACGCTTTTGCGCTGCGTGAACTTTCTCGAAAGCTACGATAGTGGCTCGATCCAGATCGACGGAGCCGAAGTCGGCTATCGGGACGCCGCCAATCAGCAGCGCCGCGGCGAGAGGGATCTGGCGCGTATGCGTGCCGAAACGGGCATGGTTTTTCAGAGCTTCAACCTCTTTCCGCATTTGACTGCTGCGGAAAATGTGATGCTCGGCCTTCAGAAGGTCCGGGGCAAGTCGAAGAAGGAGGCGCGGGAGATAGCCGAGCATTGGCTTAATCGCGTTGGTCTCGGGCACCGCATCAACAACCTGCCGTCGGAGTTGTCGGGTGGTCAGCAGCAGCGCGTCGGCATCGCGCGCGCCGTGGCCATGGACCCCAAGATCCTGCTGCTCGACGAAATCACCTCGGCACTCGATCCTGAGCTGGTGAACGAAGTTCTCGATGTCGTCAGGCAATTGGCGGAGGAGGGCATGACGATGCTGATGGTCACCCATGAGATCGCCTTTGCCAGGGATGCCAGCGACCGCATCATCTTCATGGCCGATGGAAAAGTGTCCGCCCAGGGCGAGCCGAAGGACCTTCCGGCGCTTGTGGCGGAGAATGAACGGCTGAAGGCTTTTCTGTCCCGTTTCCACGCCACCCCGGCTGTCTGAGATCGAACGGGAGTAGGGAGATGACGCCTCATGAACGGTTGAACGCTCTCGGTCTGCAGCTCTTCACACCGCCAACGCCAATCGGCAATTTTCGCAATGTCGTCCGCTGCGGTTCACTGCTGTTCATGTCGGGGCAGGGACCTTTGGGCGCCGATGGTACGCTCAGCACGGGCAAGGTTGGGCAGGATGTGGATGTCGCAACCGCGTACCAGCATGCGCGGCTGACCGGGCTCAATCTCCTATCGGCGCTGTCGGCCAGCATCGGTGATCTCGGCCAGGTCAAGCAAGTTATAAAGCTGCTGGGATTCGTGAACGCGACACCGGAATTTACGGAACACCCGAAGGTCATCAACGGCTGTTCGGATCTGTTCGTCGATGTTTTCGGCGACATCGGCATGCATGCACGCTCGGCAATCGGCGTCGGTTCGCTGCCGAACAATATTACCGTCGAAATCGAAGCGATTATCGAAATTGATAGCTAGAAGGCCCGATGCCATGGATACGACTGCCAAAGGCGCCGAACAGCCGATCAGAGAACGGCTTAATCTCCGCCCAATCATTAACGTCTCAGGCACGATGACCGCCTTGGGTGCGTCGATCATCGTGCCTGAGGCGATCAAGGCGATGAGCGAGATCGCGTCTCAATTCGTGGAAATGGACGATCTGCATCGGCGCGCGAGCGAGGTGATCGCGCGCCTTACCAGCGGAGAAGCGGGTTTTGTCACAGCGTCCTGCGCGAGCGGCATCAGCCTGTCTCTGGCTGCGGCGATCACCGGCGACAACCTCCTGGCGATCGAGAATCTTCCGGACCGGACCGAGGGACTGAAAACAGAAGTCATCGTCCAGATCGGCCACATGGTCAGCTTCGGCGGCAATATCGATCAAGCGGTCCGGCTCGCTGGCGGCAAGGTGATTGCCGCCGGGACCGTCAGCGTCGTCAATGATTATCACGTCGCCGACGCGATCAATGAGCGCACCGCTGCCGCCCTCTATGTGGTTTCGCACCATACGGTACAATACGGCATGCTGTCCTTGCCGGAGTTCGTGGCCATCTGCCACGCCAAAAATGTGCCTGTTATCGTCGACGCCGCATCCGAATATGATCTGCGAATCTTCCTGCAGCAGGGTGCGGATATCGTCGTCTATAGCGGGCACAAGTTTCTGGGCGGCCCGACCACCGGTATCGTCGCTGGCCGCAAGGACCTGGTGCGGGCTACTTTCCTGCAGAACCGGGGTATCGGGCGCGGCATGAAAGTCGGCAAGGAAAGCATTGCCGGTGTCATGGCGGCGCTGGAGGCGTGGGAGCATCGCGATCATGACGGCATTCGCCGTCGCGAGCGCGCTGCGCTGGATCTATGGAAACACGCGCTGGAGGGGTTTGCGGGCATCGAAGCCGCCATCGTTCCCGATCCGACCAACAATCCCCTGGACAGGCTGGAAGTCGATGTACGGCCGAAGAGCGGCTTTACGGCGGCAGGGCTTGCCGCCGCTCTTGCTCGGGCTCAGATACCGATTATTGTCCGCAATCATGAGGTCGAACGCGGACACTTCTTCCTCGACCCCTGCAATCTTCATCCGGGAGAGGCGGAGACGGTTGCCCGCGAACTTCATTCGCTGTTGTCAGCCAAAGAAAGGCCGGCGGACGCGATGCTGGTGCCGCAGAAATCGACACGCAACGTTCGCAAGTGGCCGGACTGAAAGAAGCTTGCCTTAAACGGCATCGGCTCCAATGGCAGCAAGTGCGGCGCGGGCGACTTCGAAATCCTGATCGCCCGTGCCCGATCCAACGCCGATCGCACCGGCAAGGCGGTTGCCGAAACGGATCGGCAGACCGCCCGGCAGATGCGTGACGCCGCCCTGCGAGGCGATGCCGGCAGCGGTGCCGAATTCGAAAGACATGGCACCCGTCGGCGCGTTGCTCGACGCGGCAGTGCGGGCCTTGGCGCGAGCTGTGTGCATGCTCAGATATTTCGCGCCGTCCATCCGGATGCTGGCAATGGTTTCGCCGCTCGCGTCGACAACGAAGACGCATTGCGGGATACCGATCTTCTCGGCATGAGCGATCGCAGCCGCAAGAGCCTGCATTGCACCGGCATGGGACAGGATCAGCGTTTCGCGCGTGACGGACATGGGCTTGTAACTCCTTGATATTAAATTCTTATGGTGAACACTGGCCGTTGGGACCGCGCCAATAGAGGTCTTCGCGGACGCCTGTCCATGCGCCACGCTGGTCGTCCCTAGCTAGACCGGCATTCTCCCTGTTGGCAACGCGGAGAAGTGAAGTTGCTCCCATGAAGTCTGGCGAAACTGATTTTCCAGAAAGGCATAAACCCGTTCACCGGCTGGTCTTGATGGCATCGGAGGCCCTATCCACGTGACTCGCTGGGGGCGAGTGCGCCTGATATCGACGCTGACGACTTGCTCCTGTGATCGCGTTTCGCCATTGTCGCCGCACGGCAGAAGAGTGCTTCGGGGGAGATGTGAAAACTCGGGCGAGAATTGGAATTCTGGAAGTCGCGCGGCTGGCAGGGGTCTCTGCCGCGACGGTATCGCGCGTTTTGAATGATCGCGCGGATGATGCCCGTATTAGCTTGGAAACTCAGGAGCGCGTCAAGGCGACGGCGCGCGACGCCGGCTATGTCGTCAACCGGCTGGCGACCTCGCTCAGAACCCATCGGACGGGCGTCTTCGGTGCGATCGTCGGCAGCCTTTCGGGGCACTACCAGCCACATCTGACCAGTCGCTTGCAGGCGGTGGCGCAGCGGCGAGGGGTGGAACTGCTGGTGGCACAGGCCAAGGCCGATGCCGGCGAAGTCGCCGGACAGCTCCACCTGTTCCAGGACGATTTTTTCGATGGCGTGATTATGGTCAGCGATCTCCCCGGCCATCAAGCTCTGTGTGAGCATCTCGATCGGATGGGCAAGGCGCATGTTACCCTCTGCGGTGGCCTTAGTGGCCCGACGCCGGCCGTGCTGACCGATGACCGGCTCGGCATGCGTTTGCTGTTCGACCATTTGGTGGCGCTTGGACATCGCCATATTGCTTTTGTCTATCGTGTAAGCCGGCTCGCCCTCAGTGATCGCCGATCAATTTTCCAGGAAATGATGAGCGAAGGCTCAGCTGGGATCGGAGGGGAGGTCATTTCTTTCGAGAGGGCGGAGATCGATCGTGAGGCATTCCGCCGGATGTTGGCCGTCCCGTCGGCACGCCCGACCGCATTGATCTGCGGAAGCGACGGCCTGGCAATTGAGGTCGTTGCACTGCTGCGGGAGTTGGGGATGAAGATTCCAGACGATATTTCCGTTGTCGGTTATGACAATGTGCCTGACACGGCCTATTGGTCGCCGCCTTTGACGACAGTGGCGCAACCGACGGATTCTCTTTGCGAAGCTTCGCTCGATCTGCTTCTTGAACTGACGAACTTTTCGGCGGACGCCCGTGCCGCCATGCGACCGATGCAGCTTATTCCGCCCGAACTTGTCATACGTGCGTCATCGGATTTCCCTAGCCTGCAGCACATTCCTCCTGCGTAGTTGAAAAAGCAATTTTCACCGCAGGTCGCGCTTTTTTGTGTTGCGCAAACGTTTGAGCAACCACTAACAGGAGAGTTTGCTGATGTCTGAGCACACGTTCACCGGCCTCAATGCGGCCGTCACCCGGCGCACGACCTTGCTCATGGGAGCTGCGGCCGGCCTCGCGGCTTTGGTGCCGGCGCTCCCCGCGGCTGCGGACGATGCCGGCGACATCAGGCCGGAACTTCGCATCGCCGTTCAGCAGAACCCGACCTCGCAAGAGCCGGTTGATGCGGCCAGCAATGTTGCCTTTCGCAACAACTACTCGATCCATGAAACGGTTCTCGCCATCGACATGCGAGGCGATTTCTCCGTAAAGCCCAATCTCGGGACCTCCTGGACCTGGGTTTCGCCGACCATTCTGGAAATGAAACTGCGTCCCGGTGTGATTTTCCATGACGGCCGCGAGATGACCGCGGATGACGTCGCCTTCTCCTTTGGTCCCGAGCGGCTGCTCAATAAAAATGCGCCGGGCTATCCGGTCTATCTCACCAGTTTCACCAGCCTCGATCACGTCGAAGTAGTTGATCCGCTGACGGTGCGTTTCATCACCAAGTTCCAGGATCCGATCTTCCTGCAGCGCCTGGCGTGCTATGCCGCCGTCGTCATCAGCAGGGATGCCTGGCAGAAGAACGGTGGCAACTGGACGACATGGCGCCAGAAGCCGATCGGCGCCGGCCCCTACAAGGTCGAGAGCTACGCGACGAACGAAAACGTGGTTCTCGCCTCCCACGATCAGGCGTTTCGCGGCAAACCGGCTGCAAAGCGCGTGACCCTGCGCATCGTGCCGGAAGTCTCCTCGCGCATCGCCGGACTTCTTGCCGGCGATTATGACATCGCCACCGACTTGCCGCCGGATCAGCTTTCGGCTGTTACTGGCAGCCCTGGTCATTCGATCGTCGGCGGCCCGGTTCCGAACCACCGCATCCTCTATTTCGACAAGACCAATCCAGCGCTGAAGGATCCGCGCGTCCGCCAGGCCCTCATCCTTGCCATCGATCGCCAGGCCATCGTCGACTCGATCTGGGACGGCCGCACCCGAGTCCCGAACGGGCTGCAATTCGAGCTCTATGGTCCCGTCTATCTCAAGGACTATCCCGCCTATAAATATGATCCCGACCAGGCCGCGAAGCTTCTGAAGGACGCCGGCTATAACGGCGAGGAAATCGAAGTTCGCTCGCAGAACAACTACTACACGGCGGAAAATCCGGTCACGCAGGCCGTGGTTGCCATGTGGCAGGCGATCGGCGTCAATGCCAAGATGAAGTTCGTCGAAGGCGGCAAGCTGTTTGAAAATGCGCCCGGCCGGGCAACCGGCAACTGGTCGAGCACGGCACAAATCCCGGATCCCTATATTTCCTTCTACACACAGTTCGGCTCGGCCGGCTCCTTGAACTCGTTCAAGATCTGGCAGAATGCGGATTTTGACGCTCTCGGCGCCAAGATGGAAAAAGCCGTCGATCCGGCCGAACGCGCCAAGATATTTCGCGACATGCTGCAACTGATCGAGTGGAACGATCCGGGCGTGACGGTGCTGCACCAGAATGCCGTCTTCTATGGCATCCGCGATGGTATCAAGTGGCAGCCGTTGCCGGCCTTCCAGATGGATCTCGGCGCGGGCAGCCTTTCCTTCGAAGAGCAGAAGAGCTGAGCCGTTCGCGATGGCCACTCCCATCGTCTCCGTCGACAACCTGAGCGTAACCTTTCGGACAAGGGCTGGCCGGTCCTATCCGGTCAACAATGTCTCCTTTGACCTTGCCGAAGGTGAAATCCTCGGCATCGTCGGGGAAAGCGGCTCGGGCAAGAGCGTGACGTGCCTTGCTCTTGCCGGCCTGCTCGGACCGACGGCGCGCGCCACGGGGGTCATCTCCTTCGAAGATGCCATGTACGATGTCGGCGAGCTCGGAGCGATGGCGCGCTCGAAACTCCCCTCCATAGGCCTGATCTTTCAGGAGCCGGTCTCCTGTCTCGATCCGGTCCGCACCATCGGTTCGCAGATCGCCGAGGCGGCGATGAGCGCCGGCATGTCGGCGAGCGAAGCGAAGGCCGAGGCGCTCCGGCTGCTGGCGGAAGTCGCCATCCCTCAGCCTGAGACACGCTACGATGCCTATCCGGCGCAGTTTTCCGGCGGCATGTGCCAGCGTGTGATGATCGCGACCGCCCTTGCCATGCAACCGCGGCTGATCATTGCCGACGAGCCGACCACGGCGCTCGACGTCACCATACAGGCGCAAGTGGTGGCGCTGCTGGTCAAGGCAGTGCGCGAACGCGGCATCCCCATGATCTTCATCAGCCATGATCTCGATCTCGTCTCCGAGGTCTGCGACCGCATCGCGGTGATGTATGCGGGATCGCTGGTCGAGATCAACAACACCGAAGGCATCTACGATAGGCCCCGCCATCCCTATACGCGGCTGTTGCTGGAGGCGATGCCCGGGCACGGCACGCCGCTGGAAAAGCTGGCGGATATTCCGGGCGAGCTGAAACTGCATGACGCAGCACCGTCCGCCTGCGCTTTCGCACCGCGCTGCCCGCGCGCCGAAACGCATTGCGCGACGGCGGTTCCGCCTTTGATCGCGGGCGCGGCTTCGCTCGCCTGCTTCAATCCATGGAGCGCCCTTGATGCCTGAGGAAAGATCACCGCTGAATGGGAGTGGGACGGATATCGCTCTCGCCGCCCGTAATCTGCAATTTTCCTATTCGCCCGGCTTCATGATATGGCCACGCCGGACCGAAGGCTTCCATGCGATCAGGGATGTCAGCCTTGAGCTGAAATCGGGCGAGACGCTGGGCCTGGTCGGAGAATCCGGCTGCGGCAAGTCCACGCTTGCCTCGCTTCTCTGCGGCGACCGGGTTCCGACGTCCGGTGAAATCGAACTCTTCGGCCAGCCTTTCGGCAGCCTGATGAAGCCGAACCGGCGCGGGTGGGCGAAGCACCTGCAGGTGATTTCGCAGGACACCTTGGGCGCGCTCGATCCGCGCCGCACCGTTGGGCATCAGATGCTGGAGACGCTGGCGATCCATGCGATCGGCGAGCCGGCAAGCCGCCGTGACCGCACTGCCGAGACGTTCAAGGCCGTCAGCCTTCCGGTTTCGGCCTTACAAAAATTTCCACACCAGCTTTCCGGCGGCCAACGCCAGCGCGTCGCCATCGCCCGCGCCCTGATTGTCGAACCGCAAATCCTGCTCTGCGATGAGCCGGTCTCGGCGCTTGATGTGTCGGTGCAGGCCCAGGTTCTCAATCTCCTGCTTGAGCTTCAGCGTACCCGCGGTCTGTCATTGCTGTTCATCAGCCATGACGTCCGGGTCGTTCGTCATGTCTCGCATCGGGTCGCGATCATGGAGGCGGGACAGATCGTCGAGACTGGTCCATCCGAAGAGGTCTTTTCGAACCCGACGCATCCCTACACAGCGAAACTTCTGTCCGCCGTTCCGCGCGGGCGGCGGCAGAAATTGCGTCAGGCAACCACCATTCTCGAAACGCTCTGAAGGAGATCCGCCATGTTCCAGGCCGTCATGCGGGCCTTTCTCAGGGCTGTCGTCACGCTTTTCCTCGCCATTACCTTTACCTTCATCATCCTGCGCGTCAGCGGCGATCCCCTTCATTCGCTGCTGCCCATCGAGACGCCGCCCGAGGTGGTGGCGCTGATGCGTCAGCAATGGGGCCTCGATCAGCCGCTCTACGTCCAGTATTTTTCCTATCTCGGCCACCTTCTGCGTGGTGACTTCGGCACGTCGCTGCAGAATGGCCAGAACGCGCTGGTGCTGGTTCTTTCGAAGGTTCCCGCAACGCTCGAACTGATGGGTGCTGCCCTGGTGGTGGCATTCGGCGCCGGCGTACCGCTCGGTATCCTGGCTGCGCAGAACCGCGGCAGTCTGATCGACCGCCTCGTCATGGGGTTGGCGGTCCTGACACATTCGCTGCCGAATTTCCTGATCGCCATTCTGCTGATCCAGCTCTTTGCCGTGTCGCTGCGTCTGCTGCCGAGCGGCGGCGGATCGACACCGGCCCATCTCGTCATGCCAGTTCTGGTCATAGGCCTTGCCAATGCCGGTATCATCGCCCGCTTCGTGCGCTCCAGCGTGCTGGAGGTATTGGGACAGCGATATATCCTGGCAGCGCGCGCCAAGCGGATCGGCGAGCGGGCCGTGTTGCTGCAGCATGTTATGCCCAACGCCGCCCTGCCGCTCCTGACCATGCTCGGCTTCCTGGTCGGCGGGATGATCGGCGGCGCGGCGATCGTCGAGACGGTTTATGCCTGGCCGGGCGTCGGCCGCTTTCTGGTTTCATCGGTGGCGCAGCGCGACCTCAACATCGTGCAGACCATCGTCATCCTCATCACCGCCACCATGGTGAGCGCCAACCTGCTGATCGACTTTCTCTATATTCTCGCCGATCCGCGCCTGCGGCATCGGACGGCGGCCTGATCCACGTTTTCGAAAGGGATGACCATGGCGAATGCAGCGACCGGCATCGATGGCCTGACCGAGACGAAAGCCGATAGATTGCCGCGCAGCGCGCGGCTGGACCTGACTACCTCGATTTGCCTGGTCGTTCTCGTCACTTTCATCGTGCTTGCGGTCTTCGCCAATGTGCTTGCGCCTTATGGTTTTGCGCAGATTGATCTTCATGCCCGAAAGGCTCCGCCGTTGCTGTTCGGAGGTACTCTCAAGCATGTTCTCGGCACGGACGAACTCGGGCGCGATATTCTGAGCCGCGTCTTTTACGGCGTTCGCACCAGCCTTTTGATCGCGCTTGGCGCCTCGGCAATCAGCCTGGTGCTTGGTACGACGCTCGGCCTCCTCGCAGCGTTTCGTCGTGGGTTTGCCGATATGCTGATCCGCGTTGCAGTGGATTTCCAGGCCTCGATGCCGTTCCTCATCATCGCGCTCGCGGTGCTCGCCTTCTTTGGTGACAATCTCTGGCTCTTCATGGCGCTGCTCGGCCTCTATGGCTGGGAGCGCTATGCACGGCTCGTCCGCACCATGACCGGCCTGGAGCTGGAACGAGGCTATGTCGCGGCGCTGAAACGCAATGGCGCGAGCACGGCACGCATCGCGGTCATGCACGTGCTGCCGAACATTCTCTCGGTGGTTTTCGTCAATTTGACTGTCGTTCTGCCCGACATCCTGATGCAGGAATCGGCGCTGAGTTTCCTCGGCCTTGGCATCCAACCGCCCATGGTCAGCCTCGGCAGCATGGTCGGCGCCGGTCGCGACTACGTGATGACCGAGTGGTGGATATCGACATTGCCGGGGATCGCGATCTTCCTGCTGTCTCTTTCGATCAGCCTGATCGGCGACTACCTGCGCGACGCCTTCGATCCGACGCTGCACTGAGCTTCGAAAAAGCCTTCTCATAACCCAAGGAGAAATTCCCGTGCCTTTGCCCCTTCATGCCGCCCGTCAAGGATCGCTCCGCATCGCCGCCCATCGCGGCTTCAGCCGGCACTTTCCGGAAAATACAATTCTCGCCTATCAGAAGGGCGTGGATGCCGGCGCCAATGAATGTGAGATCGACCTTGTACTGACGCGCGACGATCAGATCGTCGTCATACACGATCTGACGCTGGCCCGCACCACCAATGGCTGGGGACTGGTTGCCGACCATGATCTAGACAATATCCTGACCCTTGACGCGGGCGCGAAATTCGATCCGCGTTTTGCCGGAACACGCGTTCCGACATTCGCCGAAGTGGTCGCCTGGGCCAAGCAAACCGACACGCGTCTTGCAGTGGAAATGAAGGAAAGGGAGCGTGCCAATCGAATGACCGATGTGATGGTCGATTTGATCAGGGAAGCCAATGCCTTCGATCACGTCGCCATTTCGTCCTTCGATCATCACGATCTACAGCGTGTCAAACAGATCGAGCCGCGCCTGCAGACTGAAGCGATTGTCTATCACCGCCCGCTCGGCCTGATCGAGACGATGCGTTCGGGAAATATCGACGGCGTGTCGCTTGAGCTCAACCATTTTCATCGCGCCGACGCAGAGGCTTTACGGGAAGGGGGGATCGCGGTGCGTCTGAGCCTGCCACTTCCGGAAAAGCTTGCGGTATTCTGGCAAAGCGGGCGTGACAAGCTGCCGATGATCCGCCGCTGCATCCAGGATGGGCTTATCGACGCGCTGATCGGCGACGATGTCGATTTTCTCTGCATGTTGGCGAAAACCGCCGCGGAGATCGAAGACTAAAGATCCTGACCCGCCTTCTGCGACGCGATGCCAGCTCAGGCCGCCACCCCGACGCCCAGCAGCGCTTCGCCCTGATTGACCGACAGGCTCGACATTCGGTAGAGGATGAAACCGTCGTTCTCGGAGATGACGGTTGCGAGAACCTCGCCGAAAACATTGCGGATTTCGCCGAGGATGTCACCCTTGGCGACAGTCTCGGAAAGCTCCTTCTTCGCATACCACAAGCCGGTAACCGGTGCAGTCGGAACCCACATGGTGAAGACGTTCATCGGTTCCTGCTTGGGGGGCTTGGGCGCGTCGACGATCATGCCGAGATGCTGCATGACGCGGTGAATGCCCGCGACCATCAGGCCGACTGTATCCTCGTTCCATAGGCCGTTGCCGCCGATTTCCGGCAGGATGCTGGGGATGCCGACTTGCCTGGCGCCATTGACGCTGTTGCCGGGCCGGCTGGAGGCGACAGCGATCGGCAGGCCGAAAGCCTCGGCCAGCGCTTTGGATTTTTCGCAGCCGGCCGGAAAGATCGTGAACGGCGCCAGGCTCTCGTCAAGATCCCCACCATGCAGATCCATGTAGGCATCGACCTGAGGATAGACGCTCGTCATGAGCCAGTTCGCCAGCCGTGCGCCTGTCGTTCCCTCGATATTGCCCGGAAACATGCGGTTCAGGTTCTTTCCGTCCTGCGGCATGATGTAGATGCTGCGTTTGCTGAAGCCTTCGATGTTGAGGATCGGCAGAATGACGAGCGTGCCCTTGATCTGTTCCGCCTTCGTCTGCATGAGCCGAACCGCGGCTTCGATCGAGCAGAATTCGGAGGCATGCACGCCCGCGGTGATCAGCAGGGTCGGGCCGCCCTCTGAGCCTTCGATGATGGCGAACGGGATTTCGAGATCCTCGATGGGTTTGACATGGCCGAATTCGGTCCGCCGTTGTCCGGTCTTGAAGGCTGGTAAGCTATTCATGAATGAACACCCTTTCTGGAAAAGTTGCCGACTAAGGTTTATCGAGAAAAGCATAGCGATGTCATCTCGTCGATCAAAGTCCGCCACCAGCAAGTGGTCGAGCTGGCGACGCGCAAGCATCTGATTACGGCGAGCAGCCGGATCAGCCAGGGATTGGGCCCCATTGCCCTTCTGCAGCGCATCCCAATCATTTTTTCTTTGAGAGATGTCGATCGCGATAAAAAAGTTCGGAATACGGCTTGTCTGCGTAAATCTAACACTTCAGTTAACAAAACTGAGATGTTAGTTTGCACTTTATGTTCGATGTTCAAAGCCCTTTCTTGCTAACCGGCACGCCTGACTCGGTTTCGATGGCCGAGAATAAGCTGAGGCATGCCATCATCTCCGGCGCGCTTGCCCCTGGTGAGCGGTTGTCCGAGATCGAGATTTGCCGGGACTATGGGCTGGGCCGCGGCATTGTTCGCGCGGCGCTTGTCCGGATGGCCCATTCCGGCTTTGTAGCCTCGCAACCACGCAGCGGTTGGAAGGTGACGCCGATAACGGCCATCGGCTTGCGCGAAGCGATCCTCGGTCGCCGTCAATTGGAGCCGCTGCTAGCCGATGTCGAACTTCCGCCGGAAGAGTTCATGCGCGTGGAGACGCTATGCGATATGCACGCGGCTTTGACGGCCGCGCAGGCAACAGGTCTGGATGAACAGATGGTCCTGGCGCGCCGTTACGAACGGCAATTGAAGCACCTCCTGGCAATGCATCTCAAGGCGCCGCTGATCGCCGGCTGGCTCGAAAATCTCTGGGATAAATCGGATCGATATATCGGGTTCCTCGAGGTGAGCGGCACGCAGAAGTTCCCGCTCGTCGATTGGAGCGCATTTGTCGAAGCCAAGCGGGTAGGCCGGACGGAGGCTGCACGCGAATTTCTGGCGGAGGTCTGCGAAGCCTTCGCGCGGTTCGCCCAAGTTCGGTTTCTGGAATCGGACGTTGCGGCCATCGAGGCTGCCTCAAAGAAGTCGAGGGCGCCGGTGGACGCAAATTTGAGGGACGCGGAGTTCCCCGCAACAGTTTTATCCAAAAACGAGGTCAATCCGAAGCGGACGAGTTAGGTCGCCTCTCCGGTTTCCCATAGTCTCCAACCGACGGGAGTAAAACGTGCCTGCATTCATCGCAAAGCGTCTGTTGCAGGCCGTGATCGCTCTGTTCGGTGTAGTGACGCTCGTCTTTTTCCTGCAGCGTCTGACCGGCGATCCTGTGTTGCTGCTCGTGCCGCCGGACGCGAGCGAGGCCGATATCGACACCATGCGGGCGGCGCTAGGTTTCGATCAGCCGCTTTATTTGCAATATCTGCATTTTCTGGCGGGTCTGCTGCGGTTCGATCTCGGCCAATCCTATGTCCAGAATCTTCCGGTGCTGGATATCATCGGCAGCCGTGTGCCCTATACATTGTCGCTGGCGGCAGGAGCGTTGGTGGTTGCGCTTGGTCTGGGCGTGCCGATCGGCATTCTCATCGCGGTGCGCCGCCATTCTTGGGAATCGCGCTGGCTGATGAGCTTCGTGCTGATCGGTCAGTCGATGCCGACCTTCTGGACCTCCATTCTTCTCATCATGCTATTCGGCGTCGCGTTGCGGTGGCTGCCGACCTCTGGCGCAAGCGGCGTAACAAGCCTGTTGATGCCGGCCTTCGCGCTCGGGTTTCTGTCGATGGCGACCTTTGCCCGTGTTGCCCGCACCTCCGTTCTGGATGAGCTGGAGAAGGATTATGTGCGCACCGGCCATGCAAAGGGCTTGTCGATGACGCGCATTGTCGTGCGCCATTTGTTGCGTAATGCTGCGGTGCCGCTGGTGACGATATCGGCGCTCGAGATCGCCAATCTGCTGACCGGCGCGATCATCATCGAGACCGTGTTCGCGTGGCCCGGCCTTGGCCAATTGACAATACAGGCGATCAGCGCGCGGGATTTTCCGATCGTTCAAGGTGTGGTGCTGATCGGCGCGGCCGCCGCCATTCTGCTCAATCTCCTGGCCGATATTCTCTACAGCGTCATCGATCCGCGCATTCGTCTTTCCGGGAGGCCGGCATGAGTGTGGTGTCTCCCGCCGGATCGGCAAGGCTGGTGCGCGGCATGCCGGCCGGCGTTGTCGTCTCGGTCGTCATCCTGATCCTGATCGTACTGATGGTGATCTTCGCTCCGTTGATCGCGCCGCATGACCCGAATGTGCAAAACCTCCTCGGCCGGTTGAAGCCGCCTGGCACGGTGGTGCGTAACACGCTCTACGTCTTCGGTTCGGATGAACTGGGCCGCGACACGCTGAGCCGGCTGATCTACGGCGCTCGGGTCTCGCTGTTCGTTGCGGTTGCTTCGGTGCTGCTCTCGGGCATTTCGGGATGCGTCATCGGCATGCTTGCGGCCTTCTATCGTGGCTGGACCGAGACATTCATCATGCGCCTGGTCGATATCGTTCTCTCGGTACCCGCCATTTTGCTGGCGATCATCACGGTTGCCGTGCTTGGGCCGGGCCTTCTGAACGTCGTCCTGGTTCTGGCGCTGACCCGTTGGCCGCGCTATGCGCGCGTTGCCTATGGTCAGACACTGACGGTCGCCAATATGCCCTATCTGCGTCTGGCCCGGTTCATGGGGGCGGGGTGGTTTCGTGTGCTGTGGCGACACGTGCTGCCCAACATCGCCGGCGCACTCATCGTCGTCGCTACGCTTGAATTCGGGCTGATGGTGCTGTTCGAAGCGGGCCTTTCTTTCCTCGGCCTCGGCGTGCAGCCGCCGACGGCGAGCTGGGGCGCGATGCTTTCGACAGGGCGCAACTACGTTGCGACCGCATGGTGGCTCTCGGTCATGCCCGGCCTTGCACTCTTTCTTCTCGTCCTGTCCGTCAATTTCATCGGCGACCACTTACGTGATCGCCTCGACCCACGGAGTAATTGAATCCCATGGTTGATTTTTCAGAAGACTTCAAAGGTAAGCGCGTTGTCGTCACCGGTGCGGCGGGCATTTTCGGCGGTTGGATCGCGCAGGCCTTCGCAAATGCCGGCGCGCGCGTCCTGCTGACTGACAGGGATCCGGATAGGCTTGCTATCGCCACCGAAAATCTCGGCGGCGGCGCACATCTGCAATTTGCGGCAGACCTGACCTCGGATGCCGACATCAAGGCGCTGCTCGCCTACATCGCCGAAAACTGGGGCGCGGCCGACGTTCTGGTCAACAATGCCGGTATCTATCCGTCCGGCTTCCTCCTCGATATCAATGCGGATGATTGGGATAAGATTTTCGGCATCAATCTGCGCGCCCCTTTCCTGCTGTCGCAGGGTGTTGCGCGCCAGATGATCGATCAGGGCGTCAAGGGTTCGATCGTCAACATCTCTTCCGGCGCATCGCGCAAGATGCGGCGCAGCGTCGTGCCTTACTGCGTTTCCAAGACGGCGCTTGACCGGTTGAACAAGGGTCTTGCCCTTGAGCTTGCTGAATTCGGTATCCGGGTCAACATCGTCGAACCGGGCTTCGCGCCCGGCAGTGAGGTCAGTCACCTGACTCAGGAGCACATCGACAATGTGCGCGGCAATATTCCGCTTGGCCGTCCCTCGCAGCCGACCGACGCGGCGAACGCCGTCCTCTTCCTTGCCTCGGATGCCGCCGCCTATATCACCGGCGCCACGCTGGCCGCCGATGGCGGCAATTCCATCGGCTCGCTCGCCGTCTATCAAGCTAAGAAGAAGCCGCTGTAAGCTCCTGAAAGGAAAGCATTATGACCCAGGGTGCGGTTGAGCGTCGCGGCGGCTTTTCATCTTTCCCCGCCTATGAATGGCCAGTCGGCAAGAAAAGCGCTGTGCTCTTGAGCGTCGACGTCGATGCGACCGCTCCCTTTCTCTGGGAGCAGCGCGACGGCGCGTCCAATCGCTTGTCGCGATTGGAAATCCGCCGCTTCGGCCTTCGCACGGGCATAACGCGCATCCTCGATCTCTTTGCTCGCTATAACGTGAAAGCAAGCTTCTATGTGCCTGCTGTCATTGCCGAATCCAATCCAGACCTCCTGCCGGCGCTGATCGAGGCAGGCCATGAGATCGGGTTGCACGGATATTTCCACGAGCTCGTCGGCGATATCGGTGATGAGGAATTCAGCGCTGCTCTTGACGCCAGCCTGGCGCTCTTCGTGGCGCAGACCGGGCAAAAGCCGGTGGGTTTCCGCTCGCCGGCCTGGGAACTGACACCGCATATGCTGGCAGAAATCCGCCGCAACGGCCTTGCTTACGATTCGTCTCTCATGGGCTTCGATCATCCCTACGAAATTGACGGGGCGGTCGAAATTCCTGTGCAATGGGCAATCGATGACGCGATCTTCTTCAAGTTCGAGAATAGCGGCAATGAACGTTGGGCTCCCTATCCCGGCTCGCAAGTGCTGGACGATTGGCTGACGGAATGGCGCACGCTGCATCGCTTCGGCGGGCTGTTCACGCTGACCATTCACGACTGGATATCTGGCCGGGCACAGCGAATCGCCATGCTCGAAAAGCTGCTCGACACGATCACCGCCGAGCCATCGAGCTGGGTCGCCACCGCAGCAGACATTGCCTGTCACCACGTAGCGTCGGGTAATAAGGGGCGCTTCGCGGTCGAGCCTGCCATTCCCGCCGCAATTGGCGCTTCGCGGTTCGGCTCTCGATCGGGCCCCCATCAATCTGGACTGCGCAAATGAACGAGACCTGGCAGATCGGTAAGCGCGAGGTGCGCAGCAAACACGGCATGGTCGCCTGCCAGAATTGGCTTGCGGCAGAGGCAGGGGCAGCCGTGCTTTCGGCAGGCGGGAATGCCGTCGACGCGGCTGTAACCACCGCGCTGGTCTTGAGTGTCGTCGAGCCGTGGCTATCCGGCATTGGCGGCGGCGGTTTCATGGTTCGAGCCGAGGGCGGCAGCGGTGCAGTCGACGTTCTCGATTTCAACGTCATCTCGCCGGCAGCGCTTAATCCTGCCGATTATCCGCTCGTCCCGGGCCGCGACGGCGACTGGTTCGATTGGCCGTCGGTCGAGGGTGACCGCAATCTGATCGGCTATGGATCGATCTGCGTGCCGGGAGCGGTAGCCGGCTTTGCGGAAGCCCTTTCGCGTTATGGCACCATCTCCTGGGCTGATGCCCTGGCCCCTGCCATCGAGCAGGCGCATCGCGGCTTGCAGCTCGATTGGTATGCCGCGCTGGCGTTGGCGATCGACGGCGCCAATTTGGCGCAGTTCCCCGCGGCATCGGACTTGTTCTTGCACAATGGCCGCGCACCGCGCGTGCCGGAGGGCGGGCGAAAAGCCTTTCTGCTGATGAAGGCAAAGGCAAGGATGCTGGAAAAATTGGCCGCGGCCGGCCCACGCGATTTTTACGAGGGCGAGATCGCCGAGCTGCTGGTCGCAGGCCTAGCCGGCGGCGGTTCGGTGCTTTCGAGAGAGGATTTTTCCGGCTATGCTCCGCGCTGGCTTGCGCCGTTAACGCAGGATTTTAGGGGCCTGATCGTCCATGCGGTCCCTGGCCTGTCGGGTGGCCCGACGCTCTGCGCGGCATTGGCAAAACTGGAGGCGAGCCTGCCGAAGGACGATCCCTTTGGTGGGGCTGCGGCATTGGCCTTTGCCCGTGCGATACGCGGTGCCAGCGAATACCGCCTCAAGCATCTCGGCCATGCCGCAGGCGAGAGCTGCACCAGCCATATCAGCGTCGTCGACGGCGATGGCACCATGGTCGCACTGACGAACACGCTCCTGTCGCGCTTCGGCTCGAAGGTGGTGGTGCCGGAGACGGGCTTTGCTCTCAACAATGGCATGATGTGGTTCGATCCGCGCCCGGGCCAGCCCAATTCGATCGCGCCGGCGAGCAGGCCGCTTGCCAATATGTGTCCCATCGTTGCGACCCGCGACGGCGTGCCGGAATTGGCGCTCGGCGCTGCCGGCGGCCGGCAGATCGTTCCGGCGGTGACGCAGATCCTCACCTATGTGGCGGCTTACGGCTTGTCATTACAGGAGGCGCTACTCAGCCCGCGTATCGACGCCAGCGGCACGACCATCCGCATCAACCGTGCCGCGGCCTCCGATGTTGCTGCTGCGGTCGCGTCCGAATTCAAGGTCGATATCATCGAAGACACGCTCTATCCCGTCAATTTCGCCGTGCCCTCGGCAGTCCTGCGCCGGGATGGCGTCAACATCGGGATGGTCCACCCAAAGAATCCATGGGCCGCCGTTCGGGAGGCAAACCCGAGATGACGACGCCGGTTCTGACCGTGGAAGACCTGCATATCTCAATTGGCGGCAGGCCTGTCGTCGATGGTGTCGGCTTCTCGGTCCGTGCGGGCGAAATCGTCACGCTGGTCGGTGAATCCGGCTGCGGAAAGTCGATGACGGCTTTTTCGGTCATGGGCCTGTTGCCGCGCGTCGCAGCACGAAAAAAGGGTTCGATCCGGCTGAACGGCAAAGAGTTGACCGAACTCGACAGTGCCGCCATGAAGCGCCTGCGCGGCGACGAGATGGCGATGATCTTTCAGGAGCCTGTCGCCTCGCTCAATCCGCTGATGCCGATCGGCAAGCAGATTGCTGAAAGCCTAGTCGTCCACCGTGCGCTTGGGAGCAAAGAGGCGCAGCGGCAGGCGATTGCTATGCTCGGTGAAGTTGGCATCCCTGAGCCGGCGATGCGGTTCCATCAGTTTCCCTTCGAATTGTCGGGTGGCATGTGCCAGAGGGCAATGATCGCCATGGCGTTGATCACTCGGCCGCGCCTCCTGATTGCCGATGAGCCGACGACCGCGCTCGATGTGACGATCCAGGCGCAGATCCTGGAACTGATGAAGCGATTGCGCGCCGAAACCGGCACGGCGATCCTGTTGATTACCCATGATATGGGCGTCGTTGCCGATATCGCCGACCGTGTAGCGGTGATGTATGCCGGCCGGATCGTCGAAGAGGCGTCCGTCGATGCAATCTTCGACGAGCAAAGACACCCCTATACGCGCATGCTGCTATCGACCATTCCAAGGCTCGACGGCGAGGCCAAGACCCTGTTGCCGACCATCAGCGGCGCGGTGCCGGATATCGGCGCCTGGCCGGAGGGATGCCGGTTTTCGACGCGCTGCCCGTTGGCTGATGAGCAGTGCCGGCAAACGCCGGCGCTTGCGGCCGCCGGCATCGACCGCCGGGCCGCCTGTTGGCATCAGGACCTGACTGGGAGGCTCGCATGACCGCGCCGCTCCTTTCCGTACACGATCTTCACGTGCATTTCCCGGTCCGCGGCGGTTTTCTCGGCCGGCCGGTCGGTTGGCTAAAGGCGGTCGATGGCGTCGATCTCGATATTGCGGCCGGCGAAAGCCTGGCGCTGGTCGGTGAATCCGGTTGCGGCAAGTCGACGCTCGGCGCCACGATCCTCGGAATGCAGCCAGCGACGTCGGGCAGGATCGTCTTCAATGGGGAAGATGTCACCAGCGACGCCTCGGTGCGCCGCGCCGATCTTTCCAGGGATATCCAGATCGTATTCCAGGACCCGGTTTCGGCGCTCAATCCCAAGCTTACCATCGGTGAAAGCATTGCCGAGCCTCTGATCGTCCACGGTGCCGGCACGCGGGAAGAACGCCGGCGACGTGTTGCGGAATTGCTGGAGCTTGTGGGGCTCAATCCAAGCCATGCCGATCGTAAGCCCAACGCCTTTTCCGGCGGTCAGCGGCAACGTATCGTCATTGCCCGCGCCATCGCGCTGCAGCCCAAGCTCCTCATCCTCGACGAACCGGTTTCTGCGCTCGACGTATCGATACGCTCACAGATCTTGAACCTGCTGCTTGAATTGCAGCAGCGCCTCGGCCTTTCTTATCTGTTCATTTCGCACGACCTTTCAGTCGTACGCCACTTTGCCGATCGCGTCGCCGTGATGTACCTCGGCCGGATCGCCGAGACCGGATCGACGGCGGAGGTTTTTGCGAACCCGGTTCATCCTTATACCGAAGCGTTGCTCAGCGCTGTACCGCTGCCTGATCCGAGAGCGCAGCGCCACCGGCAGCGCATCATCCTGCAAGGCGATCTGCCGAGCCCTGCCAATCCGCCGGCGGGCTGCCGCTTTTCGACCCGATGCCCCATCGCCGTACCTGTCTGCCGAACGATCTCTCCCGAGCTTGAGGCCCTCCAGCAGGGCGGCCATTCCGCTGCATGCCACGTGAGAGCGCCAAAATCCTAAAGGAGTAGATCACGATGCTACGCAAGGTTATTGTTTTCACGGCCGTTCTTGGGTTGGCCCTTTTCCCATTCGCCGTGATGACCCAGGCTGCCGAAAAGCAGCAGATCGTCGTGGATCTCGTCAACGAGCCGTCGACACTCGATCCGCAGCTTCAATGGAACCCGGACAGTTATTTCGTCTATCGCAATATTTTCGACAACCTCGTCACACGCGACAATAGCGGCAAGATCGTTCCGGAGATCGCCACCTCATGGAAGAACCTGTCGGACACAAAGATCGCCTTCACCCTGCGCGGCGACGTCACTTTTCACGATGGCACGCCGCTGACGGCCGAAGACGTTGCCTTCAGCGTCAATCGCATCATCGATCCGAAGCTGGCAAGCCCGCAGCTCAGCCAGTTCGCCAAGATCGCTAAGGCCGAGGTTTCCGGCGATCATGAAGTCACTTTGACGTTGCAGACGCCATATCCAGCTCTGCTGGCGCAGTTGACCAAACTGTCCATCG
Organism: Rhizobium jaguaris; assembly: GCF_003627755.1. Classification (NCBI taxonomy): domain Bacteria; kingdom Pseudomonadati; phylum Pseudomonadota; class Alphaproteobacteria; order Hyphomicrobiales; family Rhizobiaceae; genus Martinezella; species Martinezella jaguaris. Next base: position 1,950,667 of record NZ_CP032695.1, on the reverse strand, counting down.
TTCCCGAGCATGTGGTGCAGAATGTCGGCAACCAGGCGTTCAATCTCGCGCCGGTCGGCAGCGGTCCCTATAAGTTCGTCAAATGGGATCGCGGCGTTTCCGTCACGCTTGTCCGTTATGATGGTTACTGGGGTAACAAAGGTCCGTTCGAGCAGGCCGTATTCCGCGCCGTACCGGATGCTTCGACTCGGCTTGCGGATCTGCAGGCAGGCGTTAGCGATTTCGCCCGCGCCCTGTCCTCAGATCAAGCGGCGCAGTTGGATGGCTCGCAGACCGTCAAGGCCGTGCCGGTATTGACGGAAAGAATGGCCTTTATCCGCATCAATCCGAACAAGCCTCCTTTCGACAAACTGGAGCTGCGCCAGGCGCTCGCCTATGCCATCGACAAAGAGGGAATCACACGGGGCATCCTCGGTGGCTTCGACAAGCCTGTCAGTCAGATGATGACGCCAGCGCATTTCGGGTGGAGCGACAAGATTACCGGGCTACCCTATGATCCGGATAGGGCGAAGGCCCTGATCTCCAGCGCCGGCAAGCCGGCGAAGTTTCAGCTGACCATTGGCGCCTTCTTCGACCAACGCGTCGCCGAAGCAATCCTGCAGGAACTGCAGGAGGTCGGTTTCGACGTCGAGATCTCGCAGGTCGACACGCCGACTTTCCTGCAGCTCGTCCAGAAAGGCCCGACCAACGCTCCGGCCTTGGCGATCAGCACCAATTCCTGCGCCTGCCAGGATGCCGATGGCGTCTTGAATTACCTGTTCCACTCAGGAAGCACTTGGACGATTGTCGAGAAACCCGAAATCGACGCCCTGTTGGACGAGGCAGGCTCTTCGTTGGACGAACAGAAGCGGTTGGCGGATTATGAAAAGATCGGCCAGTTCGTCGTAGACCAAGTGCCCACGGTGCCGCTTTACCAAATGGACGCGATCTACGGCGCGGCCAAGGCGCTGAATTTCCAGCCGACGCCCAATGAAAGCTTCTTCCTCAATCGGATGAGTTGGGCAGGATAAGTCGTTCTTATTCAATCATTTCTCGAGAAAATATCCCGCCGCCATGACTGGCGACGGGATTTTGATTTGGCGTGCCGGCCGGGTTGAAAACACCGATCAGCGGCCTTTCTGTTTCCGCCACTCGGCGAACTTGGCTTTTGGTGCGTCGCTGGTTGCCGGGTAGAGTCCGATGATGGTCGCGCCGTTCAAGACTTCCTCGGTGACGAAATCCTCGTAAGCGGTCATTTCTACAGTCTCTTCGGCAATCTCGTCGGCGAGGTGAGCAGGGATGACGATAACACCCTCATTGTCGCCGACGAGAACGTCGCCGGGGAAGACCGCTACATCGCCGCAGCCGATCGGTCCATTTATTTCGATTGCCTGATGCAGCGTCAGATTCGTCGGCGCTGACGGGCGGTGATGATAGGCGGGGATATCGAGATTGGCGATTTCCGGGCTGTCGCGGAAGCCGCCATCCGTCACAACGCCGGCGACACCACGCACCTGCAGCCGCGATATCAGGATCGAGCCGGCCGAAGCCGCGCGTGCATCCTTGCGGCTATCCATGACCAGAACAGCGCCGGGCGGGCACGCTTCGACAGCAGCGCGCTGCGGATGCTCCGGGTTGCGGAAGACATCGAGCGTATTCAGGTCTTCGCGCGCTGGGATGTAGCGGAGTGTAAAGGCCTGGCCGACCATGTTCGCCTTCTTCGGCGACAGCGGGTGGACATCCTGGATGAATTGATTGCGGAAGCCGCGCTTGAAAAGGGCGGTGGCGATCGTCGGCGTCGCCACGCCCATCAGCTTGTTGCGTGTCTCGCCGCTCAGCACGTAGTTGCTCATGATATCGTCCCTTGTGGTCAATAAATGTCGGGTTCGCCCGGCGTCGGGCCGAAACCGTTTTCCAGAAAATCGAAGTCGCAGCCGGTGTCCGCCTGCGCCACATGACGAGCGAACATCCAGCCATAGCCGCGGCCGAATTTTTCCGCGGGCTTGACCCAGGCATCGCGCCGCCGCTGCAATTCATCTTCGTCCACCAGCATGTCGATCCGTCGCGCTTCGAGATCGAGGCGAACGATGTCGCCGTTCCTCAGCAACGCCAGCGGGCCACCGACATGCGATTCCGGCGAGACATGCAGGATGCAGGCGCCATAGCTCGTCCCGCTCATCCGGGCGTCGGACAGGCGCAGCATGTCGCGATGGCCCTTTTTCAGCAATGCCTTCGGCATCGGCAGCATGCCCCATTCCGGCATGCCAGGGCCGCCCTGAGGGCCGGCGCCGCGCAGCACCATGACGTGGTCGGGGGTGATGTCGAGATTTTCATCATCGACTGCCGCCTTCATTTCCGGATAGCTGTCGAACACCAATGCCGGTCCCTGATGCTTGTAGAAACGCGGATCGCAGGCGGCCGGCTTGATGACGGCACCGGTCGGGGCGAGATTGCCCTTCAGAACCGCAAGCGACCCCTCATGATAGACGGGATTGTCGAGCGAACGAATGACGTCGTCGTTGTAGCACTTGGCGCCCTCCAGCGTTTCTCCGAGGGTGACGCCGGAAACGGTCAGCGCGGAGAGATCGAGCTTGGAGGAGAGCTTCGCCATCAGTGCGCTCAGGCCGCCGGCATAGTAGAAATCCTCCATGAGATAGGCCTTGCCCGTCGGCCGAATATTGGCAAGCACCGGTGTCGTGCGGCCAGCCCTGTCAAGATCGTCCAGCGTAAGGTCGACGCCGGCGCGTCGCGCCATTGCGATCAGATGCACGACCGCGTTGGTAGAACAGCCTGTTGCCATCGCCACGGCAACGGCGTTACCGATGGCGGCCGCAGTGACGATCTTCGAGGGGACAAGGTCCTCCCAGACCATCTCGACGATACGCCGACCGACGGCTGACGACATGCGGATGTGGTTGGAGTCGGCTGCCGGGATCGAGCTTGCGCCGGGCAAGGTCAGGCCCAACGCCTCGGCGATCGCAGTCATGGTGCTCGCCGTGCCCATCGTCATGCAGTGGCCGTAGGAGCGCGCAATGCCGGCTTCGACTTCCACCCATTCCTTTTCCGAAATCGTGCCGGCGCGGCGCTCGTCCCAGAACTTCCAGGAGTCCGACCCGGAGCCCAGATATTCGCCGCGGTAATTGCCGCGCAGCATCGGGCCTGCGGGCAGGTAGATCATCGGCAAGCCCATGCTGAGCGCTCCCATGACGAGGCCGGGCGTGGTCTTGTCGCAGCCGCCCATCAGCACGGCCCCGTCGACCGGGTGCGAGCGCAGCAGTTCCTCCGTCTCCATCGCCAGCATATTGCGATAGAGCATGGTGGTTGGTTTGACATAGCTTTCCGACAGGGACAGCGCCGGCAGTTCGAGAGGAAAGCCGCCGGCCTGAAAGATGCCGCGCTTCACGTCTTCGACTCGGTGCTTAAAATGGGCGTGGCAGGGATTAGCGTCGGACCAGGTGTTGAGGATGGCAATGACTGGCTTGCCCGTCCATTCTTCCGGTGCGTAGCCCATCTGCATGGTGCGCGAACGGTGTCCGGAACTTCTCAAGTCATCGGGCGCGAACCATCTGGCACTGCGCAGTTCCGCCGGTTTCTTCCTATTACTCATTATGTTCCAGCCCTGTATTCAATAATTGGTCGAGGAGATAATTCGGCTGCGCATCATTCTTTCATTCCCCATTTCTGCAAGGTTCTGCGCTCGATTGTCTGGAAAACCAGGTTCTCGACGATAAGGCCGATGACGATGACCGTCAGCAGGCCGGCGAAGACCGAGGGTATGTCGAGAAGGTTGCGGTTTTCGAAGATGAACCATCCAAGCCCGCCTTGGCCGGAGGAAACGCCAAAGACCAATTCGGCGGCGATCAATGTACGCCAGGAAAAGGCCCAGCCGATCTTCAGGCCGGTCAGGATTGACGGGAAGGCGGCGGGGATGAGAATGCGAAATACGTAGGAAAGTCCGGTCAGTCCGTAGTTGGCGCCCACCGTGCGCAGCGTGCGCGAAACGCCGAGAAAGCCCGCATGCGTGTTGAGAGCAACAGCCCACAGAACGGAATGTACGAGCACGAAGACGAGGCTCGCAGGCCCCAGACCGAACCAGATGAGGGCGAGTGGCAGCAGTGAGATCGCCGGCAGCGGATTGAACATCGCCGTCATGGTTTCGAGGAAGTCGGTGCCGATGCGCGTGTTGATCGCAACGACGGTCAGGATGGCGGCGAGCACCGTCCCCGTGACATAGCCTGTGACCAAAATCTTCAGCGTGGTCCAGATGCGTTCGGGCAGCACGCCATCGGAAAAACGATCGTAGAGTGCCATAAGCGTGTCGCTGAGCGTCGGGAAAAGCAGCGGATTGTCGAGATGCCGTGCATAGGTCTCCCAGATGACGGCCAGGACAACGATCAGCAGCGATTTGCGGAAGAGGCTCGATTGCCAAAGAAGCTCGACGGCGCCGAGCTTCTGCTCGACTGCAGCGATGTGGCCTGAGGGTTCGGCCCTCTCGGCCGCGAGGATGATCTGCGGTGCGCTCATGGCCTATTCCCTATGTCCTGTTTCGGCAAACAGCATGTGATGGATTTCCTGCTCCAGCTTGGCGGCGGCTGCGGTGTCGTGGCGGACTGCTTCGACATTGTGGATCTCGGCCTTGACGCGGCCGGGATGCGGCGAAAGCAGCAGGATGCGGTTGGAGATCTTGATCGCCTCGGCGATCGAATGCGTGACGAAGATGACGGTGAAACGCGTATCCTCCCAGAGCTGCAGAAGCTCATCCTGCATTTGCCGGCGGGTCAGCGCATCGAGTGCCGCAAAGGGCTCGTCCATCAGCAGGATATCGGGCTGCATGGCCATGCCGCGGGCGATCGCCACACGCTGCTTCATGCCGCCCGAAAGCATGTGCGGATAGGTATCGACGGCGCGCGTGAGCTTGACCTTCTCGATATAGTCGCGGGCGATGGCTTCGGCTTCTGCACGAGGCAGGCGTCTGGCGGTCGTCAACGGAAACATGACGTTTTCAAGGACGGTTTTCCACGGCAGGAGCTGGTCGAACTCCTGGAAGACCATCATGCGGTCGGCTCCCGGCTTCTTAACTGGTTGCCCCTTGATTTCGATACGACCCGCCGTCGGCGTCAGATAGCCGCCGATAGCCTTCAGCAATGTCGATTTTCCGCAACCCGACGGCCCGAGGAGCACGAAGCGATCGGACTGGGCGACCGAAAAGCTGACCTCTTCGGTGGCGGTAATCAAAAGGTTCGGCGTCTTGTAGCGAAGCGTCACCTTGTCGACGTTCAAGAGTGGTTTTGCCACGGCCGTTTCAGTCGGTAGGCCATCGGCTGCAATTTTTGCCTGAAGCATAAGGCTCCTCCAAGAGAGATAGCTGAAGGCGGCATTGGCGCCGCCAACAGGCTTCAATTGCCGTTCAGATCCGCCGCTTCGGGCAGATAGTAATCGGTCCAGGCCTTGGGCATCGTCTTCAAGGTCCCGATCTTGTAGAGGTGCGCCGCAAATTTCATGGTTCCCTGCGGATCCATGCGGAATTCCATCATGTGCGGCTGATTGAGGATCGCCAAGAGATCGTCGACGCTGGTCTTGTCGCCGCTGACCGTCTTGTAAGCCTCGACTGCCTTCTTGGGGTCCTTTTTGATCACATCGATAGCGTCCGCGGTTGCTTCGCGCACGGCCTTAATGATCGTCGGATTGGCGCCGGCGAATTGCGTCGTCGTAAAGAAGGTGCCTTGCGTCAGCTCACCGCCGATAATGTCGCGCGAATTGACGACCTCATGAACGCCCGGCTGCTTGAGTTCCAGATATTGGAAAGGCGGGGCCGAGAAATGGCTCTTCACTTCATGGTTCTGGTTTGCAAGCGCTGCCATGGCGTCGGGATGGCCAAGCTGTACCGTGTTGGCATCAAATTTGTGGACCTGATTGTCACCGTACATCTGAGCGGCCGCCATCTGGAGCAGGATCGCCTGCGTCGAAACGCCGACCGTCGGCACGGCGATCTTGTCACCCGGCTGGATGTCTTTTAGAGATTTGATGCGCGGATCGCGTGAGACCATGATGACCGGTTGCGCGGAGTTGGTGACGATACCCTTGACCTTGCCCCTGGTGCGGTCCCAGAGCAGCAACAGATTGCCGGTGCCGGTATTGACGATGTCGACGCTGCCGGAAAGAAGCGCATCGGTTTGCGCCCCGCCGCCGCTAAAGGTGCGCCATTCGACCTTGACGCCCGGCAGGCCGTCCGCTTCGGCGCGTTTCTCGATCAGCTTCTGCGTCTCCATGACATGGCTGACGAGATAAAGAATGCCTGGCTGCCGCGTGATCGAAATATCGGTTTTTTCGGCAGCGCCGGCCGAAAAAGCGCCAGCCAGCATCATGGCGGCCGCGGTCAGGCCGTGAAGAAATCCTCTCATTATGTCCTCCCAGATCGCGCAGACCCTTGAAATCGCGTTTGCATAAATTGACTAAAGCACTAATGTATCAGTGCATCAAGCCCTAAATTGTGCTTTATGATCTGACGCTCTCAACCAGGAAGGTAGCCAGTGAAAGTAAACCCGAAAGAATTCGCCTTGGACCGCTCCCGCCAGGTCGCGCCGCAGATCCTGGAAATCCTGAGGTCGCGTATTCTTTCAATGAGTTTGCCGCCGACCACCGTCCTGTCGCGCATCTCGCTTCAGAGCGAATTCAACGTCAGCCAGACGCCAGTTCGCGACGCTCTGATCAGGCTTGAAGAGGAGGGGCTCGTCGAGGTCTATCCGCAATATGCCACCGTCGTCGCCAGGATCGATATCGGCAACGCCGTCGAGGCGCACTTCCTGCGTTTGTCGATCGAGCTGGAGGCCATCCGCCGGCTGACGGCCGATTCGTCCGAGGAAACGGCGGCAGCGTTGCGGCATGTTCTGGTGCGGCAGGAGCATGTCATGTCGCCTGAAACCTACGATCTCTTCGATGGTCTCGACAAGGATTTCCACCGCGTTCTCTTCGAAAGGGCCGGCATACTGGGCCTCTGGGCAACCGTCCGGCGCCAGAGCGTCCATCTCGACCGGCTTCGCATGCTGAACCTGCCGATGCCCGGCAAATTGCAGCAGGTCATCGCCGATCACCATGCCATTGTCGACGCTGTTCAGTCTGGGGAGGTTGAGCAGGCTGTGGCGGCGCTTCGCAAGCATCTTTCGGGCACGCTGTCGATCATCGATCTCATCTGCGAAAAATATCCGGATTACCTCAGCCGATAGGCGGCTAATTGGTTACGGTCAGGACAACGTCGCGCGAAGCACATGCCCGGAGGCGTGTGCTTCCTCCTCCGGGGCGGTGCGTCTGGTCGTCACGAAAACGGAGCGGGGATTGGCTCTGTCCATAACGATCTTGGTTGGATGCGTCACCGGAAAGGGTATCGGTTCCAGCGCTTCGCCTGATGGCGCGAAGCGGAGAAGTTGCGATCCACCGACGCCGGCGATCCAGTAGATCCCGTCCTCATCGATGAATGCCCCGTCGGGCCGGCCTGCGAAATCATGCGTCGTCGCAAAGACGCGGCGATTGCTTGGCGCTCCCGTGCCGAGATCATAGTCACAGACCCAGATGGTTTGCACGGTGGGATGAGAATCCGAGAAATACATGCGGTGGCGAACGGGATCGAACGCGAGCCCGTTCGGTGTCCACAGGTTATCGAAAAGGCGGCGGTGGGTAAAACCGGCCTCGATGCAGAATATGGCTCCCGCGGGTTCCGTGAGATCCAGGTGCATGGTGCTAGCCCAGAAACGGCCTGCAGTGTCGACGGCGCCGTCGTTGAAGCGAACATCCGCGCGGCTCTCCGGTGAGCAGGCCAGGTCGAAACGGCCGTTTGCCGGATCGAAGAGAAAAATGCCGCTGGCAAGACCCGCCAGCAGCATCCCATCCGGCCGCAGGGCGATGCAACCGACAGCTTCCGGTGCATCCCAAACCTCAGTTCTGCCCGATGCCGCGTCCGTCCGCAGCAGACGGCAACCTTCGGTGTCGACCCACCAGAGACTTTTGCCATCCCCCGACCAGACCGGGCTTTCGCCGAGAAGGCCCCTTCGGTCGGAGAATATTTCGAATGCTGATATCATCTTGTTTCTTGCTTATGCGCGCTGTCTGCGGGCGTCCACATCGTCGCCGGATGTCAAGCTATCGACCAGATCCTTCCATCGCCCTAGGCGCGGTGCCGTTTCCGGCAGCGCCACCGTGCAGGCGATGGTAACAGCACAGCCGACAGCGATGAAGCCGGCAAGCGCCCAGGGCGCACCATTCAAAAGCGTCAGCAGCCAACCTGCGGCGAGCGTCCCGACGGAACCGATCAGCGCGCCGATCTGCTGGATGAACGAGACGCCGCTGGCGCGGACTCGCGTCGGGAAGAATTCGGCGAAATAGGCTGCTTGCGGCCCATACATAGCACTATGGCCGATCGCCAGCGCCGACGTCAGGCCGACCCAGATGTAATTGTCGACGCGATAATAGACCAGTGCGAAGGTGGGAAAGCTTGCCAGAAGGACTGTCGCCGCACCCAGGATATAGACGGGTTTACGGCCGATGCGATCGGAAAGGGCGCCCCAAAACGGCATGCTGATCAGTTCCAGTACGATTGCGACGAGCGATGCCGTTGTCATCACCGGCCGCGCCACGCCGCGGCTCGTCGCATAGGCGGTGATCAGCACGGCAAAGCTGGTGAAGGCAACGCTTTCGGCAAATTTGGTGCCGCAGCCAAGAGCAAGATAACGCGGATATTTCCTGACGATCTCGACCAGCGGATGCGGGTCTTCCGCACGGCGTTTGCGCATTTCCAGGAACAGCGGCGATTCCGTCAGCTGCAGGCGGATATACATGCCGACGGCGATCAGCACGAGGCTGAGCAGGAAGGGTATACGCCAGCCCCAGCTCATGAAAGCCTCATCCGACAGCGTCGTCGTCAACACGGCGAAGATGCCAAGCGGCAGGATGAAGCCGGCCGGCGCACCCGTCTGCACCCACGAACCGAAATAACCGCGCCTTTTGGCGGGCGCATGCTCGCACATGATGAGGATCGCGTTGCCCTGTTCTCCGCCGATACCGAAACCGTGCAGCATGCGGATGAACAGCAGGATCAAGGGAGCGGCGATGCCGATGCTGCTATAGGTCGGCATCAAACCGATGACGAAAGTGGCGACGCCGACGATCAAAAGCGTGGTGACCAGTGCGCTCTTGCGGCCATAGCGGTCGCCGAGATAGCCGAACAGCAGTCCGCCGATCGGGCGCACGAAGAATCCGGCGGCATAGGTGCCGAGGGCGACCAGCGAGCCGACGAGCGGATCGAAACTCGGAAAAAACAGCTTGTTGAAAACCAGCGCCGAAGCAGTGGCATAGATGAAAAAATCATACCACTCGACGGTGGTGCCGATGCAGGAGGCGATCGCCACCCTTCGCATCATGGCGGAGCTTGCCTGCTCCTTCAGTCCAATATTGCTCATAATATCCTCCCAGATCCTATATGCAGGCATTCCTCATCGGTACACTAGAGCACTAATGCATCAATATATCAATAGCGCGCTTGCAATGCCTTTGGTGGAGACAAGCACCGGCATGCCAGGAGTTTGGAAATGTTTGCGATGTTGAGAAACGTGGAGTCGCCGAACGGCTGCATTGGCTTAGGCGGCGCTTCGTGCGAGAAAAGTAAAGCTCGAACAAGATAGGGAATTTCCTTGACCATCGGACTTGCGCACGCCGAATTGATCGCGGTTCTGACGGCCGTTACCGGCAATGATCCCAGGGTTATGACGGTGCGGTCAGGCGATGCATTGCCGTCGGGACCGTTTGAGCTCGGGCATCGGACCTTGCAGAGCGGTCTTCGCGAATGGGTGCAAGAGCTAACGGCACATCCCGTCGGCTATCTGGAGCAGCTTTACACTTTTGCCGACCGTGATCGGAACAACGAGATCCTTGGCGGCCGGACGATCTCGATCAGCTATCTCGGCCTGGTGCGCGAGCAGGCAGCCCCTGGCGCCGGCCGGCCAGGATGGCATGGTTGGTACGAATATTTCCCCTGGGAAGACCATCGTCACGGCCGGCCCGCCGTACTGGAGGATATTGTCAGCCGGCTGAATATCTGGGTCGCCGGCGATCCGGCCAGGCTTGATCAGCGTCGGCGCCGCGCCGATTTTGCCTTTGGTTTGAACGATACCGCCTGGAACGAAGACTTGGTCCTGCAGCGCTACGAGCTTCTTTATGAGGCCGGGCTTGTCCTGGAGGCGGGTTGCGCTCAGAAGAGCAATTCCGGCCGGCCGATGTTTGCTGACCATCGGCGGATTCTTGCGACCGGCATGGCGCGGCTGCGCGCGAAAATCAAATATCGCCCTGTCGTTTTCGAATTGATGCCGGAGAGTTTCACTCTCCTTCAACTGCAACGCACCGTCGAGGCTTTGGCGGGTCTGACACTGCACAAGCAGAATTTCCGCCGGTTGGTCGAGCAACAGGAGCTGGTGGAGGAAACCGGCGCAACCGAAAGCGAGACAGGCGGCCGCCCGGCCAAGCTTTTCCGCTTCCGCCGCGCCGTCCTTGAAGAACGCGAACTCGCCGGAACAAAATTGCCGCTCTCCCGCAATTGACATATGCTCATAACGAGGATATCTATTTGCACATAATATGCTCAAACTGAGTATAATAAGGAGCCGGTCATGAACTACCCCGTATCCGCATCCTCCCTCTATGATCGTGTCAGCCGTGTCATCCCCAAAGCCGAATGGCTGACGTTTCAGGATGATGTCGAGGCAATTCTCGAGCTGAAACGACGCCGCAACGCCGTCATCCTCGCGCATAACTATCAGACGCCGGAGATCTTCCACGGCGTCGCCGATATTGTTGGCGACAGCCTGGCGCTTGCCCGCAAAGCGATCGACGTGGACGCCGACATCATCGTGCTCGCCGGCGTGCATTTCATGGCCGAGACCGCCAAGCTGCTCAATCCGGAAAAGACCGTGCTGATCCCCGATATGGCCGCCGGTTGCTCGCTGGCGGAATCGATCACGCCGGAAGACATCGCGCTGCTGCGCCAGGCGCATCCCGGTGTTCCCATTGTCACCTATGTCAACACGTCCGCTGCGGTGAAGGCGGCATCCGATATCTGCTGCACATCGGGCAATGCCAAGCAGGTGGTGGAATCGCTCGGCGTTCCCAAGGTCCTGATGATCCCCGACGAATATCTGGCGCAGAACGTGGCGCGGGAGACCAAAGTCGAAATCATCGCCTGGCATGGACACTGCGAGGTGCATGAGCTTTTCACGGCCGACGACGTGCGCCAGCTTCGCGAGAACTACCCCGGCGTGACGGTGCTTGCGCATCCGGAGTGTCCGCCTGACGTCGTCAAGGAAGCGGATTTCGCCGGCTCCACGGCCGTTATGTCTGACTATGTCGGCAAAAAGAGCCCGGCGCGTGTCGTGCTGCTGACCGAATGTTCGATGAGCGACAATGTTGCCGTCCATCATCCGGATGTCGAGTTCATCCGGCCCTGCAATCTCTGCCCGCACATGAAGCGCATCACGCTTGGCAATATCCGCAAAGCGCTAAAGGAAAACCAGCACGAAGTGATCGTCGATCCGGCAATTGCCGTTGCCGCGCGTCGGGCTGTGGAAAGGATGCTGGCGATATGACCGAGATTCATCACGATCTTGCAGACCGCGTGGCCATCATTGGCAGCGGTCTCGCCGGGCTGATGGCCGCGCTGACGCTGGCGCCGCAGCCGGCCGTCATCGTCACCCGCTCGGCACTCGGCGCGGAAACGTCGAGCGCCTGGGCACAAGGCGGCATCGCCGCCAGCATGGGAGCGGATGACAGCGCAGAGCTGCATCTCGCCGACACGCTTGCTGCCGGCGACGGACTTTGCGATCCCGCGGTGGCTGCCAGCATCATTGCCGAAGCGCCTGCGGCAATTGCCGCTCTGGAGCGGGCGGGCGTCCGCTTTGACAGAAATGGCGCGGGGGCCTTGTCGCTCGGCCTCGAAGCCGCCCATTCGTGTCGCCG